>NZ_KV835616.1:0-735 GCF_001838065.1 Neisseria sp. HMSC078C12 | reverse complement strand
CAGGCAGTGCAGTGGTATCGCAAGGCGGCAGAGCAAGGGTATGCCAATGCCGAATATAATTTGGGTTGGATGTATGAAGAAGGTAAAGGAGTCCGTCAGAACTATACACAGGCAGAGCAGTGGTATCGCAAGGCGGCAGAACAAGGGTATGCAGACGCCCAATATAATTTGGGCGTGATGTATGAAAATGGGCGAGGAGTCCGTCAAGACTATACACAGGCAGTGCAGTGGTATCGCAAGGCGGCAGAACAAGGGCTTGCAGACGCCCAAAATAATTTGGGTGGGATGTATTTCAAAGGTGAAGGAGTCCATCAAGACTATACACAGGCAGTGCAGTGGTATCGCAAGGCGGCAGAACAAGGGTATGCCAATGCTCAATACAATTTGGGTGTGATGTATGCCAAAGGAGAAGGTGTTCGTCAGAACTATAAGATTGCCAAAGAGTGGTTTGGTAAGGCTTGTGATAATGGATTACAACAAGGTTGTGATGCTTATCGAAAATTTAATCAGGCAGGATATTGAATTTTTCTAAAGGTCGTCTGAAAAACTAGGATAAAACAGAAACAATAATTGAAAGAAATGGATTTTAGAATGAATAAATTATTAAAAAAAATGATGGTAGCCCTGTTATCTTTGGGCTTGGCGCAGGCAGTTTGGGCTGATGATGTGTCGGATTTTCAGAAAACGCTTCAAGTTGCGAAACAAGGGAATGCTCAAGCCCAATTTAATTTGGGT
>NZ_KV835615.1:351-7517 GCF_001838065.1 Neisseria sp. HMSC078C12 | reverse complement strand
TTGGTGCTGCCGCTGTCGCCGTTGAAGGTCAGACCTTTGGTATCAACGGTGGTTTTGGCGTCCACACCTTTTTGGATGTCGGCTTTGGTGCTATCAGCCAAGTCGATGCTGTAGTCGGTTGTGACTGCACCATCAGCTGCAGTTGTAGTATTGGAAGTCAAATTCAAAGCATTGGAAACTTGTACCGTTGCTTTATCTGCGCTGACGGTATAAGTGGTTTCTTTGCCTGAAGTTGTTTTATTAACGTGCGCGTTACTGCCTGCCTCCACCTTAGTTGTGGTCTTGGCATTATTGATGGCATTGGCTACATCACCGGCAGTCGCTACACCGGCAGTCGGTGCGGACACTGTGCCATTATTATCGACAGACAATGTGCCTTGAGTGACATTGATTTGAACTTTTGATGCATTCTCGCCATCGGTGATTGCAACAGTCGTCAAATTGCCATCGGCGTAGTTGACTGTACCGTTGTTGTTGATACGAGATTTGTCTGTACCGTTTTGTTGGATATTGTGTCCAACATTGTTCATAACGGTGTACAGCTGGCTACCATTGACCGCATCGGTCGAAGTGGCGGAAATACGGCCTGCGGCAACATTGTGAATTTGGCGTTCATTGCCTGCGCTGCCTACAGAAACCGCGCCTGTTTTAGCGGATGAAGAAGCTGCATAGCTGACATTAGTCGTCGTACCGCTATCGTTTTTGAATGTTGCATTTTTAGCTGTTGCATCAAAATTATTGGCAGTGCCAACAGCACCATTACCCAATGCAACAGAGCTACCGATCGTAGTCGTCGCGCCACTACCCAAAGCAACTGAATCGCTTCCAGTCGCTTTTGCATTATTACTGCCGGCAAAACTATTCTGCCCGGCAGCTTGGGCTGAGGAACCAATAGCAGTGGAATAAAGGCCTGAACTGTTTGCCTGCTTACCAATGGCGATAGAATAAGCTTGTGTTGTCTGCGCCTGATGACCGATTGCAACAGAATCATCACCGACTGCATTTGACAAATAGCCCATTGCCGTACCGTTATTTTGTGCTGCTGCCCTTGCACCGACAACGGTTGCATTTTCGTAGTTGGCTCTACTGTGAGCACCGACGACTATAGAGTAATTGCGATCATTTTCTGTATTCAAACCTATGGCGATAGAACCTGTACCGCGGGAATTGGCATTAGAGCCTAAGGCAACAGCGCCAACAGTTCCAGAAGTTACCGTTGCATTTGGACCAACAGCAACAGAAGACGAACCAAGTACGTTGGCATTATGACCCAAAGAAATACTACCCGTCGCACCAGTGCTTGTTGCCGCATTCGGTCCGATGGCAATCGAATTGGTTGCTTTTGCACCGTCATTGTTCCAGTTTTTCGTACCGTCAGTTTTGCCTTCTTCTGACTTAACAGAGAAATAGCGGACACGCTCAATTGCACTCAATACACCATAAAGTTGAGAGCCGTTGATGGCATCAGTAGAAGTAGCAGAAATATCGCCGGGGGATACATTGATGATTTGACGTTCGTAACCTTTAGAACCAACAGACACAACATCACCGGCATCGGTAGTTTGACCGCCTGCCCAAGTGTAGGTTACACCCATAATTTCGCGTTGAACGTATGCCTGACCTTCTTTATCGGTTTTAGAAGCCGTACCCAAAGCCACAGAGTTCAGCAGAGTTGCTTTTGCACCTGTACCCAAAGCTACACCGCCAAAGGCAGTCGCCTGAGATTTGGTACCGATAGCCAGAGACAAATCGGCAGATGAATTAGACTGCACACCTAATGCAACAGAACCTTGACCGGCAATAGTATTACCATAAGAACCGCTATACATCGTATCACCAGTCATCTCTTTATAAATATCACGCAGACTTTTACCGCTCAGCGTATATTCACCGGTCTTTGCACCTTTTTCATTATATTTGATGAATTTATCCGTTGCATTGCCAGAATATCGAGTACCACCTACCGAATCTAAATCATCACCACCAATAGCAACAGATGAATTACCATTAGCCAAGACATTGCCGCCAACCGCAATAGATTGGTCTCCCTTTGCCCACGCACCCTCAGGTCTGCCCTGTGGATCAACACGGTTACCTGAACCAATAGCAATAGACTGAGTTATCTTAGAACTACTTGAATCGCCTACTCGAGCCGTATTACCAATAGCAATATTATTGTGCGTTACATTCACATTCATAATATTTTGCGAAAGAACCCCAGATGCACGTCCAATAGCAATCGTACCAAGTCCGGTTGCATTCGCGTCTGCACCAAGTGCAATAGCACTTGATGCTGCATTACCCGAAGCTGGAGAATTTGCCACTGCACTTTTACCGATGGCAATGGTATTTCCAGTTTGAGCTTGGGCTGAATTACCTATGGCGATAGACTCACTTTGATAACCCACTGCATTGGTACCGATTGCAATGGCATTTTGCGCATTGGCTGCAGCCTGACTGCCGCTGCCAATTGCAATGCCGTCTTGACCTCTTGATGTGCTGGATTGGCCCAAAGCCATTGAGCCTATACCAAATGCTTGCGCCGAATTACCCAATGCTGTTGTGCTCGTATTATCAGCAAGAGCATTCTTACCTACCGCTGTCGCTTGCGTACCATTTGCTTTGGAATCTGCACCCAGTGCTGTTGAATCTGCAGAAACAGCATTGGCACTTTTACCTATCGCTGTTGCATTTGAACTACTTGCACTTGTATCTGCACCCATCGCAACAGCATGATTTTGAGTAGCCTTGGCATTTGTACCAACAGCAAGGCTGTTATTATGTGTTGCATTTGCACTCGTACCTACCGCAACTGCACCGTTAGCCGTAGCATTGGCTGATGCTCCTACTGACAGAGCACCAATACCGGTCGCTGTTGCACCACTAACCGCAGTCGCACTGGTTACAGCATCAAATTCAATTTTTCCTCGTGCTGCAGTTGCCGCATACGAATTACCTGCACCCAAAAGAGCTGCCGAAATCACTGTCAATCTGAAAACTGTCGCAATACCATTTTTACCGGATTTGGTAGATACATCTGCACTGTTTTGTTCTGCAGACGATTTCACTCGGCCTTTGGCCAATTCGGAAGTTACGACAAAAGATTGAATCGTACGGTTCCAAACAACTTTAAATATCTTATTCATAGGTGTGTCTTTCTCTTTTTATGATAGGTAAAAGCGTGAGCATGAGCATGACGCTACTTTAAGAATTTATGCAGGGGTTTCCCAGCAAAATGCTTGTCTCAAGCTGACGTTTATTGTCACTTTGAGACGAAATTTAGGCTTTTGACTATCCCGCAACGGTATAGTATTTCATACTTACAAAATATCCGCTAGTCTAAAATATCAACCGATTATCTTTAATTTTTAAACAAAATCATGACGTTTGAACAGAAAAACTAATCATCAAAAGTTCTCCAGTCATGTTTTTATTAATAAGCGTAATGTTGTATTCCGTCGACAAGTCATCAGCAATCACAGTAATCATGCAAGCAACGTGCCAATTGCTCGGAATTTTATTTAAAATGAATTGTTTTCTAAAAAATGGAAAAGGCCGTCTGAAAGATTTCAGACGGCCTTTGATGAAATGATTTTGAACAATTGCTTGCTTGAATAATTTGTTTTTTGAGCTATCAATAAAATTGGCAATATGCTTTTAATACGTCATAGAAAGAATACGCATATCCCTACTTATACAAACGCGGATGGTTTTACAAACCGAATACGGTAATATCGCCCTTGCCTTGACGAATCAGCTCAGTGCCATCGGTCATATCGATAACCGTCGTCGGCTCAGTACCGCACCAGCCACCATCAATAACCAAATCAACAGCATGCTCAAGACGGTCTCGGATTTCGTATGAATCGGTCAATGGCTCTTCGTCTTCGGGCAGCATGAGGGTGCAGCTTAAAATAGGTTCGCCCAATTCTTGCAAAAGCGCCAAGGCAGTGGCGTTGTCGGGAACACGCAGGCCGATGGTTTTACGTTTTGGGTGAAGCGTGCGATTGGGTACTTCTTTGGTTGCCTGCAGGATAAAGGTATAACTGCCGGGCGTAGCTGCTTTGAGCTGGCGGAATTGGGCATTATCTACTTTGGCGTAAGTACCCAATTCGCTCAAATCGGCACACATCAGGGTCAGATGGTGTTTTTGATCGATTTTACGAATCGCAAGAATGCGCTCCATCGCGTTTTTGTCGCCGAGTTTGCAACCCAACGCGTAGCAGGAGTCTGTAGGGTAAACGATAACGCCGCCACTGCGGACAATGTCGGCGGCTTGTTTGATGAGGCGGTCTTGGGGATTATCGGGATGGATGGCGAAAAATTGTGCCATGTTTTTTTCCTTATCATTCTAATGGTTTGTTGTTTGACATTTTAAAACTTATTTGGCCGTCTGAATATTGGATTTCCACCACCATGAATGGATTTAGCCTCAGCTACAACACCTTATATATCATTTTGATTTACCAGCCGATATCGAAAGTCAATTTAATACACTATATAATGCGTTATTTTGTTTGAAAGTCATCTCAATGCCTGCTTCTTCCCTACCTTCCCGCCGCCTGTCTGTTGCCCCCATGCTCGATTGGACAGACAGACACTATCGCTTTATGGCGCGACAAATTACGCGCAATGCCTGGCTTTATAGCGAAATGGTCAATTCAGGCGCGGTGGTTTATGGAGATAAAGACCGTTTTTTAAGTTTCAACGAAGGCGAGCAGCCGGTAGCTTTACAGCTTGGCGGTTCAGATCCGCATGACTTGGCAATCGCCGCTAAAGCAGCTGAGGCGTATGGTTATAATGAAGTCAACCTAAATTGCGGCTGTCCCAGCCCACGCGTTCAAAAAGGCGCTTTCGGCGCTTGCTTGATGAATGATGTAGATTTGGTGGCAGATTGTTTGAATGCGATGCAGGATGCAGTTGAAATTCCGGTGACGGTCAAACACCGCATCGGTGTAGACAGGCAGACAGAATATCAAGTCGTAGCAGATTTTGTGGGAACACTTCGCGAAAAAACAGCCTGCCGCACATTTATCGTCCATGCGCGTAATGCCTGGTTGGACGGTTTATCCCCGAAAGAAAACCGCGAAGTCCCGCCACTCAAATATGAATACGTGTACCGCTTGAAACAAGATTTTCCAGACTTAGAAATTTTAATTAACGGCGGCATCACCACCAACGAAGAAATCGCCGAACACTTAAAATTTGTCGATGGTGTCATGATCGGACGCGAGGCTTATCACAATCCAATGCTGATGCGCGATTGGGATGCACTGTTTTACAACGAAGCACACGCACCAATCCAATACGCAGATTTAGCGGCTTGGCTATACGCATACAGTCGCGAACAAATCGCCTTAGGACGAGGCACCATCCTGCGCCATATCGTCCGCCACGCACTAGGCTTAATGCACGGCCTAAAAAATGCCCGCACTTGGCGCCGTATGCTCTCAGATGCTACTTTGCTGAAAGACAACGACGGCAGCCTGATTCTAGACGCATGGAAAGAAGTCGAACGCGCAAATATTTGGGATTAATGGCATATAGTGCGAATAAAAGAAAGGCCGTCTGAAGCATCCAATGATGTTTCAGACGGCCTTTTGAATTGCAACAGACTGCTAAAGATATATTCATTTATCTTTGGCTACTGTCCTGATTAATTCATCAAATAAATTCAAAACATAATCTAAGCATAAAAAAATGCGGCCTAAATAGGCCGCATTTACTTTGCTTCGTCTTTTCAGACGGCCTTTTCAGGCCGTCTGAGCGTCAGATTACCATTGGTAACCAACTGCTGCGGTAGCACCGAAGTGACCACGTGAGTTGCCGGAAGCAGTACCTTTGATGATCCAGTTACCACCATCGGAGATGCTAGAGAAGCCGACAGCGTAACCGGTTTCACCGCGGTAGTGACCGCCACCGATAGCCAACATGCTCTTACCTGGCAAGTAAGCTTGTGGCAGACCGGCAGTAGCCAGAGCTTGAGCCACACCTGCGCGGGCGTTGTTGTCAACCTTGTTCACATTGCTGTTCACATCGCCGAATTTTTGGTTCAGCTGGTCAACGTTAACCGCATCGGTACCGTTCTTACCTGGAGCAACATTTTTAATAGTAGTGTTGCCGGCATCGATACCACCTTGGTTGATGGTTACAGGACCTGCTTTCAGTTCGTTAGTAGTAACACTGTTAACGGTCAGATCAGGGTTCAAGCTGACTTTCAGCGCATCGCCGTCTTTCTTAACGAAGATGTTTTGAACTTCTTTCTCTGAAGTCTTACCGGTTGCTTTGTCGAATACTTGAACTTTAGTACCCGCATCACCTTTAATCTGAATAGTGTTATTCAGCTGTTTGGAGATAGAGCCGTCAGTAGTACCAGTCTCGTCAACCAGACCGAAGGTGCCGTCAGCATCTTTACCAGGATCACCTTTGTCACCTTTGTCACCTTTGTCACCTTTATCGCCTTTGACGCCTTGGTCACCTTTGGCACCGGTATCACCTTTAGCACCTTGGGCACCGGTGTCACCTTTGTCGCCTTTAGCACCGGTATCACCTTTAGCACCTGTGTCACCTTTGTCGCCTTTAGCGCCTTGGTCACCTTTAATACCTTGGTCACCTTTATCGCCTTTGTCGCCTTTGACACCTTTATCGCCTTGGTCACCTTTAGCACCGGTATCACCTTTAGCACCAGTTGCACCGTCTTTAACGATGGTAGTAGTGGTGTTACCGTTACCGTCTTTGATGGTTACAGTGTGAGTACCGTTGCCGTTGTCTTTAACTTCGGCTTCAGCGTTCTTACCGTCTTTAACGATAGTGGTAGTAGTTTTACCGTCGCCATCGGTGATAGTTACAGTGTGAGTGCCGTTGCCGTTGTCTTTAACGTCGGCTTTGGCATTCTTACCGTCTGCGCCAGTATCACCTTTAGCACCGGTATCACCTTTAGCACCTTGGGCACCAGTGTCACCTTTGTCGCCTTTAGCACCTTGGTCACCTTTAATACCTTGATCACCTTTAGCACCGGTATCACCTTTGTCACCTTTAGCGCCTTGGTCACCTTTAATACCCTGGTCACCTTTAGCACCGGTATCACCTTTATCACCCTTGTCACCTTTATCACCTTTTGCGGCAGCTGTGCCGTCTTTAATGATGGTAGTAGTGGTGTTACCGTT
>NZ_KV835615.1:0-251 GCF_001838065.1 Neisseria sp. HMSC078C12 | reverse complement strand
TTGATGGTTACAGTATGAGTACCGTCGCCGTTATCCTTAACGTCGGCTTCAACGTTCTTACCGTCGGCACCAGTTGCACCATCTTTAATGATGGTAGTAGTGGTATTACCGTTACCGTCTTTGATGGTTACAGTGTGAGTACCGTTGCCGTTGTCTTTAACGTCGGCTTCAGCGTTCTTACCATCTGCACCAGTTGCGCCGGTATCGCCTTTAGCACCGGTTGCACCATCTTTAATGATGGTAGTAGTGGT
>NZ_KV835614.1:23791-24081 GCF_001838065.1 Neisseria sp. HMSC078C12 | reverse complement strand
AACCAAATCTGTTCGCTCTCGAACAATACCGGCTCTTCATCATCTTCATCCACTTCCGGTAAAGGGAACAAACGGCCCTGATCGTCGATATAGGCCAATCCGGCCGCATCGCGGATGATGCGTTGGCAGCCCGGTACGCTCCAACCCTCGCCAAGCCAGCCGGTACCGTCTTGGTCGGAATAATAGCTGCGGCTCCATACCAGCGGCAGAATGCCTTCAAAGGCAAAGTCGGTTTCATTTGTCAGGAACTTCAACCCGTGTATCGGATTGACCGGACGGCCGGCACCTAC
>NZ_KV835614.1:0-23691 GCF_001838065.1 Neisseria sp. HMSC078C12 | reverse complement strand
ACCGAGGAAGAATGGCGCATCGGCCAGGCAGGCTTGGTGGCAGTGCGGCTCTTTACCCCTTTACGGCCCGGAAGGGCGATTTCATCGCCATAAGTTTTATCCGTCTTACTGGCTTTAAAGACAAAAGCAGGCTTGCGGTTGAGGCGTACGTCTTTGGCGACGGTTTTGGCACCGCCGAGGTCGGCAAAGAGCGGGAAGGGAATGGGTGGAACGGAAGGGGGAGCGGGTGGAGGTGGCCAACAGAAATCGGGGACGGTAAAGACAACGCGGAACTTGCTGCTTTTACGGGCGATTTTATTGACGGCCATGGGGTGCTCCTGTTGGGGGGATAGAGGCCGTCTGAAAAGTTGGCTGCAATTAGTTGGGAATCAGACGGCCTTTGGGTTGTTTACGCGAGTGCCGCAAGAGAAGGCGGTATCGGGATAAATTTATCTTGTGAAGTATGGCATGCAACTGCGGCTGCGATTTGTTCTGCCCGTTCATGTCGAGCAATAAATCTGAGTTGACATGCAGAAATTTCCAGCTCTTCTGCAAAAGAAGTCCGGTATGTACAGTCAATACGGCGTTGTTCTACATCAACGAGTACGGTATCCAACACCATGTCTTTACACAAAGACATATTCGATGCGGTATGGGCATGTACAAATACAGTCTCTACCGGTAGTTCGACAGTAAAGTACTGATTGGGTGCTTGAAAGGAATGTACCATGCCGGTAAATCCTAGTGTATAGATATGGTTAGGCTTTAGATGTGGTAATTGAAGGGAAGGATGAGCACCGTTCCAATAAGCCATAGAAAAATCTTTTGGTAATAAAGGTGCACGGGTAGCTATCCATTCTGCATCGGCAGTACCTGAATGTTGTGCCCGTTGCGCAAAATAACGGGGCATAAAGCCAAATCCTTCAGGAGCAACATTTTCAGCAGGATCTCGTACCGGATGGCTTGGGTCATAAATCTGGTGAGCCTTTAATATTCGTTTGAACCCATTTTGTTTAAGTTGGGATTTGGGATAATAACCAATGCCGACAGGATTTTGCTGATGCCCCTCATGATCGTCTTCAACTGCACTACCGCCAAAGGCAAATTCATAGCGGATAGGTAAGGAGAGAATAGGATCTGGTTCGCTTAGAGACCATCCGGCTATCTCTCTTACCCAGTAGCGCTCGCCAGTAAGAGCCAGACTCTTTTGGTAATCGCCAACACTCACCGCTACGGCAAGTTGTCGAGCGGGAGTGTCATCAGGTGCATAGGCGATTGCATTGACCACTAAATCAGTTTTAGGTTTATAAAGGCAAAAGTCGCTTTCAAACTGAGTTGAAGTTTGAGATGGTTCACCGTAAAAAGTATCTGCAAATGTAAGAGGAGCCTGAGTTTGGGCAAACTCAAGTACAGTTTTCCCTGTTACAGGATCGATTTCAAACTCATAACTAACTTTAGCAACTATAACATCATACGTTCGATCTAACTGGTCGATGTTTTTAAATTGCTGCGTATGAAAGCAGGTAAAGTTCTCCAATTCGAACATTGATATACCTTTTCTTTTAGTTGATATCGACTTTTTTGCCGTCCATATCTACTACACTAGTGCCAACGATCTTAACTTTTTTACTAACGATAGTAATTTTACTTTTCTCAATTACAATCATAGAGCTACCAACTTGAAGGGTAATTTTGTTTCGTGCAGATAAAGTGATGTTAACACCAGCATTAAGGCCGATGTTACCTAGAGCATTAAGCCCCATAACTCCACCAACACTATGCATTTCTGCTCCACCAACGTTGGTCATCCAACCACCTCCGACATTTAACATATAGCCAGCTCCGATGTTGGTCATTTGTCCGATACCAACGTTGCTCATACCATTTAGGCTGACGGTTTCCTGCTTATTGCCACCAATGCTGCTTACTTCGTTGGATACAATAGTTTTGTTACGATTGGCGCCAACGGTCAACGCTTGATTTTTACCAATAGAAACGTTTTGATCCAAGCCTACGGTTAAAGCCTGATTTTTTCCGATGCCAATGTTTTCATCGAGGCCGACAGAATGGGTTCGATTTTTAGCGACAGAAACACTCTGATCTTCGCCCACAGAAGTACTTTGGTTTTGGCCGACACTAATGCTTTGGTTTTGGGTAATACTGGAAGTTTCGTTTTGGCCGACTGATTTAGTACGGTTTTGGGTAATTGAGGCGGTTTCGTTTTTTTGAACGGTTTTAGCTCGATCACCTACTACTGTTACAGTTTCATTATTACCAATTGTAGTGGTTCGGTCGTTGTTGACGTTACGGGTTTCATTGTTCTTAACAAGTGAGGTCAAGTCTTTCTGTGCCTGGAAGTTGACCATTTCAGACCCAGCAGTATCATTGAACATCAGTTCGTTAAAGTTGGCTAATGGGGAGTTAAAACTTTTACTCTTGATACCGGATTGCTTAGCTGCAGCAGGAAATCCCCATGGTGGCGACATTGCGCTGTTATACAGACGGCCTAATACAATAGGTCGATCAGCATCACCATTAATAAAATCAACCAGTACTTCTTCGCCAATGCGTGGTGTATTAATAGAGCCATAGCCAGCACCAGCAGAGCCCTGAGTTACTCGTACCCAGTTGGAACTGTTTTCATCCATTTTCCCATAGCGATCCCAGTGAAACTGGACTTTAATATCACCATATTCATTGGTGTAAACCTCTTCACCAGCAGGTCCTGTTACCGTAGCTGCTTGTGTCCCTAAAACTTTTGGCTTGGGAGTTTTAAGAGGAGGGCGGTATGGATAAGATTTCGGTAATACGCGGAATGAAATTCTAAATTTACCAATACGGTCTCCAGACGTATAGCCTGCCTCTTCAAAATCATAATCAGCTTTTAGAATAGTATATTCGGTATTGGAAGATGCATGAGGGTGTTTGCTCAAGATAAACGTATAACCCGGAGCAAGTGTCAGTGCAGTACCTGAGCCAGTAATAATCTTAGTTTGGCTTTTCAAATCTTCACTACGGACCTGGCTATAATTTTGTGCTTCCGATACATCACTAAAGCCCGTGTAGAAGTCATAGTGTTCCATAGATACCGAATTGAAGTCATGAACTAAGTCTGAAGACATCATTGGTACTTTGGCATTTTTATAGTTGTATTCTTGAGTAACAAACTGACTAGATTTTAAAGCATCTCGTTCTTCCCAAATATCAATATAGGCGATATTTGGTGCCCCTGGTGCAGTATTTCGAGAGTGGTAGGGGATGTTAGGGGATGAAATAGCTTCTAAAACACCAACATCATCAGTAATAACTAGCTCATGTGAACCATTACTGTGGGCAAAATAATAGTAGATACCTTCTTGTTCAAATAGGCGGTTTAAGAAATCAAAGCTATTTTCTTGATATTGAACACAAAAACCTCTTGTTCGATACCCTTTTTGACATTTTATTTGGTATGGGAATCCGAATGGTGCTAAGACTTCATTAGCGATATCTAATACGGACTTATCAACGAAAACCCTGCTGTCTGTATTTTGAGTGAGGTACCACATGAATGGGCGAGTGGTACAAGTATAGGCATGATAACCTTCCTCGTCCTCATCTTCTCCAATATAACCGAAATCGGTAACCAGACCATTTAGGTAACGAGGACTGCTTGCTTCAGTATCAATTTCCAATGTTACAGGCTGACCAATAATATCTTTGCCTTGTAAATTTGGGTTTTGGGAGACCAATGTAATATTGAACTCAAACAGATTTGAAACGGATTCTGTTCCAAGCATTTTTTTGAATAATAGTTGTGATCCCAAAGGCGTATGAGCAACGATAGTTCTATTCATTTCGGGAAACTCCTTGTCAATCTTAAACCAGCATTCAATTTATAAGCGTTTTTATCCTATATTTTTAATATGGATAAGGTATCAATATGAGAAATATATTGAGGTTGATATTTTAGGTAATATTATTTACATCTCTATTGAGACTTTCAAATACACTGAAAATTCCTTAATTTACTTAAATTAAAGGGGTTAAAAGCAGTAGAAGTAGTAAATTCAAGGACAACATTTTTTCCTTTGATGTTGTATTCGACAACGGTGGTATTTCCTGTTTGGCGAATAATTTTACCTTTTTCAATAAGGCGGAAGATCGACCACGGCCCAGTTGAACTAATACCTGCGCTGTTGATTTGGGGAGATGAGATATCTATTTTGGCTAAAGCATTTTCACTCTTGGATGGCCAAGTAAAGGTTACAGGATTTACAGGGCCGTGGCTGTATACATAGCTCTTACCTGCATATGAAATATTTACACTTTCTAAACTGGTATCGAGAATTAAAACTTTAATCGAAAAGTCGAATGTAGGAGTTTCTGATCCTTTATCAAAATACCCTTGTCGAATATCTGCTATATCGTTTAGCTTTGCAAAACGATCTTTAAATGCATCATTTTTAGCAGTTAAAGTTTCCAGTTTTTCTGAGCGTGCCAATACGGCAGCTTCACCAGTCAAGTTAGTAAATTTGCTGTAGATACCATTGGGACCAAATATACTGGTGAAACTTTCTAATGCAACATTGTCCTCCGATCCTTTATCGAAAGGGTATCCTTGTTGATGTATTTCTTTACAACTATTAGTCAATGTGGCCATTTGTTTTTCTAAAGTAGATAAAATTTTTTCATCAACAATTTTGTTAGTGTTTTTCAGAATAATTTCAGAAAAGTTATCTAACATTTGGCGAAAGGGAGGTGGCAGTCTATTTACTTCAGCCTTGTATTTTACGAAAGGATCATCAGGTGGTAAGTCCACTCCTTTTTCTACAGCAACATTAACGGCAACTAAATAAACATATAAATCATTTATAGCTTCTGTAACGTTGTTAATAGCTGGAGGTTGATCATTTGTGGTTTCTGTTAATATATGGAAATCTGCAAAAGCATCATCAACTGGAGTTGCTTGTTTTAACGCAGCTAATTCATTTTTTGTATTATTCCCTTCTTCACTCTCTAAGAGTTTTGAGAGCCCGGCTCTATTTAACCAATCAGTAATTTTGCTGCCAGCTTTTTCTGTTATTCGTTTGTCAATAGCTAAAGTCGTATTATCACTAATTCCTTTAATAATATTGACTAGAGGTGAGTTCTTTTCAGATAGTAGTTTTGCAATTTGAGTACTCTCTCGTGACGACTTTGGTGTTACTAATGACAAATCAGATAAATAACTATTCCAAACTTTAATGTAATTACTGAAATAGATTCTTTGGGCATCAGAAAGGACAGATGCCTTGCTTTGACTTAAAGAAGCATAGTCACCTAATACCCAGTTGTCTTCATTAAAAAACTGCTCTGCAGATTTAACCATAGCAGGCAAAACTTTAGTAATGTAGGCTTCTTTAGTATAAATAAAGTTAATAGGTTCTTTCAGAGTTCCACCAGTCTTACGTCGGAATAACAAGTGACTTTGCACTCCACCCATACTTGAAAAGGATACAGGTGTAACTCCTCCCTTTCCAGAGAGAGTAACTGTATTTATAGTATCTTCTAATACCATGGTTGCAATGTCTCTCTGCGCAATTTCCTGTCTACAACGTTCTACTAATTCTTCATCATAGGGAACGCTTGGTGTAATGCTTTGTTTTGAAAGAATCTGATTCAGAGCTTTTTCAACAGATTTTTTTTGTTGGTCACTCATGCCTGATGATTCTGTTTTAGACAAATTGGACATTAACCAGTTTTGCATAAAAGCAGCATCAAAATGTTCTTTGTGGAACATCATAAGATAAGCTTTTAATGCATCATAGCTATTAATATTGTTGGAGCCATTAGCTGTGCGTAGAAGTTCATCCAACTTATAGCTGATTAATGGCATTACGTTGTCTTGAAGAATTCTATAATAGGCTGACTCCCCAACATCTTTCATTTGGCTACCTTGATAAAGGCCCATACGATAGCTGAGCGGAGGGGATAATAAATCTGGAATTTCTTTACTGGTAGTTGTATCTCTAACTTGTTCAGCAAATGTGACAGCCTTAAGTAAATCAGGGCCGTCTGTATATTTTTTTACATCTGAAGCTAAGTCAGTTGCTTTTTTATCAACCTGTTCAAGATATGATTGGTTATTGGAGTAACTATTCAACATCATTGTCAAACATGCGATTACTACAGTTGTAATAGCTCCAATACCTAGCCAATACAAGATTTGTTTTTTGACAAACCAAGATTTATTCTCACCAGCCAAATTTGCCTCGCTTAAAATAACGTCAGCAAATAGTCTATTTAAGAAAAAGCTATGTTCGTTATTCTGAGTAGAGGCCTGGTTTGAATCCAAGTATTTTTTAGATAATTGGAAATCACTTTGCAAACCTTCCAGTATAGGGTTGAGATGTTGTCCTGTTTGAGTTGAGCTTGAAAAATAAACACCTCTCCATGCGATAGGTTGCTCAAATTTTGAAGATTTAGACAGTTCTTTAAATAGGGAAAGTACGGCCTGATTAAGACGCTCGAACTCCTCAGGGAATGCAAAAGCCGCAGCCTTGTCTTCAGTGGATTCTAATTGATGAACTGTGCCCAACATAGAGGAGCGTAATTTATCTACAATATCTGCTAAGGCATTAGAAGCAGTAGCGATAGGGGTTTCCATTCCTTCTGTATTAGATAGAGGAATCCCTAAATATTGATTTCTTTGTTCTTCAGTTAGATGGTTAAAGAATTCATTAAAACCATGCAATAAATCTAATTTGGTTATCATAAGATAAACTGGAAAATGTATACCTAATTTAGTATGCATTTCATGGATTCTTTTACGCAGTTCTACTGAGATTTCTGTTATATTGGTTTTTCCGCCCAATAAATCATCTACGCCTACAGTAACCAATACTCCGTTTATTGGCTGTTTAGGTCGGTAACGTTGTAGCAGCGTTACAAATTCTTCCCAGTCACTAGAATCTTTACTGCTATGATTGTCATGTAAAGATAATCTACCAGCTGTATCGAGAAATACTATTTCATCCGATAGGAACCAATCACAATCTCGTGTACCTGCTAGGCCACTTACAGATGTCCCCAAAGTGCTCTCTAAGGGGAAGTTAAGGCCAGAACGTTTGAGTGCAGTCGTTTTACCAGATCCTGCTGCCCCTAGGACAACATACCATGGCATTTGATAGAGGTATTGACCTTCTTCTAGTCTAGCCAACAAACTGTTTTTAGATTTAGAAAATTTAGCATTCTTTAATACTTTGTCCATTTCAGCAAACTGGCGGCTCATAGAGCTAACATCATTTGCACTTTTTAAAATAGGCTCTTGAGCAGCTCGAATTTCTTTCAATAAAGCAGCGTTTCGGCGGGATTCACGATATTGGCGAAATACAGCTTTAGCCAACCAAATACCAATAATAGTGGCACACACTGCAAAACGAATAGTTTTGCTTACTAAGGGGCGAACTTCACCTATAGAGATTAATGGGCCAATAAACCATACTAATATAATTAGGCCAGTAATACCCAACATCACCCATAAAGAGCGAGAACCTAGAAAATAAATAATTTTTTTCATGTCTATTTTTTCCGTATCAATCTAAAATAGATTATTGTGTGTTTGCACTACCGTTTTGTTAAGGATTGGAGGTATTGTTTTTTATTTCGACTGTGCTACCTAGTTTGGGTCCAGTTCCTGTAGTAAATAATGTAATTTCAACCCTTCGGTTTTTAGCTCTGTTTTCCAAAGTATCGTTTGGTGCGACAGGATCGGTTGAGCCTCGCCCTTCAGAACGGATGCGTGTTCCACCATTTTTAACGTAATTCAATAAAATTTCTTTTACTGCATCTGCCCGAGCCTGTGATAAATGCCAGTTGGATGGAAAATTTAAGCTCTGAATTGGCTGATTGTCAGTGTATCCCGTAACAATAATTTGTCCTTCCACACTATCTAAGGCTTGGCTAACCGCAGCCAAAACAGGATAATATTGGTCTTGAATTTGTGCAGAGCCGGATTCAAATAAGCCATCACCTAAAATAGTAACAGTGCTTCTGTCTTGAAAATCTTCCACAGATACTAATTTTCTAGCAATCTCATTTTCCAATAAAGGCCGTAGTCGGACTGTTTTTTGTGTATCCTGTTGTTTGGTGATTACTGAAGGGAGTTTGAGGCTGTTTACTTTTGTACTGGCTGTATTGAATTTATCTCCTAATGACCATTGCATTGTAAAATAGCCTACACCTAATGCAACAGCTCCTAATACGCCTACTACCCATAAAGGAATAGCAAGCCTGCGTTTCCTTTGAATATTATTTGTAATAATCGGGTTATGTTTAAAAAGATTAGCAGTTTGGTCAGGTCGTTTACTGTGAATTAAGGCAAGTAAGTCCCTTTTAATTTTATCGATCTCAAGCTCCCCATTGTTTAGAACTTGGTACTTACCTTTGTAACCAAATTGCAGGCATAAATACATAAACTCTAATAAATCAGTATTCTTATCAGAATCTTGTTTCAAATTTTGAATGATTTCAAAAAAACGTTCTCCACCCCAAGTTTCATCATAAAAAGATACTAATAAGCTATTCTTTGACCAAGTTTCATCAGCCCAGCCTGCACGGACTGCTAATTCATCTACAAATGTACAAAGACAGTATTTTGCGGCCTGAATGGCATCATATTTAGCTCCATTTTTTTCAGCATTCTCTTCAAAATTATTAATTAAGAGAGAGAATTTATTAATTAGGCTGTCAGTAGATAATTGACTAGTAGTTTGCTGCATAGAGTTAGCTAAGATAAGAACAGGTTTAGCAGCTTCAATTAAAGGGTTATAAACATTTACTGCGTTGTTTGCAGTATTATTCTGGTTATTCATAATGAAATTCCAAATTAAATCAAATTAACTTAAAGACTTAATCGCCCAAAATTCAACATCTAAATTAGGGAAATTACCAGCCAAATGGAAAGCCATACCTGAGGAAGTATCAAACATATCCCATAATTCATGTTTTTTATCTAATTCAAAATAAACATAACCACTATGGTATGGTAATTCTCTTGGTGCCACGGATAACGCATGAACTTTAATTCCAGGTAAATGGTAAGCAACCAATTCCTTAACTTTTTCTACAGTACCTATTTTTACTACACTTGGAATTTTTTGGCGTAAGGCTTCGTTAGGCATATCAGCTTTGATGGCTAGGACAAATGAAGCTTTATCCAGTAAGCTTTGATCAGGAGTTTGGGCGACTCGGGTTGCTTCATCACGCAGATCTAATGGAATTCTAATTGCTCTTTGTTCAAGTACAATAGACAGTGATTTGCGCAAGTTAAAAAATAATTTACCAAAACATGATGCTAGATCATTGTGTTCATAGATAGGAACATCTCCTACCTTGCGTGAAGGAAGGAAAGTCATTAAATCAGCACATAATTTTGATAAGTTGACAAATAATTGTTCTGGATGAGTTTGACGAGCGCCTTCATTTTCATGATGCAAATAAGCCAGATACCGATTGATGGTCTGAAGCATCATAAAGTCCATTACTTCAACAGAACCTCCGGTATTCGGGTCGTTTACAGCGTTAGCTAGACTATTGCTTTTTTGCATTAATAAGCCATATATTTCTGAAATGTAAGCTTTTAGGTGTTGTTGCTTTTGGCTTCCTAGGGAAGGTGGAATATATGATTCGTCTAGAATGATTTCAAAGTCTGCTGAACTGGATTGGATAACTGCAATAGGAAGGGCAGTTTGATTGCTAGTTAAATCATTTTCTAAAATCAATGTAGGATTAAGATCTGCTAGTGTAATTTGGCGACCGTCTAATTCGGAGTTTGTTGTATCCGCAAGGGTTTTCTCAAATGCTTTATATCGGTAAGAGTGAGCAGAATTTTGATTTAGAAAGTCAATCTCATTATTGACAGAGGATGGCAGAGTAATGGCTAAGCAAACTTTGGTATCTTTTATGTTTGCAGGTACTTTTAAGCTTAAATTTTCAAGTTGTTTTTGGGAAAACACAAATATAGAACCATCAGGAAAAATACCTTCTGCTTCACGAATACCGAGAACACCATGTTTGAGGCCGTCTGAATCCAGTACTAAAGATGAAAACCCCCAAAAATAACCTTCTTTAGAAACAGCTAGTTGACGTAATCCAGACTCAAGATAACGCTCAAATTGCTGAAAATGCTGTGGGGTAATAAAGATTCCCTCTGACCAAACTACTTTTGCTTCAATTGACATGCATTCAACCTCAAATTATTTATATATAAGTATTTATTCCTCGCGGAAAATGCCTTTGCTCAGGTCACTATTATTCTTACGAGTTTTCCCATTTTCTTTGATAAGCGGATCATCAGGATGGCGCTCTTTATATTCTTTTAGCATTTCTTGCATCTCTGATTTCGATAATTGATATAATTCATTTTTCCCAATATTCACGTAGAAATAGTGTTTCCCAAACTGATACCATCGTTGTTTTTGTTTTAATAAAATTAATCTCCATTGACTATTATCCAAATCACGATAACTGGCAACAACACCTAGGTATTTCAGATGAGAATCCATCTTGATAGGTAATACAGAAACCGTATCAGGGTGTAACATGAATTGGTTTTGTTGAATTAATTTGTCTCCTAAAGTTTCTTTAGCATTATTAGTAAGATCAAAATAGTTTGCTTTTTTAAATTCACCATCAGATGACAGTTGATATAAATCCAATCTTATGGGGGAAGGTTGATCAACTAAATTTGGATTGACATCGGGAGAAACTATGATTTGTACATCAATTTTTTCTCCACTTTCGTCAGATTCTTTTGGTGGTTTATGGTTGGATGCGCATGCGCTTACCATCAAAGATATCATTGCAAATGATATATATTTTATCAGTTTTCCATGCATTTTGGTTACCTAGGTACATCAATAGTGATTGCATTTAATGATAGAAATTTTAAATCAATCGACAGCCTAGACTTTAGGAACTAGTTGGTCTATGACTGTCGATCGAATACTAAGATTTCTTATTTTGCTTAGAATTATAAAGTATTTTTCTTTCTAAGTTTATATTTATATTGGTAATTGAAGTCATGATTGCTTGCATCGATATTTACGCTCAAAACTTGTTTACCCTGTGTTGCGCAAGTAAGTAGTTCTTGGCTGATTTGTGGTAGAACAGTATTGGTAAGAATTGCATCGATCATGCGGCCACCTGATTCAACTTCTGTACAACGTGAAGTGATGAGTTTTAACACTTCAGGGGTATAGTGTAGGTCGATGCCATGATTATCTTTAATACGTTTTACGATACGGTCTAATTGCAATTCAACAATTTTTGAGAGCATATCATCGGATAGCGGATAGTAAGGAATAACTTGCATCCGGCCTAATAAAGCAGCTGGGAAAGTTTTCAGCAGGGGAGTACGCAGGGCTTTAGTTAGGCCTTCCGGGGTAGGCAACATTTCGGGGTCATCACACATATCCATAATTAAATCTGTACCAATATTGGTGGTGAGAATGATAATGGTATTTTTAAAGTCGATATAGCGACCCTCGCCATCTTCCATCCAGCCTTTGTCAAATACTTGAAAAAAGATTTCATGTACATCTGGATGTGCTTTTTCTACTTCATCGAGCAAAACAACACTGTAAGGTTTACGACGGACAGCTTCAGTTAATACGCCACCTTCACCATAGCCGACATAGCCTGGAGGTGCTCCCTTCAAAGTGGATACAGTATGAGCTTCTTGATATTCACTCATGTTGATGGTAATCACATTTTGTTCACCACCATATAATGTATCGGCTAGAGCCAGTGCAGTTTCGGTTTTACCCACACCGGAAGGACCAGCAAGCATGAAAACACCAATAGGCTTGTTGGGATTGTCTAGATTGGCGCGTGAAGTTTGAATACGGCGGGCAATCGAATCCAAACCGTGGCGTTGGCCGATGATGCGTTTATTTAAGGTGTCAGCAAGCTGTAATACAGCCTCAACCTCATCTTTCATCATTTTTCCGACAGGAATTCCAGTCCAGTCTGCTACAACGTCAGCAACTGTACGACTGTCTACTAATGGCATGACTAGGGGTTGGACACCTTGCAGTTTTTTCAATTTAGTAACCAGCTCTTTTTGGCGGGTGCGCAACTGTTTGTTTTCTTCATCAGTTGTCTCTTGTTCAACCTGCATGATTTGTTCACGTACAGCCAATAGCTCTACAACCAAGTCTGCTTCAGATTTCCATCTGTCTTCTAATTTTTTCAGACGGCCTTCAACCTCAGTTAATTCTTTACCAATGTTTGTAATCCGAGCTTCAGAATCGAAACTGAGTTTCTTCTCACGTTCTAAATTTGCTTGCTCGAGTTTTAATGCTTCAGACTTCTTGCGTAGATATTCAATGCTGCCAGGCACAGCATGTTGGCTGACTGCAACGCGTGCGCAGGCAGTATCAATCAGGCCTACAGCTTTATCGGGGAGCTGACGTGCTGGAATATAGCGATGGGAAAGTTTTACAGCT
Source organism: Neisseria sp. HMSC078C12 (assembly GCF_001838065.1). Lineage (NCBI taxonomy): Bacteria > Pseudomonadati > Pseudomonadota > Betaproteobacteria > Neisseriales > Neisseriaceae > Neisseria > Neisseria sp. HMSC078C12. The sequence goes on along the minus strand of NZ_KV835614.1, from coordinate 11,242 downwards.
GCTTGGATTGCTTCATCAAGAATGATCACTTTATGGTGTTTTTCTAGAGAAGCATTTAATGCCCTAAGCATGTTGATGGCTTTTTCTTCATCGGGTTCATCTACTTGTACCACTTGGAAGCGACGAGTTAGGGCAGGATCTTTTTCAAAATATTTTTTGTATTCTGCCCATGTAGTTGCACCGATAGTACGAAGTTTGCCACGAGCCAATGCAGGTTTGAGTAAGTTGGCAGCATCACCAGTACCGGCAGCACCACCAGCACCAATTAAAGTATGGATTTCGTCGATGAATAGCACGATTGGGGTTGGGCTGGATTCTACTTCATCCATCACTGCTCTGAGGCGTGATTCAAATTCTCCACTAACACTGGCGCCAGCTTTGAGCAAACCGATATCCAATAAAATTAATTGAACATCTTTTAATCCAGGAGGGACATCCCCAGCAGCTAAACGTAATGCCAAAGCTTCAACCACAGCAGTCTTACCAACACCGGCTTCACCGGTGAGAATCGGGTTGTTTTGACGGCGACGCATTAGGATATCAATCATTTGTCTGATTTCAGTGTCGCGTCCTGTGATTGGATCTATTTCGCCATTTTTAGCCTTTTCGGTAAGATTGCTGCCGTATTTAGCTAAGGCACTTTCTTTGTGAGTAGCATTAGGCTCTGAAGATAAGGCATTTTGGGTAACATCAAGATTTTCTTCAGAGTTAGCAGTAATAGCAATAATATTGTTTGCCAAGGTCTCAGGTTTGATTTTCAGGAATTCAGACGAAATATTGGCCAGAATACCCTGTAAAGTCTTATTTTGCAGCATGGTATAGAAAATATGGGCTGTACGGATTTTGTCTGTACCAAATTTTAGTGAGCTGTATGTCCAAGTTTGTTCGACAAGTGTTTGGATATGCTCGGAGAAGTCAATGACGGCAGTAGCACCGACAGGCAGTTTTTCTATTGCAGCCAATACATCTTTTCGTACTTTGGCTTCATCCAAATTAAAATGATTGATCAGGCAGAAGATATCTGTTTTTTCAGTTTGAAGCAGAGAGTGTAGCCAGTGTACCAATTCAACATAGCTGTTTTCTCGAAGACGGCAGAAAGTATAGGCATTTTCCAAAGTTTTATACAAAGTAGTATTTAACTTACCAAATAATACGCTGCGGCTGATGTTTGACATAAGACGTCCTTAATTAAATTATTTCAAATATGTCCAAAATAGTTTTTTAAAGCTTTTATCGACGATGGCCGTCTGAAAAGCTGATTAATGATTGCTGACGATCAAGTCTTTTGCATCTCGGGAAACATTCCCCAGCCAAGTTGATAAGCCGAGTTGAGTGTTCCCTCCTAAAACCATCAGTGGAACTTCTTTTTGCATCAGAATAGGTTGGATGTCCCATTCATATTCTTCTGCGGCAAATAAACGAACCCATTCGCGTAAACGGGCTGCATTAATACCGTCTTTAAAGAATGATTGGTAGGCTGGTAGAGTAAGGGGGCCAATAATAATCCGGAATTTACTTTGCATATCATAGAGTTTGTCACCTAGTAGTAAACCGTCCCCAAGTGTGTAGTTGCCCATAATCCCAATTTGCGTTTTCTCTTCTTCGACTTCAACCCAGTACCCTACGTTAGTTTGAATGTTAACGGGAACTTGGAAATAGCGAGTGAGCAGTTGTTGCAGGTTGACTGCAGATCGGCTTTGTTTTATTAATAGACCAGAAAAATAACGTTTAGCAAATTCGTGAATTAAACCTTTGTTATGTGTGGTCGGAATATTAAGGCCATTAAAACTGGCAATATATTTTCCGAAGCGGTCTTCGGCATTTTTATCTAACGATGTAATGCTTTGGGCATTGGCCCACGCCCGATAGAATAAGATAGCCAGGCGGTGTTGCAACATATTTGCAAACCCTGTCCATGCCTGGTCTCCGTGTTGATGTTGGCGTTCATAAGCATATTCGGTTAAATGTAGAGGTAGTGGACCAGATGGGCCAAACAGACCAAATCCATTAATGGAAATTTCTACATAATGTGGTGATAAGGTTACCGATTGGAGATTGCGTGGGGCAAAAGTAAGCAAAGGATTTTGGCGGATCCTTATTTTCTCCATTTTTGGGCTAATAGCTTTGCCTAATATTTGCCCACCAGTAATAAATTTAACGGACTCAAGCTGGCGCAAGAGTGAAAAATAATCATACTTATATGGTTGAGAGGAAACTTTATTTAAAAAGATTGTAAGTTTTTCATCCCAAGCATTGTCTAATGAGTCACCAAAATCTGTTTTTGGGTTGACTGGACTCATATAATCATCCTCTCCCCAATTTCAGACGGCCAAGTAGCAATATGACCTTGCTGGAGCGTGTCAATTCGCAGTTGTACAAATGAGTTAATAGATACCAAACGTCGGAAATAATGGTTTAAAACTGATCCAAATAGGAAAGGATGAACGCCGCCTAATTGAGCTTCATCCAGTGTAACGGTAATGTTGATTCCTCGGATAGGGGCGGCAACTCCATAATGACGGACTACTTTGTTAATAATTGAGGTTTCAACTCGTATAATTGACTCAATCTGTTTTTTCAGTAAATCACTTTCAGAAGAAACAAATACTGTTAAAAGCTCTTTTAAAGCAACAGGTGCATCTTCTTTATCAGTATTTAAAAGAGACAGGTAATTTAAACTTAATTGATTTAAAAATGACCAAAGAGTCCTATCTTCACTTACTGCTTCTTGAGGTCTTGTTAATTTAGAAATCAGTTTAATCGATTTGACTGGCAAAAATCCCTCAATAAGAAAGTCAGATTCTCCGTCTCGAGGCATGATTAGAGGCAAATCTCTGCTTGTACACCAAGCGTCGACAGAAAGGTGCTGTACGTTTGAATTAAAGGCGTAATTCTGATTATTAGCAAGAGATAAAAATACCTCACTACCTAAATAGGAAGAGCGAAAACCATTTTTAGCTGAGTTTTCGGATGGTACTCTATCAGCACGACGAACAGAAAAATAATCATGCTGAGTTTGGGCTTCTGGAAAGAGTCCTATATCCGGTGCTTTGTACATCGGTGAAAATACTACGGTTTGAAGGTTGTTGGTATCAAAGCCTTTTACTTGCTCGATAGCGTAGACTTCATAATTCAGGGGCTGGGTACGGTCGATAACGACATGGTGCTCCTGATCTTGAATATTTACCGGGAAGCGTGAGCTTTTTTTTCTGAATAAGTTGACGACTGGTACGGCATTCACAGAAAAATCATCTACACCGATCAGTTCAGTTAATTCAGGTATTTTATTACTGAATAAAAATGAAAGACTAAAATAGCGTTTACGATAAGTAATAATTTTTTTATTGACTCCCTTATCGTTTACGATTTCCTCTAAATGTTCAGGTACTTTAGGTAAGTGTCCTTGTTTCTCGGCTTGCTGGATAGCTTGTTTAATATTTTTTTGGGAAATGAATAGGAACTTTTCCGGTAGGCGTGAATACTCCTGCATAATTCGGAATGCACTCACCGATTTATCTAAATTAAATGATAAGGCTTCATCTTCTCGAAAACCACGATGTTCTGGTGTAGTAGGTAATGGGTAATACCATTGTTTTGGATTTTCGTAACTGTGACAAACAACCCCCACGCATTCAGAAGCTAATAGAAACAGCAATGAAGATGATTTGGAAAGCTCTGTACCCAAAAATATAGATAATTCATCTGGCAACATCTCTGAACATGCACCTGGTACGCTCAATGAAAAATCCAAACGCAAGGCAGATTGTACTTTCTTACTAGAGGATTGTTTGAGTGCAGGGAGTGTGTTTGGCAAATAACCTATTGAGTCAGTGTATTTGGCTTTTTCAATACGAAGTGGCAGAATTTCAGTAGTTTTAGTTACAGAAAATGGACAACTTACTTTAAATTCATCAATAGGCAGAGACCTTAATATTTTGCCTCGTTCCAGTAGATTGATCACATCAGCGTTATATTGATTAGTAGGCTCTAGATTGACAATAGCTGCCGCCGGTTTCTGATTGATGAAGTCAGGATAAACAACTTCTAAGATTCTTTGGACAAAACGAGGATACTCCGCATCCAGTTTAAGTTGGGTGCGTGCAGTAAGAAAACTTACCCCTTCCAAGAGTCTTTCAACATAGGGGTCAGGAATATCAGTTGTATCTAAAGCTAATCTTGAGGCTATCTTAGGATATTGGGCTGCAAACTCTTTACCCATTTCCTTTAGAAAAGTTAGCTCTTTGTTGTAGTAAGACAGTAATTTATTATTCAAGCCCCATTTCCCCCATCTAATAAGTCAAACAATCCTGTTTCAACATCCATGCTGGTTCGGAGCAAGAATTCTTTAGGATAAGGATTGAGTTTCAGGTAACCTTTAATTTCAATAATGAGTTTATTGTGTAAAGCATCGTCATCATCGTCTGAGGTATTTACGATCACTTGTAGAGTCTTATTTTCAAGACGCGGTTCAAAATCGATGATGGCTTGTTTGATATTCTGTTCCACATCTTGCCATTCAATATCGGAAAAATTAATACCAGAAAGGGGAGGGATACCATAATTTAATGTAGAAGAGCGTACATTTTCAGTTAGGTCAATCTCCATAGTTTCTGCTTGCATGTTGCATGTATTCAGTAGATAAAGAATATCACGCAGTACTGCTTGCCGATATTGATCAAGATTAATGACCTGATCGGAGCGTGCCTCTTTTTTTCTGCGCGGTTCTTCATCTGTTAGTCTGTCAAATAAAGAGGGTAACAGTTGATTTTTGAATTGCGACATGTTTAATTGCTGAGTTTGAAGGATGGATAGATTTTAATGATTTTGTTCAAATCTAATATTACGAATATCTAAAAGGCCAAAATCATGGTTATCGGTATACAAAGTTTTTTGACCAACCCCTGTAAAGAGTTGCTCTGCTATTTCAATCCAGTCAGTTTGTGAGCACTTCATTAGCAGATCTGACCATGCTGTTTCCTCACCAGGCATAACAGTATAGCGGGCAGGACTAGTACATTGAATACACTCACCATTAGTAAATTTAATTTCAGACGCTTTCCAGATGATGTCCAGTAAGGAACTTGGAGCCTTAAAAGAAATATTTTCAATAGAATCCCATGTTTGCCAGTAATAGTGACCTTGATAGAAATATTCATAAACGAAGGCAGTACGTACGTCTCCATCCATAATCCAGTCGCTATCAATTTCAGAAACTGATTTATCTGCTAAAAGGTAAGTAATATGTACGGAGGAGCCATCTATATTCTCAGATAACACAGTATAATCATCGACAAGAGCCTTGTTTTTCTGTTCTGAAACATGGGCAACTAAAGAGAGTTGCTTTTGAAGAATATCAAGTTTACTTGCGTGCTGTTCTAGAGTTTTGGGTTTTTGCTGTGTTTCAAAGACTGCTTGGCGACGTATTTCAGCAGAAATATTTTCAATAAGGTAGAGCATCAGGGGCTTTTGAGTATCAGGAAAAAGTTTTTGGTATTGTCCGATTTGTTTTAAAGCCTGTTCCCATTTTGCGCATAGACACTGATATTGAATCAGTGCTAAACGATGTTCTTGATTGTCAGGATTTGAACGTACAAGCTCAATCATCTCTGATAATTTAGTCTTCAAATCCATTTCAATGATTCCTTATTTAATTTATAAAGATGGATAATAGAAGTTAAAAACAAGATTAATTTTTCAGTTAAGTAGTGCCGTCTGAAAAGTGAAAAAATTTATGTATAAAGCCTGACTTAAAAACAAACGCCTTTTAAGTCAGGCTTTTTTACTTAAATCTACATATCAATTATGCAGATTTGTTTTCTTTGATATTGAAGGCCATTTGAACTTCAGCACCTTTAGAACCTTTATCGGTTTGTTCCCAATATTGGTTTTTCACTTTTGCAGCTTGGAATGAATAACGCATTTTCAGCGCATCATTGTCTTGTACACCAATGAATTTCACACCGGTTACTAAGACATCTTCTAATGTAGTGCGTGAGTATTCAATTTGTTCGCCACCAGCTTTACATACAGAAATTTCTACTTTGCTCAAGTGTTGGCCGGTAGCGCAGTTTTTCAAAATGGTTGGAGCTGCTTTATCGATAGCAGCAACTACAGTTAAGTCATTGAAATTGACTTTACCGGCACCACCGCCACCACCGCTGGTCATTGAACCAGGTTGCTCAGCACCCCAGTCAAAACTTTCGATGTTAGTCCAGTCTTTATGGTTAGAATCTTTTGACTCGCCATTTACACCTTCGACTTTCATGAACATATCAATAGCCATTTTTTACTCTCCTAGTTAAAAAATATAAGCGATTTAACAACAGGGCACTAATATACCCAACTAAATAAACTAAGCCTGACTATTCTTGTTTAGTCGAAGGCAATTTGGAAACTAAGCGTAGAGAAACAGTAAGTCCCTCAAGTTGGTAGTGAGGACGCAGGAAGAATTTAGAAGTATAGTATCCTGGATTATCTTCTACTTCTTCTACAACTACCTCAGCAGCAGCCAATGGTTTGCGTGCTTTCGTTTCTTGCGTAGAGTTGGCAGGGTCTCCATCTACATAATTCATAATCCATTCGTTTAACCAACGTTCCATGTCATCACGTTCACGGAATGAGCCAACTTTGTCACGAACAATACATTTTAAATAGTGTGCGAAACGGCAGCATGCGAATAAATAAGGCAAGCGAGCTGATAAACGTGCATTGGCGGTAGCATCTGGATCGTAATATTCAGATGGTTTATGCAAAGATTGCGCACCGATAAATGCAGCTAAATCCGTGTTCTTACGATGGATTAATGGCATAAAGCCCAATGCAGCCAATTCTGCCTCACGGCGGTCACTAATGGCGATTTCTGTTGGGCATTTCATGTCTACACCACCATCATCGGTTGGGAATGTGTGGCAGGGAAGATTTTCAACGATACCGCCTGATTCCACACCGCGAATAGCGGTACACCAGCCATAGTATTTAAATGAGCGGTTAATATTTACTGCCATTGCATAAGCAGCATTGGCCCAAGTATATTTATTGTGATCTGCACCTTCTGTTTCTTCTTCGAAGTCAAATTCGTCTACAGGATTTGTTGTGGCACCATAAGGCAGGCGAGACAGAAAACGAGGTAGGGCTAAACCGATATAACGTGAATCTTCGGATTCACGCAGGCTTCGCCATGGAGCATATTCGGCATTTTGGAAAATTTTACTTAAGTCACGCGGATTAGCTAACTCTTGCCAAGACTCCATTTGCATTAATTTGGGAGATGCACCAGCAATAAATGGACAGTGTGCAGCCGCTGCAATCTTCTCAAGACTATTGAGCATTTCTACATCAGGGGCAGAGTGATCAAAATAATAGTCACCTACTAAACAACCAAAGGGTTCACCGCCAAATTGGCCGTATTCTTCCTCATAAATACGTTTAAAGAGTGGACTTTGATCCCAAGCTGTACCTTTAAAGCGTTTTAAATTACGAGCAACCTCTTTTTTAGAAATAGGTAATACTTTGATTTTCAGTAAAGTATCTGTTTCGGTGTTGGTCACTAAATGATGCAGGCCGCGCCATTCACCTTCAAGCTTTTGAAAGTCCTCATGATGCAAGATTAAGTTGATTTGTTCAGAAAGCTTTCTGTCAATTTCGGCAATAATTGCTTCAATGGTTTGATAGGTATCATCTGAAATGGTGACGGCATTTTGTAAGGCCTGCTGAGCCAATGTTGCGACTGCATTATTTACAGCGCTTTTAGCTTCTTCCGTTTTAGGTTTGAATTCTTTTTGAAGCAGCTGTTCAAATTCATTGGTTGCAAACACATGTTGCGAACTGCCATTTCCTAGGGTATCTAATTGTTTTTCAGCCATGATTTACTTTCACTTCTAGTTTTATTAGAGACTATTGTTCATCTTTGGATGTTGATTTAGGTGCAGCTGCAAGACTTTTTAGCAATTCGCTGTCCCCTAAGACTTTTCCAATTAATTCTTCAGCCCCACTTTTACCATCCATATATGAGAGTAAATTAGATAGTTCTGTACGCGCCTGTAAAAGTTCATTTAGAGGTGCTACTTTTTTAGCTATCGCAGCTGGTGAGAAGTCATCCATGCTTTCCAATTCGAGTTCTACATTCAAATTTCCTTCACCTGTCAATGTGTTTTTTACGTTGAAGGCGACACGAGGTTTAAGGGCTTTCATGCGTTCGTCGAAATTGTCTACATCAATTTCTAAGAATTTTCGTTCGGCCAAGTCAGGCAGTGGTTCGACAGGTTTACCAACCAAATCTGCCATAACACCCATAACGAAAGGCAGTTCAATCTTTTTCTCTGAGCCATACAACTCTACGTCATACTCAATTTGCACGCGAGGAGCTCGATTGCGGGCAATAAACTTTTGACCTGATGATTTATTTCGTGACATGGTTATAACCTTAGGATAATTAATAATGTTGTATATCTAAAAGATATTTACGAAATTGTGGATGAGGTGTACTGATTTTAGGAATTTGCTGTATCTTCATCTGGTTTGCCAATTAAAACTTCTAAATTGGCAATACTTTCTGGGCTAATATCTTTCATGATGTCATAAAAGTTCATATTCATTTGTCGTTGCACTCTGCGGATAAACAGTGGTGCAGGGTGGCTGGGCTCAAGAGTTTCAAAATAAATGCAGATTTTCTCTAAAGCTAAATCAACATCAGCACGGTTTTTAATATTCAGACGGCGCCATGCGTCAGCCTCTTGAATAGATTGTTCTTGCGTAATAGCCAAGCTGTTAGTTTCAGAGGGTAACTCAGGCTGTTCTGTCTGTTGTACTGAGGGAGTGCTCCCATCATTATAGTTGATGGCTTTGTGAATTAGGGTAAGAGGTTTCTGAATAACATCAAAATCAAGTGAGTGTTCATCCTGTAAATTAGACGAGAAAATGCGTTGGATGTCTTTCAGACAGTCCAATGCTTGAATTAATGCAGTTAATTCAGGTTTCCCTGTATCGGCATTTACTCTAATATCGAGCATTAGCCGTTCTTTACCTCCTGGATAATTTTGTGAATCATTTCCTTGTAGTATGGAAACAGCTTCTTTGACAGTAATTGGCTGTTGGGTTAACCCATTTATCAATAATTTAGATGAAAGAATCTCTTTGATAATGCCATCAAGTGTAGTAAAGGAGCTAAGGGCATTGATCCTGTAAAAGGGATCAAATTCACCGTCTTCATCTTCAAGTTTGGGGTAAATGGATTCCCAATATAAGTCTATATTAGCTCTAATTGCTTCGCAGCCAGCGCAGAACCCTACAAGTCCATGTTTAGCAGTAAGAGCTTGTGCATAATAAGCCAAGACATGTAAATCTTTAGACTCGGCTAGCAATTGATTGCACAACTTTTCTACTGTTGCCCAGTCTGCCTCTTCTGCCGGAATAATCGTGTCACCATATTGTTGTTCTGGTTTGCCTTCAGCTATGCTTTGTAGTTCTAAAAAGCGGCTATCGTATTCGATATTTACACCTTCAGGACTGTCGATAGAGATAGGCTCGTCCCATCGAGGAAATGTGTTCATCTACTTATAATCCAAATAACTTATTAAACAGTGAGCATGAGGGGAGGCCTTCATGTTTTATGTGGTAACCGCTTCCAATCTCTTGCCAAAAACTACCAATGCCGTCTGAATCAGATAAAAAGTTGTGAAAGGATTCAGAGAGGATAGAGTTCTCTGTTGTATCACTACTGTAAAAATCTTCGATACAACATTCCCCTTCTTTTAATATCTCGCGAAAGGAATTTTTTTTCTTTAAAAGAAAAAAAAGAGAATCAAGTGATTCGGGAATAGAGCTAGGTTTATAAAATAACACAAATGGGTATTTTCTGCCAATTTTATCAGAACTACCAGCAGTCATACCAGTATAAATAAGATCATCAGGTAATTTGATGCAAAATAGCCAAATTTGCAAAGGGGAATATGTTTTTCGAGTGAATGAAATTAATTTGTTTTGGTCGGAGCATCGGTTAAACCAGTTATCCCAAAAGATTTTATCGTGAGTTTGAAGATTCTCGGAGAAAATAAAATCACGGGATTGATTCAGTTTGCCAAAAAAATAGACTTCATTTTGCTTAAGCATGAGTAGTCATCACAAGAGAAGAAGTTTTAGATTCCCAAGTTGCTAATTAGATACAACTGCTAAGACTCGTACTCTAGCATAATTCGATGTGTTGATAAATATAAATTTAAACCGCTTGAAATAATAACTTAAGAAATGTAAATAATCTTTAAAAATATGCGCTTACTATATGATATTTTAATAATAAAGTTTATTAAATACAGTTTTATTTATAGCTTATTGTTTGTTATAATTTTTGCAAAATAACGTGCCCAAGTCACTCAGAAAGTGATTGGCGTTCCTTGTTTTGAGGTTTCTACTTGTAGATTAATTAGGATTTCGACGGAGTAATCGCATGTCCTCTTCCGGTAACACCATAGGTATTCTTGTTCCTCAGCCTTCTGCACCTGCCATGGTGTCCAAAGGATCTGCCAATCCGCCTGAGCCGCTGACTAATGCAGCCGGTCCAGTGGATGTGATAGAGATGGTGGCTGATGTTGCCTCTAGCGCCCTTTCTTTGGTTGCTCCTGACTCTGCTGCAGCTAATGTAGCTGATGCTGTATCTGATGTGGTTTCGCTCGCTTCAATGGTCCCAGGTTTGCCTAGTGTTAGACTGCCTTCACGAAAGATGGTCAGTGGTTTTGGCGGGGGTAGCGGAGCAGGTTCTGATGGCGGGGTGGTTACTTCTGGTCATGGTCACTGTATTCCCTGTAAAGTTGCAGCAGCTATCGGTAATCCTGTTAATGCCGTACTTGGTATCAAAGTCTTATTTGATGAAACAGAGGTTGACTTTGGCTTTGACTCCCCACTTCCTCTTGTTTGGCAGCGCAGCTATTATTCCGACCAAATTGGCAACGGCTGGCTGGGACAAGGTTGGTCGCTGCCGTTCTCCATGCGTCTTGTCCGTACTGCCGACGGTTTTCTCTATATTGATGAGCAGGGCAGGGAAATTTCGTTGCCGGATATCAGCGACGAAGCAGAAGAGCCTTATTCCGCAGCCGACGATGGTGAAGACAATTTATATGAAGAAGAGGCTGCACCGCGACCTGCTTCTGCCGAAGAAGATCCCTACGGTCTAGATGACGCCTATTTTGATCCTTACGAACAAATCTACTTTTCACAGATTTCAGACGACCTCTACCAAATCGCCTCCCCC
>NZ_KV835613.1:115939-119337 GCF_001838065.1 Neisseria sp. HMSC078C12 | reverse complement strand
GTCTTCACCTTTTTCGCCGGTATCGCCTTTAGGACCAACAGGACCAGTATCACCTTTTTCGCCTTTAGCACCAGTTGCACCAGTATCGCCTTTAGCACCAGTTGCACCAGTATCGCCTTTAGGGCCAGTCGCACCAGTAGCGCCGGAAGCACCAGTAGAACCACCACCAATTACGCTCAGGGTGTATTCGTTAGAGCCGTTTGAGGTCATTGTCAAACCGTTACCGGCGATCAGTTTCAGGGTGTTATTGGCATTTGATTTAGGATCGTATTTGTAAGTACCTTCAGCAGGTGAGCTACCGCTACCATTGTGGCCTGAGAATACAAACGGATTCAGGTTTTCGATACGATTTGCAACAGCGTACAATTGAGAGCCGTTGATTGCATCGGTAGAAGTTGCAGAGATACGACCTGCGGCAACGTTTTGGATTTGACGTTCGTTACCTGCAGAACCTACAGACAATACTGCGCCATTGCCCAAACCGCTGGTTGCACCTGCGAAGCCGCTGTAAGTGTAGCTGCCAACAGTAGCAGTGTTAGTAGGTACGAAGTTGCTGGTTGTAGAACCGTTACCCAAAGCTACGCTGTTTTCGATAGTAGATTTAGCTTCAGTACCCAAAGCCAGAGTGTTTTTAGCTGTTGCTTGAGCACCGTTACCCAGAGCAGTTGCATATTCACCGCCATTAGCTTGAGCACCACGGCCCAATGCAATTGCTTGTTTAGAAGCAGCGTTACTTTGTACGCCCAAAGCTACTGAGTATTTACCAGTTGCTGTAGCAGCAGGACCGAATGCTGCAGCAGAAGTACCGTCAGCTACGGAACCACGACCGATTGCTACGTCAGAACCTTGTTTGGCTTGAGCGTCGCCACCCAATGCTACCGCGCCGTTTGCCAGAGCTTTAGAGCGCTCACCGATGGCTGTTGCTACGATACCGGTTGCTTGAGCTTCTGTACCGATTGCCATTGCCGAACCGGCATTATTTACTACGCCGTCGCCATCAGCGCCAGTAGAAGTACCGTCAGCTGTAGCAGAATGACCTACGGCAACGTCAGCAGCTTGCTTAGCAGTTGCACCGTTACCTTGAGCGATAGAGTTATTGCCAGCAGCTTTAGATTGAGTACCCAAAGCGATAGAGTTGTTACCGATTGCTTTAGCAGCAGAACCTGCTTTATTACCGAAATTACCATCCATCGCACCGCCAATAGCTACAGAATTTTCACCTGTTGCTTGAGCAGATGCACCACCAGCAAATGAGCCTGTGCCATTAGCTTGAGACAACACGCCGATAGCGGTAGCACGGTGAGCAGTTGATTCAGCATAAGCACCGACACCAATTGCGTTATCACCTCTAGAAACTGATTTAGTACCGACAGCAATGGAGTTATTGTTAGACGCAGTGGCAGTTTGACCCACAGCAATAGAGTTAGACTGAGCAGCAGTAGCGTTAGAACCTACAGCAATTGCAGCTTCTTTATTGGCTTGCGCATATGGACCAACTGCAACTGTCAGATTACCTTCTGCTTTTGTATATGAACCAACGCCGACAGCTTGAATACCTGACGCATTTGCGCTAGTACCTGCTGCAATCGCGTGGTCTTGGCTTGCCACAGTATCTTTACCGACAGCAATAGCATTGGTCCAAGCACCATGAGCGTTGTTACCAATAGCGATAGAATCTTGTTTTTCAGCGTTTGCATGCGTACCTACAGCAACTGCAGCAGCATTTGCATTGGAGTTATCACCAATAGCTGTTGCAAATTGTGCACCAGCATTTGCACGGTTACCGAATGCACTTGCGGAGTCTTGAGTAGCAGTTGCACGGTTACCTACTGCAGTCGCACGAATTTGAGTTGCTTGGGCTACATTACCGATTGCAACAGAAGCTTCACCACTTGCAACAGAGCTTACACCCATTGCAGTCGATGCACCGCCGGTTGCGATATTGTTATTACCTACTGCCAATGCTGCGTTTGCAGTCGCAGTATTGTTCGCACCGTAAGCAATAGTGCCATCTTGACTGCTGGCAGTATTTTGATAACCCACTACAACAGAGTTGACACCAACGTTTCTGTTAGAACCGTTGTAAGTACCATCAGGAGTAATGTCTACTGCACTACCTCCCAATCTTACAGCGGCCTCTGCTCCGCTAGATGCCATCAAAGCACCTGCAGCAACCACCGCAGCAGCTACGGCTTTACGCTTGTCAGAAGCGGATTTTTTGCCGTGTGCATGGCTGATTTCGGAAACCGCGGTCCATGTCTGGGTCGCGTGGTTCCAAATGACTTTAAAGACTTTATTCATATCGATTTTCCTGTAAGGGGTTTGATTTCTTTTGGGACGTTTGCTCGGCTATAAACCGCCTGCCCATACATATGCCGCACTTCAGAGTCTCCCCTTTATGCGGTTTTACGTCGTAATCTCTTGTATGCAATTCCCGTGCCAAAAGTCTCCACTCGGCCGAATGGCAGCTAAATTCCTGTTTTATGGGATTTTATGCTGATACATTTTGGGAAGCTTGTGAAGTTTGGGAAACGATGTGCCGTTTTTTGTCAGCTTGTTTCTTAACCAGTCACTTTTTGTCAGCTTCTTTCAATGCATTCGGAATCCTTGTCCAAATTTTATATGCGTTTGGTTTCGTAAATCAACTCTTCCGATAAAGTGTTATTTTTTCGGCCTCAACGGTCATGCCCGTTAAATTTACTTGTTGCTTTTTTTAAACGGCTTTTCTAGCTATTTGATTTTACTTTTTTATTCTCAAACAATAATGATTACTAAATAATATATAATTTGAATAGTTTCTCTAGTGATAGATTTAAATATGGGCTTTTATTTAGAGAATTAATGAAATTTGTATTGAAGATCGGCTTGAAACGTGTAACGGGTTTGTATCGCCTGTTTTCAGACAGCCTTTGACGTTTTCTAACATAGCAAACAGCGGGCAAATGACACGAATTTATGCGCTATTGAGCCGATGGACAGCGTTAAAAAGGCAAGTGTAAAACTTGCCTTTACGTTTGGGATTTGTTTGTTCTCTATTGTAGAAAACTGTGTTGTTTTTTCAGACGGCCTTACCAACGGAACGTTTGGGTCACGCCTGCGGATGCGCCGTTGTTGCCGGCATAGCCGTAGCCGCCGGTATGACTGGAGGCGCAGGCGGTGAGTGTGGCGAGGGTGAGAATGAGGAGGATGTGTTTCATGTTTTTTTTCTCTGAGTGGGTTGGTTTTAGACTTGTGTGGCGTTGTGTTGCTGCATAAATCGGACGGGCTGGGGCTTGGTTGCTTTGTCCTGATTTGCAGTTAGGCCGCTAAATTGTTTGATGATTGAAGAAGGCCGTCTGAAAACGGGTTTCATGATATTGAAACTTTGTTTTCAGACGGCCTTTATTTTATATCAGCTT
>NZ_KV835613.1:550-115839 GCF_001838065.1 Neisseria sp. HMSC078C12 | reverse complement strand
TTTCAGACGGCCTTTATTTTATATCAGCTTATCAGTAACAGGAATATTTGAAATACTAACTACTTATCTGCCCTACTTACTCGTCTGCAGTCAAACGACGGACAAAATCAGCAAAGCTGTCGGCAATATATTCCTCATGAAAATTATCCAAATAAATATTGATAACCGATGGCTCACCATCGGCATTTATGTTGCGGTAATCCAGCGCAAAAAATCCGTGCCCGCTATCTTCTTCGGCAAAGTAAACACCAATATGCGGCAATGCGTGATTTTTGGGATCCTCCAAAAAACGGCTACCCATTTGACCGCACAAGGCATTATTATTCGCAAAACCAATACCATATATACCACGAACGATTAACTCACATTCATATCCATCCGTATCGGTATAACGAAAAAAACAACGTTTCAAACTACCGCCGTTTTTCTGGCGCATCAAAGCGATATAGTCGATGGGCAGAGAATAGCCTAGCTCCTCTTCCACGCGCGCAATAATCTCATCCGTAAGCGGCGTATCTCCTTCAAAACCTTCGTCATAGTTAACGAAAAGATTTGCAGCAAAATCTGCTAACTCAGCTTGGCTAAAAGACATGACTTATCCCATTTATTAAAACTTAGGCCGTCTGAAATCGGTTTTCAGACGGCCTTTATTTTATATCAGCTTATTAGTGGCGGAAATGGCGGATGCCGGTTACGACCATGGCGATGCCGTGTTCGTCCGCTGCATCAAAGACTTCTTGGTCACGCATGGAGCCTGCCGGATGGATGATGGCTTTGATGCCCTGCTCGGCAATGACATCTACGCCGTCGCGGAATGGGAAGAAGGCATCGGAAGCGGCACATGCGCCGTTTAAGTCCAAACCTGCGTCCTGCGCTTTGCGGGCGGCGATGCGGGTGCTGTCCACGCGGCTCATTTGGCCTGCGCCGATGCCGTAGGTTTGACCGCCTTTGCCGAAGACGATGGCGTTGGATTTGACGTATTTTGCGACGTTCCATACAAACATCAGGTCGTTCCATTCTTGCTCGGTCGGTTGGCGTTTGGAGACGACTTTCAAATCGGCGCGGTTGATGCGGTGGATGTCGGGGGTTTGTACCAACAGCCCGCCGCCGACACGTTTGAGTTCAAAGCGGTTGGCACCGGCCTCAAGCGGCACTTCCAATACGCGCACGTTTTTCTTGGCGGCGGCGATTTCGAGGGCTTCGGCGGTGAACTTCGGCGCCATGAGGACTTCCATAAATTGGTTATCGGTAATTTGTTTGACGGTTGCGCCGTCCACTTCGCGGTTGAAGGCGATGATGCCGCCGAACGCGCTGGTGGTGTCGGTGGCGTAGGCGAGTTTGTAGGCGGTCAATGTATCGGCGGCAACGGCGACACCGCACGGGTTGGCGTGTTTCACGATCACGCAGGCGGGCGCGTCGAAGGATTTGACGGCTTCCCAGGCAGCATCGGCATCGGCAATGTTGTTGTAAGACAATTCTTTGCCTTGGAGCTGTTTGTAGGCGGAAAGGCTACCTGCGGCAGGGTAAATATCGCGGTAGAACGCGGCGCGTTGGTGCGGATTTTCGCCGTAGCGCATGTCTTGCACTTTAATCCAGCTTTGGTTGAACTGGCTTGGGAATTCGCCGATTTGGGGCTGACCGCTCAAGACGTCGTCTGAAAGCGAGGTCAGGTAGTTGGAAATCATGCCGTCGTATTGAGCGGTATGGCTGAATGCTTTGCGTGAAAGGTTGAAACGGGTTTTGTCGCTCAATGCGCCGTTGTTGGCTTCGAGTTCGGCGGCGATGGCCGGGAAATCGGCTGTGTCGGTAACGATGGCGACGTGTTTCCAGTTTTTCGCGGCGGAGCGCACCATAGTCGGACCGCCGATGTCGATGTTTTCAATCGCGTCTTCCAGTGTGCAGTTTGGTTTGGCGATGGTGGCGGCGAAGGGGTAAAGGTTGACGCACACTAAATCGATATTGCCGATGCCGTGTTCTTCCATCTTGGCGACGTGTTCGTCCAAATCGCGACGGCCGAGGATGCCGCCGTGGATTTTCGGATGCAGGGTTTTCACGCGGCCGTCGAGCATTTCGGGAAAACCGGTATAGTCGGCAACTTCGATAACGGGAACGCCTGCATCAGCCAAGAGCTTTGCTGTACCGCCGGTAGAAAGGATTTCTACACCGAGCTTGGTCAGTGTTTGGGCAAATTCGACTGCGCCTGTCTTGTCGGACAGGCTAATCAGGGCGCGTTTGATGGAAGGCATGGGGATTCCTTTTTTTGAAGGTTTAATCGATATGGGATGAATTTTCAGGGCGGTATTATCCGCTATTTTCGCCTTTTTGGCAGTAGGTTTTTATAGATATTGTTGACAATTTTATTGTAAAAGGCCGTCTGAAACTCGGTTTCAGACGGCCTGATGTTTTTGACTATTTAAATCCCATTTTCTTCGCCATGCATACTGCGCCTGCCATGCCTGCGCATAAGGGCATGAGCAAGGCAACGGGGGCGTAGGTGAGTTCTAAAACAAAGACGATGGCCGTCAGGGGCATTTTGAGGGAAACGCCGAGGAAAACGGCGGCGCCGACAACGGCCGCGCTTTCGGACGACATGGCAGGAAAGAAAGTATTCCACGCGGCTGCGGCGGCAAAGGCAATGGTACTGCCGAGCATCATGGACGGGGTAATCAGGCCGCCGTATGCGCCTGCCGCCAGCGCCATTAAGACGACCAGCCATTTGACGGCGGTCAGCTCAAGGCTGTGTCGCCAGTCGGTCATGCCGCCAAAGGTCAGTTGGTTGCCTGCTTTGCCGTTGCCCAAAATTTCGGGAAACCAAACGGCAATCACGCCGATGAGTGCAAACATGCAGACGGCCAAGGGAATGATTTTGATGTTGTCGCGCTTGATGAAGGGGAATTTTTGGGCGGTGCGCTGGAAAAAGACGGCGGTTGCGCCCAGTATCGGGCCAATGATGGCGGAAAACCAAAGTAATGAAGTATTGATGGAAAGGTTGGCCGGATGATATTGCTGCACGTCGCCCAAGCCGATGCGTGCGACGGCGGTGGCGATGACGGAAGTCAGCAATGCGGCGGCGACGGCTTGCTGCGTCCATACGCCCAGCATGGCTTCGAGGATGAAAAGTGTGGAGGCGAGCGGCACGTTATACACGGCCGCCAAACCTGCACCCGAGGCGCACGCGATGACTAGCCTTGCGTCGTCTTCGCTCAATCCGAAACGGTTGACACCGACTGAAGCGAAAGCGGCGGTCATTTCGCGCGGCGCAACTTCACGGCCGAGCGGCGAGCCCAGCCCGACGGTAATGATTTGCAACAGGGCATGGCTGACGGTTTCAAAAAACGGAAAACCGGCAAGCGGATTTTTAACCACGGCTTTGATACCCGGTTGCGGCCTGCCGTAGCGTTTGAGCAACCACCACCCCAAGCCGACCACCACGCCGCAACAGGCCACGACCACGATACGCCGCGCAGGGCTTGCCTGCGCTACGCCCTCTCGGAATGAAACGTATAGGCCGTCTGAACCGTAACCATAGGCAAGATGTTGAATCGTGTGCATGATTTCGGTTAATACAATGCCGACAATGCCGCCGATGATGCCGGTAATGATGAGTGCGGCCCAGAGTTTATGAGTGTCTTTCACGGGTTTTGACTTGAGGTAGTAATGGTTTGATCAAAGCGTTTTTCGGGGGAACTATTGTCCGCCCAAGGGATAGTTTTTGGGGGCAACGTGGGTTTTGCCGTTATAAGGGAAAATATATTTCTGATTTTTATAATTTTTCTTTCCTGATACGCCGCTGAGTTTTGCAGTCAACGCCCACACGCCGGATACGGCAGGACGGCTTTTGTCAAAAGCAATTTTGGCTTCCAGGCTGGTATATCTGTCTTTGCAGTCTCGTTTTTCACGCCCTTTCAATTCATCGCAATCGCCAAAATATGCGCCGTTATCGTTACCGCTGATAATAAAGCTTTTACGGATGCGGTTGCTATCATCGGTAAACAGGAAGTTTTGCGAAGTCGTCGTGTCGCCTTGGCCTGTATAACTTGACTCGGCAACATAGCCCCAGTTTTGCGCGCCCACCTGAACAAACTTCCACGCCTTATTCTCCGGCACATCCCCCCATGCGCCGATTTCATCTCTTCCGTGCTGTTTGATTGTCCACTTGCCGTCTGTTTTTTCCAAAACAAACAATTCTGCAAGGCCGGGAGAAGCATGGGCGTCCTGTTTTATTTTTTGTTCCATATCGTAGGCAAAACCTGTGTACAGCACATAGCGAGCGGCTTTGCCGTTGCGCGTTACGGTATGGTCGGCAACGGGTTTCATGCAATACATGATGTTGTTAGATGGTGCCTGTCCGTCTTTCGGCGGCTCGGTAAGCTGGCATTTGTGCGCGGCAAGCGGTCGGTTGTAATGTTTGGCAATGACGGCCTGTACGGCGGCTTTGTCGTTATCGGATGCAGCCGACGCCAAAACGGGGCAGGCAAGCAAAAGCAGGGAGATAATGCGTTTCATAGAAATTTTCCCAAAATGTTTTATTGAAAAAGTACGGCTACTTCAGGCCGTCTGAAACTGTTTTCAGACGGCCTTTTTGTGTTTGCTGCCGATACGCGCCAACACTCCGGCGACAAAAGTGGACGAAATGACGACGGTAATGCCCAGCGCGGCCATGCTGCTTAAATGTTCGCCCAAAATCAACACCGCCATGATAACGCCGATAACAGGCTCGAGCGAAATCAACAGGCCGGAGACGTTGGCAGGGACTTTGTTCATGCCTTTGTTCCACAACAGATAGGCGAGCCAACTGCAGCCAATCCCCATATACAACACCGACAGCGTACCGCCCCACGACCAGTTGATTTGATAGCTGTCTGCCAACACCAGAGAAAACGGCAGGCACAACAGCGCCGCCGCCGCCATGGAAGCCGCGGTAAATGCGGGCGCACCGATACGGGCAATCATTTTTTGGCTCGGGCGTATCACACCGGCGAAACCGAACCCCGCGAGCAAAATCAGCAAACAGCCGAACCAGTCAATCGTACCGCCCTCTTCCGCACCGCCCAATACCATCATGCCCACGCCGGCAAACGCCGCCGCGCAGCAAATCCAGTGGTACAGTTTGGCTTTGTCGTTGAAGAAGAAATGACCGACAAAGACGACCAGCAAAGGCTCCAGCCCGACCATGGTAATCGCGCTGGCGGCAGATGTGTATTTCAAACCGATAAACTGGAGCATCAAAACGACAACGTAGTTGACAAAGGAAATCCACAACAAGGGCTTCCACTCGCTCCGCGGAATCCTACCCAAATGACGGCGGCACGACGGCAGCACCATCAATGCGGCAATCAACAAACGCGCCTCGACCATCAGCGCCGGGTCGATCATCTCGTAAGAATACTTGGCAGCGATAAAAGAGCTGCCCCAAATCAGCAGGGCAAGTATTTGATAGAACATGGTCCGACCTTTTAAAAAGGGTTAATCGTTTCTTCTCTATATTTATTATTCAGACGGCCTGAAGGGTTGGCCTTTTTTATTTTGTCTGCGTCAGCGAATCCAAAAAGTCGAAGAGTTTGGCATTCATTTCACTGAAATCTGCCGCTTCGATTTTATCCGGATGTTGGACATAAGTTTGGACTTGGCTTTGTTCGGCCACATTTTCGCGCCCGTCCGCCGCAATCAGCAGCCCGACGGCTTCACGGTCAAACTCCAAATGAGCCTGGAAGGCATAATGTTTGGGCGCAAAACGGATAATCTGGCGCGGACAGCCTTTGCTGGTTGCCAACACAACCGCCTCATCCGTTAAACCGGGCATATCGCCGTGCCAATGGCCGGTATTCAGGGTTTTGCCCAACAGGGAAACATGGGCATCCGCTAGACCTTCCGCCGTCAGCTCAATCGGATAAATGCCGATTTCACGCTCAGGGCTGCGCGTGTGGCGCGCGCCGTAGGCAACGGATAAAAGCTGCGCACCCAAACACACGCCGACAATATATTTATCCGCCGCCATCGCCTGACGCATCAGGCGCAGCTCGGATTGGGGGTCGTAATACGGGAATGCCTGCTTGTCTTCATCAGGCGATTGCGGCCCGCCCATCACAATCAAAAAATCTATATCGTCCACATTGTCAGGCAGGGCTTCCCTTTCGTACACTTTGGTTGCACTGATGTTATGTCCGCGCCATTGCGCCCATTTCAAATATGCGCCCGGCACTTCAAATGCCTCGTGCAGGATGAAATGGATATTTAATTTATTCGGATTTTGCATTGTTATTTCTCCTTCGACCGTCAGGACGGGTTGCCCTGCCGCATTACAGCATACCGTGCTGTTGTAATTTTTTACGCAGGGTATTGCGGTTCAAACCCAAAATGACCGCCGCTTTAGACTGGTTGCCGCCGCATTGCTCCATCACGCAGGCCAGCATCGGCTTTTCCACTTGATGCAACACCATATCATACACGCCGCAAGGTTCCGTACCATCCAAGTCTTTGAAATATTGTCGTAAGTTTTGTTCAATACATTGCGCAATGTCAGTCGTCGTTTGATTCATCGTGATTGTCTTTCTTTAGATTTGTTTTTAAATGATGAGGCCGTCTGAACATTCAGACGACGTTTATTTGATTTGTTTGAATTCGCCCTATCCGATTTATATTTATTTTGATTAGCTATCAATATTTTATTTTGAAATAGATTTCTGTAATTCCTGTTCCCAATCCACATGTTCGAAACGATTGCGCGGAAACATGGAATCAGCTTAATGCTTTGTAGAAAATAGACGTTTAATCAACTGAAACATAGGGTTTTCCGCAATACTCTACCCGCTGATAACCTTAATCCCCAGCAAAGCTAACGCCCCGCCGCAAAATCGGTCTATCCAATGGCCGAAACGCTGAAAACGTTTGCTCACGGCAGGGGCGGACAACATCAGTGCAACAAGGCCGAACCAAACGAACAACATTAACGCCATCCACACGCCGTAAACCCCCATCTGCCACATCGGCGTATCCGGCGACAATACGACGGTAAACAACGACAGCATATACACGACTGCCTTCGGGTTCAGCACATTGCACAACACCCCGCGCCATATCGTTTTCCATGTCGGTTCATCCGCCAAATTGTCCTTACGGATTTCTACCGTCCCGCCCGCAGCTTTCGCGCGCAAACCTTTATAGCCGATATACAGCAGATACAGGCCGCCGATGATTTTGACCGCGGTCAAAAGCGGGGCGGACTGAGCCACCAGCGTGACCAAGCCGAGTACGGAATAAATAATGTGGATACCGAATCCCAACGCAATGCCCAGCGCGGTCAACATTCCGGCAGCCCGCCCCCGGCTCAACGCCTGCTGCGAAACGAGTACAAAATCGGGGCCGGGCGACATACATGCCAAAAAATGCACGCCGGTGATAATCCAAAAACCATGCCAAAAAGTCATACTAAAGCCTTTTGTATTAAAAAACAGTTATACCGAAGCGTTTGAAGCGTGGCGTCAATTTCATATTTACTTTCAAAAAAGAAAATGGCCGTCTGAAACCCTTTAGCCTTCCCGATAGTGGCATACCCAGCGGTCGGTTTTCTCCGAAAGCGTCTCAAGATAGGTGGCAAGGGTATCGTATTGTGCCGCGGTGCTGTCCAAGCGGTTGATTTCCCGGCGTGTTTGCTCGCCGTCGGGCATCTCATCGATGTACCAGCCGATGTGTTTGCGGGCGATGCGTACGCCGGCAAATTCGCCATAAAATTCATGCATGGCGCGGATGTGGTTCAAAATGGTGGTATTGCATTCTGCCAAGCTCAAGGCAGACGGCAAAACGCCGTGTTCGGCGTAATGTTTCAAATCGCGGAAGAGCCACGGCCTGCCTTGTGCGCCGCGCCCTATCATGATGCCGTCGGCGGCAGTTTGTTTGAGGACGGCGGCGGCTTTTTGCGGCGAAGTGATGTCGCCGTTGACCCAGACGGGGATGTTCAGACGGCCTTTGGTTTCAGCAATCAATTCGTAACGCGCTTCGCCTTTGTACATCTGCGTACGGGTGCGGCCGTGGATGGCAAGGGCTGTGATGCCTGATTCTTCGGCAATTTTGGCGATGGTTGGTAAGTTTTGATGTTCGTCGTGCCAGCCCAAACGGGTTTTGAGGGTAACGGGTACGTCCACCGCATTTACAACGGCTTTCAAGATTTCGGCAACCAAAGGCTCGTTTTGCATCAATGCGCTGCCTGCCTGCACATTGCAAACTTTTTTAGCCGGGCAGCCCATGTTTATATCAATGACCTGCGCGCCCAAGCCGACGTTATAACGCGCAGCTTCCGCCATCTGCTGCGGATCGCTGCCGGCAATCTGCACGGCCACTACTCCGCCCTCGCCTTCAAAATCGCTGCGGCGCAAGGTTTTTTTGGTATGGCGCAAGCTCGGATCGCTGGTCAGCATTTCGCATACCGCCCACCCTGCGCCAAACTCGCGGCAAATCCGGCGGAACGGTTTGTCCGTAATGCCTGCCATGGGGGCAAGTGCAATGGGGTTGTCAATGAAATAGCCGCCGATGTGCATGATGTGTGCGCCGAATTGAAAGGGCTGAGATTGTACAATTTTTAAGCAACTTTTCCAATCGTATTTACATGTTGCACAATGAAAAAGGCCGTCTGAAACTGAATTTCAGACGGCCTTTTCAGCCACAATATTTAAATAAACAGCATGACCACCATCTGCACTGCGGCCTGAATCATGGCGATAATCGGCCAAATCAGTTTGGCCAGCAGGCCGGTAAACAACAGGATCAGGATAATCCATGTACCGTATGGCTCGATTTTACGGAACTGCATGGACTGTTTGGCGTTGAGAAAGGTATCGAGAAAAATACCGCCGTCCCAAGGCAAAATCGGAATCAGGCTGAATGCGACCCAAATCGAGTTCACCATCACGCCGTAACCGGCCATCTGCACCAAGGGCGCTTGATAAGACTCGGGCACATACGCGGAAAATACGACGACAAAACCCCAGAAGAACGCCAAAATCAGATTGGCTATCGGGCCTGAAATCGACACCCAACGCCACGCGCGGCGCGGATCGCGGAAATTGCGCGAATCGATGGGCATAGGACGCGCCCAGCCGAACAGAAAACTGCCTATCATCAGACACACCAGCGGCACGACAATCGTACCGACAGGATCGATGTGTGGCAGCGGATTGAGGGTCAAACGCCCAAACTGCTCGCCGGTATGGTCGCCCCAATAACGCGCCGTATAACCGCGTGCCACTTCGCGCACGGTAATGGCCAACAACACGGGCAATACTGCCAGCAAAAATACACCTAAATCAAAATTTGCAAACATGGTTTTCCTTATCAAACATGCCGTCTGAAAACAAAAATATCCTTAAATATCCTTTCAGACGGCCTGAGGCTTTAATCTTCCTGTTTTTTGTCCGAACCGAAAAACTCTTTCAGCTCTCGCCAAGTAATGCCTTTACCTTGCGGATTAAATTTGAAGACTGGTTTGCCGTAATTGCTATACACGTTGTCGCCGATAATATTGATGGCCTTATGCGTACCGTTAATTTGTATATACATGCGGGAAGCCAAAATACGGCCTTTGCGGTCAAGATAATAGTCGACAACAGGATTGTTACCGGATATACGCTGGAAGCTAAGTGGCTGGTTATCACTTATGCTGACAAACATACTGAAAAATTCCCGCGCATTTTTATAATCTTCTTCTGTTGACCCTGGTTGAGGCGTTTTCTGTAATTTCGACAATTCTTCATCAAAAGCCTTAGCCATTGCCTTCATTACGACAGAATCATACTCCGGTTTCATGACATGACGTACACGATAGCGTGCATGATTTGCCTTACCAAAGGCATCCATTTCTTTAAATACATATGCATCGGCAGGCATAGCCTTATTGGCACTCAAAAAAGCACGTACTCCCGCCTCTGCAATATGATCAAAAGGCATACGTTTCGAATCACCGATTTCTTTCAAACTCAATTTTAAAGGTTCTTTGATTAAACGTTTACCGATTTTCTCATCGGTGTACACACTAATAATGGCAGCAGCACTGGCGGGCGGATCTATATAAATTTCCCATTTTTCCGCATCCAGTTTCATAGGAAGTTTGATACTAAGTTTTTCATTGTGGTTGTTGATGACCAATTCAGGAATCATCTCAAATTGACGCGTTGATAGGTCAACAGCTACCTCATAATTCAGATGAACCCCTTCCATGTAACTGGATATGGCAGGATATTTATCCAGATAATCAACGGCAACTTGTGCGATATTGCCGTCCGGCAAGGCATCAAGCATTGCATTGCGGAACTCAGCCTCTTCTCGTTCAGAAAACTCCTGCTTCAAAGCAGCGTCGTCTTCTTGAGCAACCTCCATAGAGGCTGCCGCCTCCCCCTCTTTGGCTTTGGCATCCTCTGCTTTCGCTTCGGCTTTCTTTTCCACCTTTTCATCTGCCAATACAGCTTCAGCCAATGGGCTGATATATACTTGAGAGCTGCCTGTGATGTTAAAGCTGTGGTCTTCTTTTAAAATACGGTCATTGGAAATCGACATTACCTCGTGCGCGGTTTTGTGATCCAAATTACTGCACGCGCTCAAACCAAATGCCGCAGCAATGGCCAAACCAATTATTTTCTTCATTCTGCCCAACCTTTTTGACGAAATGATTTTATTAGCACAATTTAACACAAGGCACCGATTCCATAAAGGCTTTCAAACAGCATGATTCATTGCTTCTCACTATCATACCTAATTCGATCGCCCTATCTATTTTAAGCCTAAAGGCCGTCTGAAACTTCAAATCCAGTTTCAGACGGCCTTTGATTTCCTATTTAAAATGTTTCAGCTGTTTTACAGGCTGTAATACATTTCAAATTCCAGCGGATGAGGTGCCATGCGGATGCGGCGGACATCTTCCTCTTTAAAGGCGATGTAGCTGTCGATCCAGTCTTTGCTGAACACGCCGCCGCGCAGGAGGAATTCATGGTCGGCTTTAAGAGCAGCCAGTGCTTCTTCCAAAGAAGCGCAAACGGTAGGCACCAATGCATCTTCTTCCGGAGGCAGGTCGTACAGGTTTTTATCGGCTGGGTCGCCCGGATGGATTTTGTTTTGAATACCGTCTAAACCGGCCATCAACAAAGCGGCAAATGCCAAGTATGGGTTGGCGGTCGGATCAGGGAAACGCGCTTCGATACGGCGTGCTTTGCTGCTGTTCACAGACGGAATGCGGATGGAAGCAGAACGGTTTTTAGCAGAATATGCCAATTTGGTCGGTGCTTCAAAATGCGGCACGAGGCGTTTGTAGGAGTTGGTGGACGGATTGGTAATCGCGTTCAGGGCTTTGGCGTGTTTGATGATGCCGCCGATGTAATAAAGGGCGGTATCGGATAAACCGGCATAGCCGTCGCCTGAGAACAGGTTTTGACCGTCTTTCCAAATGGATTGGTGAACGTGCATACCGCTGCCGTTGTCGCCCATGATGGGTTTGGGCATAAATGTGGCGGTTTTGCCAAAGTTGTGGGCAACGTTTTGAATCACGTATTTCATATCTTGGGTTTGGTCGGCGCGTTTGACCAAAGTGGCAAAACGGGTGCCGATTTCCATTTGGCTACCGGTACCGACTTCGGCGTGATGGACTTCCACTTCGATGCCGAGTTCTTCCAAAACATTGACCATGGCAGAACGCAGGTCTTGGCCGCAGTCAATCGGCGCAACAGGTGCGTAACCGCCTTTGACGGTCGGACGGTGGCCGGTATTTTGACCGTCCATGTGCAGGCCGCTTGACCATGCGCCGCTTTCGGAAGTGATTTCGTAACGGGTTTTGTGCATGTCGGTTTCAAATTCTACGCCATCAAAAACGAAGAATTCAGGCTCGGGGCCGAAATAGGCGGTGTCGCCGATACCGGAAGATTTCAAATAGGCTTCGGCGCGGCGTGCGATAGAGCGGGGGTCGCGGTCATAGCCTTGGCCATCGGCCGGATCGATAACATCACAGGTAAAAACAACGGTGGTATCGTCGTAGAAAGGATCGACGAAGGCCGTAGACGCATCGGGACGCAACTGCATATCGGAAGCCTGAATGCCTTTCCAGCCGCCGATGGACGAACCGTCAAACGCTTGACCGTTTTCGAACCATTCTTCGGGATCGTCGAGGACGATGCGGGCGGGGATGGTAAAGTGGTGCTGCTTGCCTTTGGTATCGGTAAAGCGCAAATCTACGAAGCGGGCTTCGCTTTCTTCAATCAGTTTTACAGCGTCTTTGATGGACATCTTCAGCTCCTGAGGGAATGGGTTTAAGTTGTTATTCTACCACGGTAAGGCCGTCTGAAATACATCAGGGCACCCGTTTTTACGCAATGAAATATAGTTTCAGACTGTTTAATTGTCAACAATTTTACATTACGCTTTCTTAACATAAAGACCGCTATAATAAGCACTATTTTCTTTTGTTTTCTCAGACCCATTTTATGAACAATACCCCGCGTTACGCCGTTTTCGGCAATCCCGTTGCACACAGTAAATCGCCGCAAATCCATCAGCAATTTGCGCTGCAGGAAGGTGCGGCCATCGAATATGGGCGTATTTGTGCCGAAATCGGCGGTTTTGCCGAGGCTGTTGCGGCGTTTCGCGCCGAGGGCGGGCAAGGTGCGAATGTAACCGTACCGTTCAAGCAGGAAGCTTTTGCGCTGGCGGACGAACATTCTGACCGCGCTTTGGCTGCCGGCGCGGTCAATACGCTAGTGTGGTTGGAAGACGGCAGGATACGCGGCGACAATACCGACGGTATCGGTTTGGCCAACGACATCACGCAGGTCAAAAACATTGCCATCGAGGGCAAAACCATTTTGCTTTTGGGCGCAGGCGGCGCGGTGCGCGGCGTGATTCCGGTTTTGAAAGAACACCGCCCTGCCCGTATCGTCATTGCCAACCGCACCCACGCCAAAGCCGAGGAATTGGCGCAGCTTTTCGGTATTGAAGCAGTCCCGATGGCAGATTTGAACGGCGGTTTTGATATCATCATCAACGGCACGTCCGGCGGCTTGAGCGGTCAGCTTCCTGCCGTCAGCCCTGAAATTTTCCGCGACTGCCGCCTTGCCTACGATATGGTTTACGGCGAAGCGGCGCAGGCGTTTTTGAACTTTGCCCAAAGCAACGGTGCGGCCGAAGTTTCAGACGGCCTAGGCATGCTGGTCGGTCAGGCTGCCGCCTCCTACCATATTTGGCGCGGATTTACGCCCGATATCCGCCCTGTTATCGAATACATGAAAGCCCTGTAACCATGTTCCGCATCATCAAATGGCTGATTGCCCTGCCCATCGGTATCTTCATTTTCTTCAACGCTTATGTGTACGGCAACATCATTACCTACCGCGCCGTCGCGCCCAGCAAAACCGCTTTCATGTCCATGCGCATGAGCCAGTTTGCAAGCGAAGGGCGCGATGTCGAGCTGGATTACCGTTGGGTGCCTTACGACCAAATCTCTGTCAACCTCAAAAAAGCCCTGATTGCTTCCGAAGACGCCAACTTTGCCGAACACAGCGGCTTTGACTGGAACGGCATCAAATACGCCATGAAACGCAATAAGCAAAGCGGCGAAGTCAAAGCCGGCGGTTCGACCATCAGTCAGCAGCTGGCGAAAAACCTGTTTCTTAACGAAAGCCGCAGCTACATCCGCAAAGGCGAAGAAGCGGCGATTACGGCGATGATGGAAGCGGTTACCGACAAAGACCGCATTTTTGAGCTGTATCTGAACTCAATCGAATGGCACTACGGCGTATTCGGCGCGGAAGCGGCGTCCCAGTATTTCTACAAGAAACCTGCCTCCGCCCTCACCCGCCAACAAGCCGCCAAACTCACGGCGCGCGTTCCGGCTCCGCTGTTTTACGCAGACCACCCTAAGAGCAAACGGATGCACAACAAAACCAATATTATCCTGCGCCGCATGGGTTCGGCAGAATTGCCCGAAAGCGATATGGATTAATTCAAAAGGCCGTCTGAACATTTCAAACGGCCTTTGTTTTTAGGCTTTCTCTTCCGGCTCCGGTACGTCAAACACTTGACGCAGGTAAGCGAGGAAGGTGTTGTTGGTAGTCATGGTTTTGCCCGGAGAGTCGGAGAGCTTGGCGACGGATTGGCCGTTGCACTCGACAAGCTTCAAGACAATGTTCAAAGGCGTGTGTCCCAAATCGTTGGTCAGGTTGGTACCGATACCAAAACTGGTTTTGAAACGGTCTTTGAAGTATTGGTGCAACGCCCATGAACGCTCAATATCAAGGCCGTCTGAAAAGGTCAGCATTTTGGTGCGGCTGTCAATTTTGAGTTTTTTGTAATGCTCGTAGGCTTTGTCGCCCCAAACATAAGGATCGCCGCTATCGTGGCGCAGGCCGTCGAAAAGTTTGGCGAAATACAGGTCGAAGTCACGCAAGAAGGCATCCATGCCGACCACGTCGGTCAGGGCGATGCCGAGGTCGCCGCGATATTCGTGTACCCAGCTTTCCAGCGCGGCTTTTTGGAAGTTGCGCAAACGTACGTCCAATGCTTGAAAGGCTTGGAGGAACTCGTGCGCCATGGTGCCGATGGGTGTGATGCCGAGTTTTTTGGCCAGATAAACGTTGCTGGTACCGCGCACGATATCGGGAGCGGCTTCTAATAAGGTACGGATAACGTGTTCCTGCCATGCGAGGGTGTAGCGGCGGCGCGTACCGAAATCTGAAATAAGGAACGGCGGATCATTCGGATTTTGAGTGGCCGCAATTTCTTTCAGCTGTTGCGCTTTGGCCTGCAGACGGCGCTCGCCTTCTTCGATGACGGCAGGCGTTTCCAAGCGGCGGAAATAGAGTTCATTGACGATGGCAAGAATGAAAATCTCGAAGAACATCGCCTGTATCATCGGGCCTTCGATGCGGATGTTCAGACGGCCTTGATCGTCGGGGTTGACTTGGACGAAGCGGCGTTGGAGCTGGAAAAGTTCGAGATAATCGACAAAATCGCTTTTGATAAAACGCAGGCTGCGCAGATAGGCAAGTTCGTCATGGGTAAAGCGCAGCTGGCACAGGGAGTCGAGTTCGCGTTCCAAGTCTTCTTGAATATCGGCCAGCGGATACACCATCTCTTTGTTGCGGCAGCGAAATTCGTAGAGGCTGTGGGTTTGCGGGAATTGATGCAACACGACTTGCAGCATGGTGAATTTGTACAGGTCGGTATCAAGCAGGGATTGGATAATGGGCTGATGAACAGACATAAGCTTTCTCTGAGTAAACGTGGGCGTTGAGGTATCGATTTTAATGGAAAAGGCCGTCTGAAAGAAACCTTATTCAGACGGCCTTTATCTTATTAATCCAGCTGCGCTACGGAAACCGGCAAAGAGCGGATGGTAGCCAACATCGTGCTGGCATCTTTTTGCTGTTTGCGGAACGCGGCCATATTGGTCGGGGTCAATTTCGGCGTCGGCAGGGCGACGGTAGTCGGGTTGACCGGCTGGCCGTTGACGCGTGCTTCGTAGTGCAGGTGCGGACCGGTCGAACGGCCGGTTGTACCGACAAAACCAATCACTTCGCCGGCGCGGACTCTACCGTCGGCAGGGCTGAACGCGCTCATGTGGCCGTACAGGGTTTCCACACCGTTGGCATGGCGAATCATCACGGTATTGCCGTAACCGCCTTTCCAACCTTTGAAAATCACTTCGCCGTCGGCAGCGGCCTTAATCGGCGTACCGGTCGGAGCGGCATAGTCGATACCGGTGTGCATACGGACGGTATGCAGGACCGGATGGACACGGTAGCCGAACGGAGAAGAAATGCGAGTGTATGCAACAGGCTCGGTATTAAAGCCTTCTTTTTGTTGCAGAGACTTACCGTTTTGGTCGTAGTAGCTACCGCTTTCTTCGTCGCCTTTGCCTTGGCTGTAATAATAGGCTTGATAAGTTTTGCCGTCTTTGACCACTTCAGCCGCCAAAATATCGCCGACCGCCATTTGCTGGCCGCGGAAATACATGCTGTTGTACAAAAGACGCACGGTATCGCCCTCTTTCAAATCGCTCATATTAAACGAATCGGCAAAGATTTCTTTGAGCTGGATATACACTTCGGAAGGGATTTCGGCACGGAGCATATCACCAATGGCGGAAGTGCGGATTTGTACGGAGCGCAGGGTCGGCATGGTTTTCATGTCGATTTCGGCATTGGAGATGCGCCATTTGCCTTTGACTTTTTCCAAAGCGACCAAGTTGCGTTCCAATTCTTCATCGGTAAAGAATTGAACGTCGGTCACTTGGCCTGAAGAATCGATGCGGATGTTGACGGATTGGTTGGTCCGCAGGTTTTTCATGTCGAGGTTGGCATTGTTTTTCGCCATGATTTGCTTGATGTCTTCTTGGTTGACACCCATGCGCGTCAAAACGTCTGCCAAAGAGTCGCCGGCTTGGACGGCTTCTTGCGCCCAATAGCTGGATTGATAGGTATTGGTTTCCACATAAACGGCAGGCAGCTCTTCGGAAATACGCTCGACTTTGAAATCGGTTTGTGCAGGTTGAGGGTCGGTAATGGCGTATGCGGTCATGATGCCTGAAGCCGGCAGCAGAAACGCTAAGAGGGTTGCTTTGAATCGAGTGGAATATTTGTTTTTAATCACGCGTTATCCTTAATGGGGCGGTCTGTTTTTTAGGTTTGCAGAATGCCGGCACATCCGGCCTGCCGAGACCGCCTGCTGGTTTAAACAGTTTTGGGGATAAAGGACTTTGAGTCTTTTTTCCGATCTGAAAATCAGGTTTTCATTCGGAATGAATGAGGTCGTGTTTGAGATTGACGTTATTATCAGGGCTATTGTGTTGATTTACACCCTGTTTTTCTGAAATTTACGCCACGCATTTTAGCATGACAGCCCGTTTTTTCCAAACCGGCCGTCTGAACGGCTCTTTTTGAGTACGTGAGGGCAAGGTTCCGAAACGCATCATTTGTCGCGTAAAATAACGGTTTTTCTATCTATTTGCGCTTATGAAGCTGACCCTCGCCCTCCCCTCGCTCAACCGCTTTGCCGACGAATCCGTCCCTGAGCTTGCCTTACCTGCTTTTAACCATCTTTTGCGTTACGGCACATTACGCAAAGAAACACTCAGGCCGTCTGAATTTTACGGACGCCATTTGTGGAACGGCAGCCTCATTGCCCAAGTGCAACGTTTACGCCACACAAGCCAAAAACGCACAGCCGCTTTTGCTTCTCCGGTTTGGCAACAGATGGGCATGCACCATGTCAACATTATCAGCGGCGAGTTTATCGGTATCCAAAAAGAAGAGGCGCAGCAGTTATGTGCGGATTTGTCGGCGTTTTATCAAGATAAAGATTGGCAATTCGAGCCGCTTTGCGAAAGCATGTGGCTGCTCAGTATGCCGACGATAGAAGATTGGGGGGCGGAATGTGTTTTGGATGTGTGCGGGCAGCCGGAAATGGACGGTCAGGCACACGGCCAAGATGCGGTGTCTTGGTTGGCCATGCAGACGGAAATCCAAATGTTTCTCCACACGCATCCGATTAACCAAGCGCGTGAACAACAAGGATTGCCGGAAATCAACGGTTTGTGGCTGTGGAATGATGCGGACGGTACACAGTCTGCGGATATTGTCGCTTCAGACAGCGCATGGGCGCGTTTTTCGGATACGCCCAAACTCGATGCGCCGTATGATTTGAAGGCTTGGTTTGAGATGGTTCAAGAAACAGGAAATACTGTTTCAGACGGCCTTATCTTTTTGGATGACTTGGTTTCCACCTTACAGACAGGCGATGTTTGGGCGTACAAAGATATTTTGGAAAGCTGGGAAACCCGTTGGTTTGCGCCTTTATGGGACGCACTCGCTTCAGGCCGTCTGAAAACCGTGTGCATTACCACAGACGGCGAAAACGGCGGTACGCTGGAAATCGGCCGCCGTTCCAAATGGGCATTTTGGCGCAAAGCTAAAACGTTTAACGGATCGTGGTAAGCGGTTTTAAGCCTCCAACGCCTCCAATTTGGCCGAAATTTTATCCCACACATCCTGCAACGGAATCGCTTTCAACAAACGGGTCGGATCGTTGATATCGATGCTGTCGGGGTTGGGCAGTTCGGCATAATCACCGGCATAAATGACTTCCGCCTGCTCGGAATACGGACGCCATTTGTCCACCCATGACGCGCCAAACAAAGCGATTTGCGGTTTATCCAAAGCAGCGGCGATGTACATCGGTGCGGAATCGACACCGATAAATAGTTTGGCACCCTCAATGGCCGCCGCCAATTCACGCAGGCTCAAGCATCCGGACAACACCCAAATTTTTCCGCCTTCAGGAATATTCAGACGGCCTATAATTTCCTGAAGCATGTATTGCTCGACATTGTCGGGGGAAGCGGTCAATACGACATTTTGCCCACTGTTGAGCAAAAGCTGTACGATGGCGGCGTTTTTGCCGTCTTCCCAACATTTGAAATGCCAACGCGCACCCGGGTGCATCAACACATAATCTTCGCCGTTACAACCCTGCTCACGCAATTTCTGCCGCATGCTTTCCCTTGCATCTGGTGCCACCCAAAGGCGTACCTTCGCATCGGCCACGTCTTCCGGCTGGATAAGCGGAGCAAGGATATTCAATTGGTTTTCAACGATATGATGGCTGGTATCCAGCTCATGGTTGATAAAATCATGACAGAAACGCCACCAGAAACCGTCGCGCTTGATGCAGTCCAAACCCACGCTGCAACGGGCGCACAGTTTGGCGATTATTGCCGCGCGCCATTGGTCGGACAGATTGAAAGCCCAGTCGTAATCGCGTGCCTTCAGCTTTGAAAAAAGGTTTTTCTCACACGCCAACTGTTTGAATACGCCCAGCTTCTTCCAATTTCGATCAATGGTAAAAATCTGCGCAATCTGCGGATTATCGGCAATCAGCTGCTCCGTACCGGCATACACCAGCATATCGATTTCGCAATCGGGGAAACGGGTTTTCAGTGCATCAACCACCGGCGTGCTCAAAAGCACATCGCCATGATGGCGCAATTTGATGATCAGGATGCGTTTGGGTTGGGATAAAGACATACGAAACTTTCAGACGGCCTGTTGATTGGCTGCTATTGTAAAGCGGAAAACAGGTTTCATAAAATACAAAACAGGCCGTCTGAAAGCTATCCTGCTGATTCATCGCTATAAAATCCGCACAAGTCATGCAATTTATATTACAATCCGCACCCCGTGGTTCGAAAACCTCCCACATTAAAAAACTAAGGAAACCTCATGTCCCGCAACAACGAAGAGCTGCAAGGCATCTCCCTTTTGGGCAACCAGAAAACCCAATACCCGAGCGAATACGCGCCTGAAATTTTGGAAGCGTTCGACAACAAACATCCCGACAACGACTATTTCGTCAAATTCGTCTGCCCCGAGTTCACCAGCCTCTGCCCGATGACCGGCCAGCCCGACTTTGCCACCATCTACATCCGCTACATCCCCCATATCAAAATGGTGGAAAGCAAATCCCTGAAACTCTATCTCTTCAGCTTCCGCAACCACGGCGACTTCCATGAAGACTGCGTCAACATCATCATGAAAGACCTCATCGCCCTGATGGATCCGAAATACATCGAAGTATTCGGCGAATTCACACCGCGCGGCGGCATCGCCATTCATCCGTTTGCCAACTACGGCAAAGCAGGCACAGAGTTTGAAGCTTTGGCACGCAAACGCCTGTTTGAGCACGACGCACAATAATCCCGTTCAGACGGCCTAACACCTTTTTCATGGCAAGACTTTCTCTATTGCACAGTCTCGCAAGGCTTCATGCCGTCTGAAAAACCTCCGAAAGATTTCCATGTACGAATTTACTGCCGCACAGCAGAAGAAAGCGCTCTTCTGGCTGGTGCTTTTCCATATTTTTATTATTGCCGCCAGCAACTATCTGGTGCAGTTCCCCTTTCAAATTTTCGGTATCTTTACCACTTGGGGCGCATTTTCCTTCCCCTTTATCTTCCTCGCCACCGACCTGACCGTGCGCATTTTCGGCGCGCCGTTGGCAAGACGGATTATTTTTTGGGTGATGTTCCCCGCCCTGCTGCTCTCTTACGTCTTCTCCGTCCTCTTTCATGACGGCAACTGGACAGGCTGGGCATCTTTGGCCGACTTTAACACCTTTGTCGGCCGCATCGCATTGGCCAGCTTTTCCGCCTATGCGCTTGGGCAAATCCTCGATATTTTCGTGTTCAACAGATTACGCCGTCTGAAATCATGGTGGGCTGCCCCTACTGCTTCCACCGTCGTCGGCAACGCTTTGGACACGCTGGTGTTTTTCGCCGTTGCCTTTTACGCGAGCAACGATGAATTTATGGCGGCAAATTGGCAGGGCATCGCCTTTGTCGATTATCTGTTCAAACTTGCCATCTGCACCCTCTTCTTCCTGCCTGCCTACGGCATCGTATTAAGCATCTTGACCAAAAAACTGACTTCCTTAAACGTCCGTCAAGAAATGCCCGAATCGGTTTTAGCCAAATAAGCAATAGATAAAAACAAGGCCGTCTGAAACTTTGATCGTTCAGACGGCCTTTTATGTTTTCAAATGATTAACCGGTCAATTGCTTGGTAATCAATTTTTTCAGCGGCGGGAAGTTATTGCTTGCACGTAATACCAAACCGCGCAGCAGTTTCGCCGGAGCAGTTTCATTGGTAAAGAGTTTCAGCAGCATATTGGTGCCGTGGTAAATCGGATGGGCGTGGAGCATATGCTTGGTGCTGTATTTTTCCAGCAGGCTCTTCGCACCAATATCCTGACCGCGTTGTTCGGCTTCGAGAACCAATTTAGCCAAAAGATCGGCACTTGCCAGACCCAAGTTAAAGCCATGCGCAGTAACCGGATGCATACCGACCGCGGCATCGCCGATCAACGCGCTGCGTTTGCCGTAGAAACGTTGGGCAATCATGCCGACCAAAGGATAATTGTGAATGGTGCTGACCAATTCCATATCGCCCAGACGGCCTTTGAGTTGCTCTTTCACGCTGGCTGCCAATTCTTCCGGCGACATATTTTTAATCGTTTCGGCTTTATCGCTGTCCACCGTAATCACCGTATTGGTCAAATGCTCTTCCAAAGGCAGCAACGCAATGGTACGGCCGTAGTGGAAGCATTCATATGCGGTATGCAGGTTGGACAGAGTATGCTTCATGCGGCACACAAACATAGTGCGGCTGTAATCGTGCATATCGGAAGAAATGCCCAATTGACGGCGCGTTTGCGAGAAACGGCTATCGGCGGCCAACAACAGACGGCCGGTCAATACTTCGCCGCTTTCCAAAATGACTTGCGCCTCATTGTCGGAAGTTTTAACTTCTTTAACATTGGTGCCGGTCAGAATTTTCACGTTGTCCAATTTGGACACGACTTCATAAGCGGCTTTACGGATGTTGTGATTGGAAATCAAATAGCCCAAGCAATCGGCAGGCTCGCCGCGCGCCTCAGTCGGTTGCGGGAAGTGGAGCTGGTAATCGGAATGACCGTTCAACACTTTGGCATCGCGCAAAGGATAAATTTCGTCTTTTGGAATCAAATCCCACATACCCAATCGCTGCATGATTTCGCGCGACAAGTGCGTCAGTGCGATTTCACGGCCGTCATACGGCGGATTTTGCAACACTTCTAAAGGACTTCTTTCAATCAGGGTTATGTTCAACCCGCTTCCGGCCAACTCTGCGGCAAAACTTAATCCGGCAGGGCCTGCGCCGACGACGAGAATATCACTGTGTAAGCTCATGGGAGGAATTCCTTGTATTCAACTGATACGGATTTTTTCAGACGGCCTTAAGTTTACTGTGTTTAGCTACATGAGGGTAAATCAAAGGCATTTGATAGATTATATAGAAAGCATTGATAGAATAAAATAAATGTTATCATTTGTAAGCGCGTTTTTACTTTGGCCTTAATATAAATCAAGCTTCACGACATACGGATTTTATCAAACGGACAAACAGTCAAATAAACAAAAACCGCATTCCGAAAAGGAATGCGGCTTTCAATCGTAAAACGATTATTCTTCAGAACCGGTGTAAGGACGGATGCTGACAGTTTTACGGTTCAGCGCGCCTTTGGTTTTGAATTCAACGTAACCGTCGACTTTAGCAAACAAAGTGTGGTCTTTGCCCATACCTACGTTGTCACCTGCGTGGAATTTAGTACCGCGTTGACGAACGATGATAGAGCCTGCCGGAATCAGCTCGTTGCCGTAGGCTTTAACGCCCAAGCGTTTGGCTTCTGAATCGCGACCATTGCGGGTGCTACCGCCTGCTTTTTTACTTGCCATTTGTAATACTCCTGAACTTACTTGAAATTAGGCGATTGCCACGATTTCGATTTGGGTGAAATTTTGGCGATGGCCTTGGCGTTTTTGGTAGTGTTTGCGACGACGCATTTTGAAAATGCGTACTTTCTCGCCACGACCATGAGCAACGACTTTGGCTGTTACTTTTGCGCCTTCGATAAAAGGTGCGCCTACTTTTACAGATTCGCCGTCAGCAATCATCAAAACTTCAGTCAGTTCGATTTGGCTGTCGAGTTCGGCTGGTATCTGTTCTACTTTCAATTTTTCGCCAACGGAAACTTTGTATTGTTTACCGCCGGTTTTTACGACCGCGTACATACTCAACTCCATGAGAATTAGGTTAACATTCCGCACACCATGTGCGAAACGAGCTATTCTATTTCTATTTGTCTGTTTTGTCAAAATTTATTTTATTTACAACTGAAAAGGCCGTCTGAAAGATATGTTGCATGCTTTTTAACTGATATAATCACGCGCTGGATTGCTGATATCTTTATGCAACGTTATTACCCCGACCGAATGTACGGGTTTAAACAGATTCATTGGAGCCGTCGCTCCGTTTTGCCAACAGAGAATGTTTTATGCTCGAAAACCTGCCTTACTTCCAACGCCACCTGCCCGATGACCTTGCCAAAGTGAACGCGGTCATCAACCAAGCTGTTCAATCCGATGTCGCGCTGATTTCGCAAATCGGCACATACATCATCAGCGCGGGCGGTAAGCGACTGCGTCCGATTATTACCATTTTGGCAGGCAAAGCAGTCGGGCATGACGATGAAAAACTGTATTCGCTGGCGGCGATGGTGGAATTCATCCACACCTCCACCCTCCTGCACGACGATGTCGTTGACGAAAGCGAATTGCGCCGCGGCCGTAAAACCGCAAACAACCTTTTCGGCAACGCGGCAGCCGTTTTAGTCGGCGACTTCCTCTATACACGCGCCTTCCAACTGATGGTTGGTTCGGGCAGCATGCGTATCTTGGAAGTGATGGCAGATGCGACCAACATCATCGCCGAAGGCGAAGTCATGCAGCTGATGAACATCGGCAATACGGATATTACCGAAGAGCAATACGTCCAAGTCATCCAATACAAAACAGCAAAATTGTTTGAAGCGGCCGCACAAGTCGGCGCAATTTTGGGCAAGGCTTCCCCCGAACACGAGCAAGCCTTGAAAGACTACGGCATGTACGTCGGTACGGCTTTCCAAATCATTGACGATGTATTGGACTATTCTGGCGAAACCGAAGAAATCGGCAAAAACGTCGGCGACGATTTGGCAGAAGGCAAACCTACCCTGCCATTGATTTACCTGATGCGAAACGGCTCCGAGCAGGCCGCCAACGATGTGCGCCACGCTTTGGAAAATGCCGACCGCAGCTATTTTGAAAAAATCCACGACTACGTCGTCAACTCCGACGCTTTGCCGTATTCGATTTCCGAAGCGAAAAAAGCCGTCGACAAAGCCATCGCTTCATTGGACGTGTTGCCTGACAGCGAAGTCAAAGATGCCATGATCCAACTGGCGAAAGAATCCTTGGCCCGAGTATCTTAATCCGATGAATTTCAGCTTTGTCCCTTTGTTTCTGGTTACGCTGATTTTTTTGGGCGTCGTCAGCAACAACAACTCGATTACGATTTCGGCGGCGATATTGCTGCTCATGCAGCAGACGGCCTTGTCGCAATATCTTCCCTTCGTGGAAAAACATGGTTTGCATCTGGGCATTATTATGCTGACCATCGGCGTATTGAGTCCGCTGGTTTCCGGTAAAATCCAGATTCCGCCGGTTTCCGAGTTTATCA
Organism: Neisseria sp. HMSC078C12; assembly: GCF_001838065.1. Lineage (NCBI taxonomy): Bacteria > Pseudomonadati > Pseudomonadota > Betaproteobacteria > Neisseriales > Neisseriaceae > Neisseria > Neisseria sp. HMSC078C12. The sequence continues at coordinate 91,720 of NZ_KV835613.1, read as the reverse complement.
ATTTTAAAATGATTGCCGCCGTCCTTATCGGCATTTTGGTTGCCTGGCTTGCCGGACGCGGCGTTCCATTGATGAGCGAACAGCCTGTTTTGGTAACCGGATTATTAATCGGCACGGTCATCGGCGTTGCCTTTGTCGGCGGCATTCCGGTCGGCCCTTTGATTGCCGCCGGCTTATTGTCTTTTTTTGCCGGAAAGGTTTAAAATCCCCTCCTTTACCGCCTCGCCATAGTTCAACGGATAGAACGTATGCCTCCTAAGCGTAAAATACAGGTTCGATTCCTGTTGGCGAGGCCACAGTCTCAATAAAAGCCTTTCATATTCTGAAAGGCTTTTTTATTATCAACAATAAAGGCCGTCTGAAACTTTTCAGGCGGCCTTTTTATTTTGCCAAACCGTTAACCCGGACGACCATCCGAACGCGGGCGGATCAACCAAGGAATATATTTCCATGCGTACAACAGCAAAGAGGCGGCAAACAAAGCGGCGGAGCAACGGATACTGTGCGTATATGCCGTACCGTTCACAAAAGTTGCCAAAACACGGACAACCGTTGCGGCTATCATCAACCAAAAGGCAACAGGAACCACTTTAGGCGGCGGATAAATGGAGTTGCCGGTATGGCCAAGCGCGGTTCGCGCCATCATACCCAAAGTCAGCACGCCGATACCGCCAACGCCGATAAGGTGTACGCCCAAATTCAAGAAACTTGAAATCCAATAAGAAAGACCGACAGCAATCAAACCCAAGCCGGTAAACAGATAGCCGGCAAACAAAATCCAAAGCATAGGCTCTTTCAGCACGGCTTTATACCACCAGCGGTACACCTGCACAGTAAAAATCACACCGGCAGCCAGAGCAAACAACGCGGCCAGTCCCGGCAAAATGTTATGCGCCATCAGCATGGCGGTCAGCATAGGCAGCCAAAGTGAGGCGTGCGCCACCCATTGAGGGCTGGGAATTTGCGGCACGTTCAGGCGTTTGGACGTAAAGAACGAGATAATCCGCATACCGATCAAACCGATAAATCCGGCCACCATAATCAAACCGGATTGCAAACCGGTCATCAGCGCAATGGCATCAAACGGCTGCACTTTCAGATGGAAGGCGAAATGGGTGCCACCCAAAACAAAAATAGCGAACACGGCAACATAGTTGCGCTTGTTTTGAGAACGAATTACCGGCAAAGCCATGCATACCGCGCCATACCAGAAAAAGATCGTACCGAATATGCCACTTGCCGTTACCCCCCAACCGGGGATAAACATACAAATGCGGGCCAACAGCCAAAATACGGTCAAACCGGCCAACGCCTTACCGCGTGTCGGCGGCTGGCCTGTCCAAGTCGCCACGGCCGTCAATAAAAATGCAATGACAACCAATCCGGCATAGCCCCAAATCATTTCATGGGCATGCCAATAAAAACCCGGCAACTCAGGCGTACCCTGAAAGCCGAAGCCCCAAAGCAGTATAGACAATGCGCCATACAAAGCCGCCAACGAATAAAACGGGCGGAAGGCCATTGCCCAAACCGGGTGTTTGAACAAATCGGTCATGGTGGTTCCTTCAATTTTTATATCATCATAAAACAGCAACAGAGGCCGTCTGAAACTTTTCAGACGGCCATCGATTCCTTTCCCTGTTACACATTTTCAGGCAAAGGCAAAAAAGGTTCAATCGCAGGGAAAAGCTCGCGCTCCTCAAAGCGCGCATGATCGCGCAAAGTAACAGCAAACTCCTTATTCCATGATTCATTCATATATTCAGGATGCGCCATCATCGCGCGCAATTTGGCATGATCGCCTTCAAAACGCTGCCGCAACGCAGGGTCAATTTTATCCCAATACGGCGCAAACATGGTTTCCTCTTCCAAAAAATGTGGCTCAAGCTCAACAAAATGAGACTCCAGCTCCGCCTGATGGCTTTGATCGGGCGTACGCAGGAGACGGACGCACAACGACAGCGAGCCATGATGTTCGCGGGAAAGTTCTATTAAGGCAGGATGGCGTTTCAAGGGCTTCATAAGTTCGTTATAATGGTAACAGTTTGTCAAACTGGATTAATTCAAATGTTTCAGATATTATGAAACCCAATCCCACATAAAGTCAAACAGCCCCTCACCAAGCACTACGCTTTTGACATATAATAAAAATATCTAAAGAGCCAGCCATGTATCTGACCCAACATACCGATTACGGATTGCGCGTATTGGTTTATACCGCCATCAACGACGACACCCTCGTCAATATCGGCACCATTGCCGAGACTTACAATATTTCCAAAAGCCATTTGATGAAAGTGGTTACCTCATTAGTCAAAGGCGGTTTTCTGGTCAGCGTGCGCGGCAAAGGCGGCGGTTTACGCTTGGCAGACAATCCTGAAAACATCAATATCGGTGCAGTGGTGCGCCATCTTGAGCCGATGCAGGTCGTCGAATGCATGGGCGACAACAACGAATGCCTCATCACCCCTTCCTGCCGACTGACCGGTATCATCACCGGCGCCATCAAAGCTTTTTTCAGTCACTTAGATCAATACTCACTGCAAGATCTGCTGGACAAGCCAACTTACGACATACTTTATACACCGCGCATCCCGATCAACGAAATACGCGGAACGGCCGACTAAATCCTCAGGCCGTCTGAAAACAATCCAGCCATACTGAAATGGTATTACTTAAATAATAAAAAATGCCGTCTGAAATGAAGATTTTCAGACGGCATTTTTTTATAAAACACTCTACAACTTAAATAGCTGACTTTCATTCGATAGGTTAATTTTTATGCTAAATATATCGAATATAAGACAACAGAAAAACATAAAATAAGAATAATCATAGCAACCGTAAAATTTATTCTTAATACTTTCAGATAAAATTTATTGGAGATTTTTTGCATTCCAAACAGTATCTTCAAAAATTTTAATTGCATACTTCTATGAGTAAATAGATATTCAAAAAAACCTATATCCATCCCTTCTGATTTTAATATTTTATATAGCATTACTAGATTAATGATAATTGCAATAAAATACAAAAATACTAAACAAGACAGAAAATAAGGCAATAACTCCACCAAACTACCCCTTTTTAAAAAAGAATTTTCCCTAAAAAATATATTGGACGACATACCCGAATTGCTATTGCCGACATTATATTCCAATCTTTCGCAAACCAATAAATACAAAAATACCCGAAGCCAAAAGCTTCGGGCATTTTTAATATTTGGTGGGTCCGGTGGGTTTCGAACCCACGACCAAGGGATTATGAGTCCCCTGCTCTAACCCCTGAGCTACAGACCCGTCAAGAGTAGAAGCGGATTATAGCATAACTTGTTGCTTGTTCAAGATGCCGGGCAAATGTTTCAGACGGCCTGTTGGTTTTCTATTCGGGCATTATGCCGATACGCCCAATGCTTCCCAAACTTTCAAAGCGTCCGATGTTGCTTTGACATCGTGAACACGGATGATTTGCGCACCTCGGGCGACTGTGGCCAAAGCGGCTGCGACGCTGCCGTGTACGCGTTTGGCGGCATCTTGTTCGCCTGTCAGCTCGCCAATCATACTTTTGCGCGATATGCCGATCAGAAGGGGGAATCCGGTTGCTTCCATCAACTCAGGCAAATGTTGTATCAGGGTGATGTTGTGTTGCAGGTTTTTGCCGAAACCGAAGCCGGGGTCGAGCGTGATGCGTTCAGGGGCAATGCCTGCTTGAACGCATTCTGCCGCACGTGCTTTTAAATAACGCGTGACTTCTTCGACGACATCTTGATATTGCGGATTAAGCTGCATGGTTTTGGGCAAACCTTGCATGTGCATGAGACACACGCCTGTCTTCGGCTGTTGCGCCAGTAATGCGACTGCGCCTTCATCACTCAATGCGGCAACATCGTTGATAATATCGACGCCGCCTTGCGCCAAGGCTTTTTCCATGATTGCCGTGTGGCGCGTATCCAAGCTGACGGGAACATTCCACTTGGCCACTTCCGCCAAAACCGGCTGCACCCTGGCCCATTCTTCTTCGAGAGAAACTTCATCCGAACCCGGGCGGGTAGATTCGCCGCCGATATCGAGAATATCCGCGCCGTCTTTCAGCAGCTGCTCGGCATGTGCCAATGCCATTGAGACATTTTGCGAATAGGTGCCGCCATCGGAAATTGAATCGGGGGTCAGATTGACGATGCCCATGATTTTCGGTTTGTCCAAGGCGATTTCAAATCGGCCTGCCTGCCAAATGCGTGTGTTCATAATGCTTCCATTGATGAAATAATAGGATAGAGGCCGTCTGAAATTTTTCAGACGACCTTTAGGTTTTGACTTCAAACAGTCAATTACATTCCGCCGTAATTCGGCCCGCTTGCGCCTTCGGGACAAATCCAAGTGATGTTTTGCGTCGGGTCTTTGATGTCGCACGTTTTGCAGTGTACGCAGTTGGCGGCATTAATTTGTAGGCGCGGGCTGCCGTTTTCTTCGACGATTTCATATACGCCTGCCGGACAATAGCGGGTTTCGGGCGAGGCGTATTCTTTGTAGTTTACGTCTATCATGACCTGCGGATTTTTCAGCACCAAATGGTCGGGCTGGTTTTCTTCGTGCGCAAGGTTGGCAAGGAAAACGCTGCTCAAACGGTCGAAGGTCAACACACCGTCGGGCTTCGGATAATCAATCGGCTTGCATTCGGCGGCTTTTTTGAGCTGCTCGTTGTCTTTGCCGTGATGTTTCAAAGTCCACGGGGCTTTGCCTCTGAAAATCATTTGGTCGATGCCGGTATAGATTGAGCCGAGGTAAACGCCCCATTTAAATGACGGACGGACATTGCGCGCGGCGTAAAGCTCTTGATACAGCCAGCTTTGTTCAAAGCGTTGCTGATAATCCGCCGCTTCTTTGCCGCTGTCGAAGCTTTCCACTTCTTCGAGGTTTTCCAACAAGGGGAACACGGCTTCTGCGGCGAGCATGGCGGATTTCATGGCCGTATGGATGCCTTTGATGCGCGGCATATTCAGGAAACCTGCGGCATCGCCGATTAAAACGCCGCCTTTAAACGATAGCTTCGGCAGGCTTTGCAAACCACCTTCAATCAGCGAACGCGCGCCATACGCGATACGGCGGCCGCCTTCAAAGGTTTTACGGATTTCAGGATGGGTTTTGAAACGTTGAAACTCTTCAAACGGCGACAGATAAGGGTTTTGATAATCCAAACCGACCACAAAGCCGACAGCGACTTTGTTTTCGTCAAAGTGATAAATAAACGAGCCACCGTAGGTTTTGCTGTCTAGTGGCCAGCCTGCGCTGTGCATGACCAAACCGGGCTGATGTTTTTCAGACGGCACTTCCCAAATTTCTTTAATGCCTAAGCCGTAAGTTTGAGGCTCGCTGTTTTGGTCGAGCTTGAATTGTTCAATGACTTGCTTGGAAAGCGAGCCGCGACAGCCTTCGGCAAATATGGTTTGTTGCGCCCAAAGCTCCATGCCGGGCTGGAATGAATCGGTCGGTTCGCCGTCTTTGCCCACGCCCATATTGCCGGTCGCAATGCCTTTGACCGAACCGTCTTCGTGATAAAGCACTTCGGCGGCGGCAAAGCCCGGATAGATTTCCACGCCCAAATTTTCCGCCTGCTCCGCCAGCCAGCGCACAACTTCGCCCAAGCTGGCAATGTAGTTCGTATGGTTGTCAAAATTCGGGGTAACCGGCAGGTTGAAGGCTTTTTTCTCGGTCAGGAACAAAACCCTGTCCTTCGTTACTGTACGCGTCAGCGGCGCGCCTTTTTCTTTCCAATCGGGAATCAGCTCATTCAAAGAAATTGGATCGATGATGGCGCCTGCAAGCGAGTGCGCACCGGCCTCCGAACCCTTCTCCACCACGCAAACGCTGATTTCGCGTCCATTCTTTTCGGCAAGCTGCTTGAGTTTGATGGCGGCGGACAAACCCGACGGGCCTGCGCCGACAATCACGACATCGTATTGCATACTGTCGCGCTCGATGGTTTCTGTCATGGCGGTTCCTGTATTGTCGTTATTCAATTTAATCCGCTAATTATACAGCCTGGACATATAGTTACCAAATACAACAAAAGGCCGTCTGAAACTTTACTCAAATTTCAGACGGCCTTGACTGTATTCAAAAGATTATTGCGCTTTGGTTTCCGTTACAAAACCGATTTTGCTGATACCGGCTTCGCGCGCCGCTTGCAGGGCTTGGTTGACGTAATCGTATTCAACCGCTTTATCCGCCGCAATCGCCACAATCACATCTTCGTTTTTCGCTTTGGCTTCTTTCAGCTTGGCAGTTACCGTTGCCAAATCCACTTTGGCATCAGAATCGCCGCCAACAACATAAGCACCACTGGCATCAATGCTCAAACGCAAAGGATCTTTAGGCTGCTTATCCTCTTTCGCCGCTTTTTCCGAAGCAGTCGGCAACTCCAAAGGAATCGAGTGGGTCAGCACCGGCATGGTAATCATAAATACAATCAGCAACACCAGCATCACGTCCACCAAAGGTGTCACGTTGATATCCGACATCGGCGCATCATCGCCGGAATTCATTGATCCGAAAGCCATGGTTTAATCCTTTTGGTTCAGCAGGCGGACATGCAGGTCATGTGCAAATGCGTCCATATCTTGCGCGATGGTTTTTGTACCGCGATTGAGGAAGTTGTACGCCAATACAGCTGGAATCGCTACAAACAAGCCGACAGCAGTCGATACCAAAGCCTCACCAATCGGACCGGCTACCGCGGCAATGCTCATTTGACCGCTTTCGCTGATGCCGATCAGGGCATGATAAATACCCCAAACAGTACCCAGCAGGCCGATAAACGGAGCAGTTGCGCCGATAGAGGCCAAAGCAGTCATACCGTAGTCAAACTGGCGCATGGTTTGGGACATGCTGTTGCGGATATGAACGACCAAGTATTCGTTCAAAGGCAATTCGTCAATCAGCGATTTGCTCGTTGTTTGACGGTAGTTTTGGTATGCGCGCAGAGATTCATCGGCAACGCGGCTCATCGGTGCTTCTACCGCTTTGGCTTTCTGTACGGCATCGGCCAGCGTAAACGCATTCAACATCAGCTCTTTTACCTGTGCATTGCCTTTTTTCGCTTTGCGGTATTTGATGCAGCGGATCACGATAACGCTCCACGTTACCACGCTCATCAACAACATCAGGACAAATACACCAATCAGTACCACATCACCTGATTTGAAAACTAAACTTAAATCCATAATTTTTCCAAGTTAAAAATAAAATTAAAATTTCTATCAGGTCATTTAAAACCATTTCCCAATAGCATATATTTTCTAATCCATCAGCTTGTGCCTGGATGCTTATTCGAGCGTGAATTTGACAGGTACTTTAAATTCAGTCCAAACACTTGCATGGCAACTGCCATCCTTAACGGCTTTACGCGCCGCATTATCCAGACGACTATAACCACTTGACTTATTCACACTAATTGAATCCACTTTACCGCCCGGACCAACCAAGACTTTCAGCACGACCAAGCCCTCTTCGCCATTTTCAGTTGACATTGTCGGATATGGGGGTCTCGGAATATGGCAGGTTCCTTTTGCAGGATTGCCTTTACTGCTGCCGGCACCTGTACCGCTGCCACCTCCGTCACCACCGGTGCCGGAGCCATGTTCGCCTTTTGCACCGCCGCTGCCGGAGCCGCTGCCTTCGCCGCGTCCGCTGCCAGTACCTTTCGTACCGCCGCCGTTGCCTTTACCTTCTCCGTTCAAGGCTTTGCCTTCGCCGCTGCCTTTACCGTTTTCAGCAGTATTCGGCCCGGTTTTGTTGCCTGAGTATTCAGATGCTTTGGGAGATGGTTTAGGCTCTGCCTTCGGCTCTGGTTTCGGTTCAGGTTTTGGCTCGGGCTTCGGCTCAGGTTTGGGTTCCGGCTTAGGCTCGGGCTTAGGTTTCTCGATAGGTTTCGGTTTTTCCTTTTGCTGTACGATATCCGCTTTTTCTTTTTTCGTTACCACAGGTTTGATAACAGGCTTGGGCGGTTCGACAGGCTTAGGTTTAGGTTTGGGTTTCGGCTGTTCGGGGGTAGGCTCCGGTGCAGCAGGTGCGCCTTCGCCCTCAGGGCTGCCGTCGCCTCCGCCGAAATCGCCCAAATCGACAAATTCAATATTCGCCATTTCGACAGGAGGCGGTTTGTGCGCGTGCCATAAAAGTGCAACCAAGCCGACGTGGATCAACGCAACGGAAGTCACGACGGCTGGAGTTAAAATTCGTTTTTTATCCATAATTCCGTTATGTTAATAGCAACAATTCCCGTTTGCAAGTCGTTTTACAGTCAAAATAAGCAGTAATGCTTATATAAAAAGTTTATAGACCTGCTTTTTAAAGGTCGCATATCATAATATGATATTAGCTCTCATTACTAATATTATCAAACAAAAGGTCGTTTTGAAAGATAAGCGGTAAGACAAACAGCCTATTCTTCCAGCGTTTATGCTATCCGCACATTAAGCCAATATCGAAACCTCATCAGACCGATAAAAATTCAAATGGTTTCAAATCATCTGTATTTTTTATCCATAAAACATCAGGCCGTCTGAAAACGCTCTTCAGACGGCCTGATTCAAACAAAATTATTTTTTCCGTTTCGCCCTTGGATGCGCCTCATCATAAACGCGCGCCAAATGGTCAAAGTCCAGCTTGGTATAAACTTGCGTAGCGGAAAGATTGCTGTGCCCCAACAATTCCTGCACAGCGCGGATATCGCCCGATGCCTGCAAAAGATGGGTGGCGTAGCTGTGGCGCATCATGTGCGGCGAGATATGGCTGGCACTGCCCACACGCACCGCCCACGCCTGCAGGCGTTTTTGGATTTGACGCTGCCCCAGCCTGCCACCGTTTTTATTGGTAAACAAGGCCTGCTCGCCCTCTTTGGCAATACGTACTGCCAGATAATCGCGCAATGCCGCAATGCTTTTGCCCACCAAAGGCACTTGCCGCTGCTTGCCGCCTTTACCATTCACGCTGACCCAGCCTTCGTCCAAGACGATACCGTCCAGATTCAACCCTTGTATCTCGCTCAGGCGCAAACCGCTACCATACATCAATTCAAACATGGCCTTATCGCGTACATCCAACTCGTCATCAACCGGCGCATGGTCAAGGATATGGTTTAAAGGTTCTTGCGGCAGCGCTTTGGGCAGGCGCTCGGGCAAGCGTGGCGCTTTCATATTGAATGTCGGGTCGCTTTCCATGACTTCTATCTGCACCAGCCAACTGCAATACTGCCGCCACGCCGACAATTTCCGCGCCAAGCTGCTTTCGCTTAAACCCTTTTGCGACAGTTTTTTCAATGCCGCCACAAAATCACGGCGCATCGGCAGGCCGTTTTTCAGATTATCGGGCAACAGGCGCATCAATTCACTCAAATCGCGCCGATAAGCGGAAACGGTATGCTGCGACTTGCCTTGTTGCGACAAGGTTTTCAGATAGCGCTCAAGATGAAGCGCAAAATGATTTGATTCCGCCATTTCAGACGGCCTCCAATGCTGCTTTCAAGGCCGAAGGCAGACGGCAGACGCGTTGTTTGCCATAATCAAAACACACCATGCCTGTCTGTACTTTCGCCAGCACAAGGCCGTCTGAAATCCTGCGGATACGGTACAGCAAAGAAAAACCCACACCGACCACGCCTGCTGCCCCCATTTCTACCGACAGCTCATCGCCATGATGACCTTGCGCCAAATACTGCACCGCCGCATCCGTCATAATCAGGCCAGCCCCTCCGGCATCCATTTCACTCCAACCCAGCTTCGCCAGCCAACGCATCCTCACTTCATGGCACAAACGCAACACCGCATCGTTCGCCAAATGGCCACCATAGTTCACATCGCCCACCTGCACCGTCAAGGCCGTCTGAAACAAAGGCTTATCACATTCGACCACCGAAATCCTATCCATTTTGCACACCCGTTTTCAATACTCTGCCATTATAAACCGAGACCCTGTTCGTTAATATATAAAAACAATGTAGCGGCTTGTAGTTTTTCATGGCAAAAAACATTATAATTTATCGGATAAATTTACCCTTCACTACTTCAGGAGCTTCTCATGGCACTCGTATCCATGCGCCAACTGTTGGACCATGCCGCCGAAAACAGCTACGGTCTGCCCGCATTCAACGTTAACAACCTCGAACAAATGCGTGCCATTATGGAGGCGGCCGACCAAGTCAACGCCCCCGTTATCGTTCAAGCATCCGCAGGCGCACGCAAATACGCAGGTGCCCCATTCCTACGCCATCTGATTTTGGCCGCAGTCGAAGAATTCCCGCACATCCCCGTCGTAATGCACCAAGACCACGGCGCATCTCCTGATGTATGCCAACGCTCCATCCAACTGGGTTTCTCCTCCGTGATGATGGACGGCTCGCTGCTCGAAGACGGCAAAACTCCGTCCACCTACGAATACAACGTCAACGCTACCCGTACCGTGGTTAACTTCTCCCACGCCTGCGGCGTGTCCGTTGAAGGCGAAATCGGCGTATTGGGCAACCTCGAAACCGGCGAAGCCGGCGAAGAAGACGGCGTAGGCGCAGTGGGCAAACTTTCCCACGACCAAATGCTGACCAGCGTTGAAGATGCCGTACGTTTCGTTAAAGATACCGGCGTTGACGCATTGGCTATCGCCGTCGGCACCAGCCACGGCGCATACAAATTCACCCGTCCGCCCACAGGCGACGTATTGCGTATCGACCGCATCAAAGAAATCCACCAAGCCCTGCCCAACACCCACATCGTGATGCACGGCTCCAGCTCCGTTCCGCAAGAATGGCTGAAAGTCATCAACGAATACGGCGGCAAAATCGGTGAAACCTACGGCGTACCCGTAGAAGAAATCGTCGAAGGCATCAAACACGGCGTGCGCAAAGTCAACATCGACACCGACTTGCGCCTCGCCTCTACCGGCGCCATCCGCCGCTTCATGGCAGAAAACCCATCCGAATTCGACCCACGCAAATACCTAAGCAAAACCATCGAAGCCATGAAACAAATCTGTCTTGACCGCTACCTCGCATTCGGTTGCGAAGGCCAAGCCGACAAAATCAAACCGATTTCTTTGGAAAAAATGGCAAACAAATACGCCAAAGGCGAATTGAACCAAATCATCAAATAATCTGTACATCGGATTGATACTAAGGCCGTCTGAAAACTTGGCAATAAGGTTTCAGACGGCCTTGGCTTTTGGAAACTTATAGTAAAATCCCCCCCGACTACCCATCAAAACACATCGAAAGCAAACATGAAACTCGCCGTTATTTTGCCGGCCTATTGTGCCGAAGCTTATTTGCCCGAATGCTTGGATTCGGTATTGAATCAAACATTCCGCGACTTTTTCGTCATCGCCGTCAACGATGCCTCAAAAGACAAAACCGGCGAAATCCTCGAGGCTTACGCAGCCAGAGATTCACGTTTGCAGGTGTTCCACCTTCCGGAAAACAGGGGCGAGCCGTTTGTCTGCCAATTTGCCATGGATATGCTCAAAGATGTAGAGGTTGAATACGTGGCGCGGATGGACGCGGACGATATCTGCACCCTGGATCGTTTTGAAAAACAAATTCAGTTTTTAGACAGCCATCCCGAAATCGATATTGTCGGCAGCCAAGCCACCATCTTTTTCGACGACCAAACCGGAAGAGAACCCGTTTTAAGCGATCTGCCCTTGCTCGACAAAGACATTAAAGCCTTTTTCTCCAGGGCCGCTCAAAATATGTTCAACCCCACCACCATGTGGCGGCACGACAGCATTAAAAACCTCGGGATAAACTACACCGCAACGGAAACCGCGCCCGATTTCCATATGTGGGTGCAATGCGCCCTACATGGCAAAACCTTTGCCAACCTGCCCGAACCTTTGTTGTTTTACAGGATACACCAAACTCAAGAAAGCAAAAAAAGAGACAAAATCAGCAGATCCGTCCAATACACCATGGAGTTGTGGATCAGTCATCTCTTCCCTGATTTGAACGCGACGGAAGTAACGCTCTTAAGCCGCATCTTGTACGAAAAGCAACTGCGCTTGACCACTGAAGAGCTGAAAACCATTTTTGCCGCCTATGACAGAATCAGCAAAGACCGTAGCATTTCATTGTTTGGCGAAGACCGCAATACCATGTTCGACATGATAGACAAGTTCTTCAATTTCTTAAAAAGTCAGTTAAAATTCACTTAAATCATAAAAGGCCGTCTGAAACCCAAGTTTCAGACGGCCTTTGTCTATTTCAAGATCAATCCAAATCAGAACAAGCCGTGAATCACGCCGTCTGCGTCCACATCGATTTTCTCAGCAGCCGGAACTTTCGGCAGACCCGGCATTTTCATCATATTGCCGCACAACGCAACGATAAAGCCAGCGCCGGCGGAAACAGTAATACCGCGCACAGTGATGCGGAAGCCTTCGGGGCAACCCAACAATTTGGCGTTGTCGCTCAAAGAATATTGGGTTTTCGCCATGCAGATCGGCATTTTGTCCAAGCCCAGTTTTTCCAGTGAAGCGATTTCGGCAGACGCTTCCGCGCTGAAATCAACATCTTCCGCGCCGTACACTTTTTGGGCAATCGCACGGATTTTGTCTTTGATGCTCAATTCGACATCATAGGCGAAGCCGAAGTTATTCGGTTGATTTTCGATGGCGTTGACGACTTTGTGCGCCAAATCCGCGCCGCCCGCGCCGCCTTTACCCCATACTTCGGTCAGGGAAACTTCGACGCCGTGTTCCGCACAGGCTTTTTCAATCATGGCCAACTCGGCATCGGAGTCGGACACGAAGCGGTTGATGGCAACCACTACAGGCAGGCCGAATACGTTTTTCAGGTTGGAAATGTGTTTCAAGAGATTAGGCAGACCTTTTGCCAAAGCGTCGAGGTTTTCTTCGCCGAGGTTGGCACGTTCCACGCCGCCGTTGTATTTCAAGGCGCGGACGGTGGCGACGACGACAGCCGCATCAGGTTTCAAATCCGCCAGACGGCATTTGATGTCGCAGAATTTTTCCGCACCCAAATCCGCGCCGAAGCCTGCTTCGGTTACGGCGTAATCGGCAAGGTGTTTCGCCAGTCGGGTGGCGGTAACGGAGTTGCAGCCGTGGGCGATGTTGGCAAACGGGCCGCCGTGTACAAAGGCCGGCGTACCTTCGATGGTTTGTACCAAGTTAGGCTTAATCGCATCTTTGAGCAATGCCGCCATCGCGCCATTCGCTTTCAAATCTTTGGCGTAAACGGGGCTGCCGTCTTTGGCATAGGCGACAAGGATGTTGCCCAAACGCTCTTTCAAATCGCTGATGTCTTTAGCAAGACAGAATACCGCCATCACTTCGGACGCAACGGTAATGTCGAAACCGTCAGGACGCATCACGCCGTCAACAGGTTTGCCCATGCCGTCGATGATGTTGCGCAACTGACGGTCGTTCATATCGACCACGCGACGCCACAGCACGCGTTTCGGATCGATGTTCAACTCGTTGCCTTGATAGATATGGTTGTCGAGCATGGCGGCGAGCAAGTTATTCGCCGCGCCGATGGCGTGGAAGTCGCCGGTGAAGTGCAGGTTGATGTCTTCCATCGGCAAAACTTGGGCATAGCCGCCGCCCGCCGCACCGCCTTTAACACCAAACACCGGACCCAAAGAAGGCTCGCGCAGGGCGATAACAGAATCTTTACCGATATGGCGCAAAGCATCCGCCAAACCGATGGTCACGGTGGTTTTACCCTCACCCGCAGGAGTCGGATTAATGGCGGTAACCAAAATCAGACGGCCTTGTTTTTGCGGCAGCTTGAATGCTTCGGCAGGATTGATTTTGGCTTTGTAATGGCCATAGGGCTCGATGTTGTCAACGTTCAAACCCAGCTTGGCGGCAATTTCACCAATCGGGCGCATGGTGGAAGACTGGGCAATTTCAGCATCGGTTTTGAAGCTCATGATTTTCCTTTATTGAGTGAGGGAAGACCGTCTGAAACAATCTCAAGAGACGGCTGGAAGAAAAAGAATATTCGTTCTATTATAACGTTTTCCAAGAATAAACCGCAGTGAAAATTTCGATATTTCATCAACAAGCGGATTCATATTGTCAACAATTCAAAATAAAAGGAAAAAACATGAGCAGCAACGCATGGCTGTTTTGGGCATTGGCATCGGCAGGTTTCGCCTCATTGACCGCCATCTTCGCCAAAATGGGTTTACAAGGGATAGATTCCGATTTTGCCACCTTTATCCGCACCTTGGTCATCCTCGCCGCTTTGGTATTGTTTTTAACCTACACCGGCAAATGGCAGGGTGTGAACGGCTTTACCGGCCGCAACTGGACATTCCTCATCCTATCCGGCCTCGCTACCGGCGCATCCTGGCTCGCCTACTTCAAAGCCCTGCAACTGGGCAACGCCTCGCAAGTTGCCCCCGTCGACAAATTCAGCCTGGTCTTGGTCGCCCTGATGGCCGTCGTTTTCTTAGACGAACGCCCGAGCACGCAGGAATGGGTAGGCTTAGGCTTGGTAACCGCAGGCGTATTGACTTTGGCTTTGAAACGATAAAAATTGGGACATCATAAAAGGCCGTCTGAAAAATTTCAGACGGCCTTTGCTTCAAATAATCAGCTCACAATTAATTTGAACCGACTTTGATTTTTTGCCACAAATTGACAGACAGTTTTTTCGCATCTGCGCTCATTTGAGGCATCACGAAACCGTCTTTCATGTCTTGCTCGTTCGGGAAAATAGAGCGAGTGTTCACCAGCTCGGCAGGCATTTTTTCGCGTGCAGGTTTGCTGGCCGGCGCGAAGGTTACGGCAATACCGTTTTTCGCAGCCACTTCGGGATCAAGCGTGTAGTTGATGTATTTGTGAGCATTGGCGATGTTTTTCGCATCGGCCGGAATCAGCCAAGATTCAATCCAGAAGCCCATGCCTTTCGGCGTCAACACTTCGATGCCGACGTTGTTTTTCACTTCTTCGGAACGCGCTTTGGCCAAGTTCAAGTCGCCGCCGTTACCTGCCGCCAAGCAGATATCGCCGCGCGCCAGTTCGTCAATGATGGAAGGGCTGAAACGTTTTACATCAGGACGGATAGACTTCAACACTTCCGCCGCCGCTTTCAAATCTTCAGGATTCGAGCCTTTAGGATCTTTACCCAAGTAGTTCAACAAGATTGGGAACATTTCGCTCGGGGTATCCCACAAAGCAATGCCGCAAGATTTCAGCTTGTTGGTGTATTCAGGTTTGAACAGCAAATCCCAGCCGTTTTCAGGCAATTTCCCGCCCAAAAGCTCCTTGCCCTTCGCCGTAATCGCGATCGTATTCACACCTGAGAAGTATGGAACGGCGTATTGATTGCCCGGATCGGCAGTTTCCAACATCTTCAGCAATTCAGGGTCGATGTTTTTGTAGTTCGGAATCAGATCCTTATTGATTTTTTGGTATGCACCCGCCTCAATTTGGCGCGGCAGGAAGGCAATACCGGGCACAACCAAGTCATAGCCGGATTTGCCGGTCAGCATTTTGGCTTCCAGCGTTTCGTTGTTTTCATACAAATCGTAAGTCAGCTTCAAATTATTGGCTTTTTTGAAGTCTTCGACTGTACTTTCGTCAACGTAGTTTGACCAGTTGTAGATATTCAGAGTATCGGTGGCGGCTGCTTCGGCATTGGCAGCAGGCGCGCTGCCTGCTTGAGGTTGCTCGGCTTTTTTCTCGCCACCGCCGCACGCGGCCAAAGACAATGCGGCCAATACGGCTAATACAGATTTTTTCATACGGGCAGATTCCTGATGAAAGAGTGGTTAATGTCAATAAATAAGAAACCCTGCACCCCATAAACACCCCGGCGCAGAGTTAGGCTATTGTAATGGAAACGTAAGCAAACGCAAAGCAATATCCATCTGATTTTTATTGAAATAAGGCAAAGCAACACTATCTTTTTACCAAAAGCGTTGCACCGGCTGTCGTTTTTGGGCAAAATACGGCTGATTTGCGCGCGTTTATAGAGAAAAAGCTTGCACACAAGGAAATCTGTCTTTAAAATTGCGCGTTTACAGAATTTATTTTTCAGGAGATATTCAATATGGCAAACAGCGCACAAGCCCGCAAACGTGCCCGCCAGTCGGTTAAACAACGCGCCCACAACGCCAGCCTGCGTACTGCATTCCGTACCGCTGTGAAAAAAGTGCTGAAAGCAGTTGAAGCCGGCGACAAAGCTGCTGCTCAAGCAGTTTACCAAGAATCCGTTAAAGTCATCGACCGCATCGCTGACAAAGGCGTATTCCACAAAAACAAAGCAGCCCGTCACAAAAGCCGTCTGTCTGCTAAAGTAAAAGCTTTGGCTTAATACTGACGCAGATGCCGGAAATCCTGACAATCAAAACAGGATGAATCGAGCTGATACGATGCCCCTGAGGTCCTGCCTTTCAGGGGCATTGCCGTATTCACAACCCAAACCGACTAAATAAACCTATTTACCCCCTCATCAGGCCGTCTGAAAAACAACGGAAACTCTCATGAACAAGATGTTGAAACATTCCCTAAGTATCGGATTCATTGCCGCCGCCCCGCTGGCTGCCGCCGATGCCGCCCTACACTGCACCACCATTCAAGACAACGCCACCCGTTTGGCGTGTTACGACAACATCTACTCGGCGCAACTTCCCCCTCAATCCCCACTGCCGCAAGCGCAAACCGAAACCGCCAAAACACCGGTTGACCTCGAAAAAAGCGTGCGCAAGAGCATTGAGAAAAAAGAAGCGGCCATTGTATTCGACAATCCTACCCACCCGAATATTTCAGACGACGTATTAAGTGAAACTGCCGACAGCTACACGCCTCTAAGCCTGATGTACGATTTGGATAAAAACGACACGCGCGGCCTATTGAGCGTACGCGAGCATAATCCTATGTACCTCATGCCCGTTTGGTACAACAGCAGCCCCAACTATTACCCGGAATCCCCCAGCCGCGGCGTAACCACACAGGAAAAATTCAGCGAGCAAAAACGCCTCGAAACCAAAATGCAGGTTTCTTTCAAAAGCAAGATTGCCGAAGATTTATTCAAAACCCGTGCCGATGTATGGTTTGGCTACACCCAAAAATCCGACTGGCAAATCTTCAACCAAGGCCGCAAATCCGCCCCGTTCCGCAATACCGACTACGAACCCGAAATCTTCATTACCCAACCCGTTAAAGCAGACCTGCCTTTCGGCGGCAAACTGCGCATGGTCGGCGCAGGTTTTGTTCACCAGTCCAACGGTCAAAGCCGCCCGGAATCGCGCTCATGGAACCGGGTTTACGCCATGGCCGGCATGGAATGGGGCAAGCTGACCGTTATTCCTAGAGTTTGGATGCGCGCCTTCGACCAAAAAGGAGATGACGACGACAATCCGGACATCAACAAATACATGGGCTACGGCGACTTGAAAGTCCAATACCGCTTCAATGACAAACAAAATGTTTATTCCGTCCTGCGTTACAATCCGAAAAGCGGACGCGGCGCCGTTGAAGCGGCCTATACTTTCCCCATCAAAGGCAAACTCAAAGGCGTTGTCCGCGGCTTCCACGGCTACGGCGAAAGCTTGATTGACTACAACCACAAACAAAACGGCATCGGCTTCGGCCTGATGTTCAACGACTGGGACGGAATCTGATTCCCCATATTGTTTCAGACGGCCTTTGCAATCAAGGCGGCCGTCTGAAACAATAAAACAAAACAAGCCATTCGTTTAAAATACTCGTTTCCTAGCGTCCAAACGCGTATAATGCAAAGTTTGGGCAAAACTTGCCGGAATGAAACAAAGATGACAGAAACCGCAGCCGAAAGCGGAAAAATCGCCAAGGCTTTAAAGAAATACCTGATTACAGGCGTGCTGGTTTGGTTGCCGATTGCCGTAACCATCTGGGCGATGAGCTACATCATCTCCGCCGCCGACAGACTGATCAACCTATTACCGGAAAGCTGGCAGCCCCAGCATTTCTGGGGGTTCAACATTCCCGGTTTGGGCATCGTCGCCGCCACAGTCGTCTTGTTCGTTACCGGCGTATTTGCCGCCAACGTATTGGGCAGACGGATTCTCGGCGCATGGGACAGCCTTTTAGGACGTATCCCCGTCGTCAAATCCATCTACTCCAGCGTTAAAAAAGTTTCCGAATCCCTGCTCTCTGACAGCAGCCGCTCGTTCAAAACCCCCGTACTGGTTCCCTTTCCGCAACCGGGCATTTGGACGATAGCCTTTGTTTCCGGCCATATCCCCGCCAAACTCAAAGGCAGCCTGCCGCAAGATGACGACTATATTTCCGTTTACGTCCCAACCACGCCCAACCCGACCGGCGGCTATTACATCATGGTGAAAAAAAGCGACGTTCGCGAGCTGGACATGAGCGTGGATCAGGCATTGAAATATGTGATTTCACTGGGCATGGTGATGCCGGACGACTTGCCGGTTAAATCCCTGCCCGCCCAAAAACCGTCTAAAGACGGTGATACCGAACACAACAATTAAGGTCTTCTTTTTTCAGACGGCCTTTCCTTCTTTTCAAATTGAACAATATAAAAAGGTGATTTTATGCGTACCAACTATTGCGGCCTTATCAGCGAGCAATACTTAGACCAAACCGTTACCGTCAAAGGCTGGGTACACCGCCGACGCGACCACGGCGGTGTGATTTTTATCGACCTGCGCGACCGCGAAGGCATCGTTCAAGTCGTGATTGACCCCGATACGCCCGAAGCATTTGCCGCTGCCGACTCTTCCCGCAACGAATACGTTTTGAGCATTACCGGCCGCGTACGCAATCGTCCTGAAGGTACAACCAACGACAAAATGATTTCCGGCAAAATCGAAATCCTTGCCAAAGAAATCGAAGTCTTGAACGCTGCCGCTACACCTCCGTTCCAAATTGACGATGAAAACATCAGCGAAAACGTTCGCCTGACCAACCGCGTTATCGACTTACGCCGTCCTACCATGCAACGCAACCTGCGCCTGCGTTACCAAGTCGCTATGGGCGTTCGCCGCTACTTGGACGCACAAGGCTTCATCGACATTGAAACACCGATGCTGACCCGCTCCACTCCGGAAGGCGCGCGCGACTACCTCGTACCAAGCCGCGTTCATCCGGGCGAATTCTTCGCGCTGCCGCAATCTCCACAATTGTTCAAACAACTGTTGATGGTGGCCGGTTTCGACCGTTACTACCAAATTACCAAATGTTTCCGCGACGAAGACTTGCGTGCCGACCGTCAACCTGAATTTACCCAAATCGACTTGGAAACCTCGTTCTTGAACGAGGATGAAATCATGGACATCACCGAAGGCATGGCCAAACAAGTCTTCAAAGACGCATTGGGCGTAGATTTGGGCGACTTCCCACGCATGCCTTATTCTGAAGCCATGTTCTACTACGGCTCTGACAAACCGGACATGCGCATCAACTTGAAATTTACCGAGTTGACCGACCTGATGAAAACGGAAGAATTCAAAGTCTTCCGTGGCGCAGCCGACATGAAAGGCGGCCGCGTGGTTGCACTGCGCGTGCCGAACGGCGCGAAATTCAGTCGCAAAGAAATCGACGAATACACCAAATTTGTTGGCATCTACGGCGCGAAAGGTTTGGCGTACATCAAAGTAAACGATGTCAGCAACCTTTCCAACGGCGAAGACAGCGGCCTGCAATCTCCAATCGTGAAATTCCTGTCTGAAAACGCCCTGAAAGAAATCATTGCGCGTACCGGCGCGCAAAACGGCGACATCATCTTCTTCGGCGCAGACAAAGCCAAAGTCGTGAACGAAGCCATCGGCGCACTGCGTATCAAAGTCGGATTGGAACACGGCAAAGACAACGGCTACTTCGTAGACGAATGGAAACCTTTGTGGGTTGTCGATTTCCCAATGTTCGAATACGACGAAGAAGCCGACCGCTACGTTGCCGTACACCATCCATTTACTGCACCAAAAGAAGGTCATGAAGACCTGATGGTTTCCGACCCTGCAAACTGCCTGGCCCGCGCCTACGATATGGTATTGAACGGCTGGGAAATCGGCGGCGGCTCTATCCGTATCCACCGTGCAGACGTACAAGAGAAAGTGTTTGCCGCTCTGAAAATCAGCCCTGAAGAGCAACAAGAGAAATTCGGCTTCCTCTTGGACAACCTGAAATTCGGTGCACCTCCTCACGGCGGCCTTGCATTCGGCCTCGACCGTCTGGTTACCCTGATGACCGGTGCCGAATCTATCCGCGACGTGATTGCCTTCCCGAAAACACAACGTGCACAATGTCTGCTGACCAATGCACCTAATGTGGTCGACGACAAACAACTTCGCGAGTTGAGCCTGCGTCTGCGTCAGAAAGCAGTTGAAACAAAAGAAGCATAATTTATCGGCTTAACCTTTAAAATATCAAGGCCGTCTGAAAAATTTGAAATTTCTTTCAAATTTTTCAGACGGCCTTTCTGTATTTTAGTCGTTTATATATAATCAACTTATCAATTGTTTTATTTTAAACGTTCACTTTAATGACGTTAGAGTATAAAAAACAACCGTTTGTAAGAAAAACAAACAAATAAGCTCCACAAGCACTATCATGACTGTTACAACAATAAAGGAACCCAACAATGTTTCTGATACTGACGGGGCTGATACTGACTTTTTTTGTTTTGTTGTTTATTATTACTTCAATTATTCATAAAAAACAGTTTGCCTATAACACACACCAAGACTATAACTATCCCTCCCTCCCCTCTACCGCGCATGCAACCCTCAAAGGCGGCAGCCTGACCCTGCCCGCCACTGTCAGCGGACGGGATACCGTCATTGCCAAAATCCGTATCAAGTCCAACTGGATGGGACTATTGTTCTTGCCTTTTGTCGAAACCATTTCATCCAAAGGCAAATGGAAGCAATATTTCGAATACGGCGCAAAAGGCGTGCGCTATATCAATCTGAGCGACACCTTCTCCGACAGCGACAAAACCGTCCGTTTAGAAGGCAAATACCTGACTTTGGCCGATCAAGAAATCGAACTTTCCGTTTATCCGCGTGAAAACCTCGACGGCAAAAAAATCCTTGTCCTCGCTCCCCATGCCGACGATGCCGAACTCAGCGCATACGGTTTGTACGAAAAACACGCCGCCAATTCAATGATCTGCACTTTAACCGCCAGCGAAGGCGGCAGCTTCCACTATGGCAACCTTTACGGCACATGCGACTGCGACACTCAGGCCCAATATCTGCAAAAAGGCCGGATGCGCGTTTGGAACAGCCTGACCGTCCCCCTTTTGGCCGGCGTGCCGTCTGAAAACATCCTGCAACTGGGCTACTTCGACAGCACTTTGACCGCCATGCGCCAAAATCCGGAAAAAGAGATTAAATCGACCAAAATCGATACGACCGACGTCGATATTTTCCGCCATGCCAATACTTCCCCATTGGCGCAACAACTCAAGCCCGGCTCAACCTGGAACAGCTTGGTGGACAATCTCGGCTACCTGATAGAAACATTCCAGCCGGACATTATCGTGTCGCCTTCCCCCAATATTGACACGCATCCCGACCACCAACACACAACGCTGGCCGCCATCGAAGCCCTGCGTAAAATCG
This sequence comes from Neisseria sp. HMSC078C12, assembly GCF_001838065.1. Taxonomy (NCBI): domain Bacteria; kingdom Pseudomonadati; phylum Pseudomonadota; class Betaproteobacteria; order Neisseriales; family Neisseriaceae; genus Neisseria; species Neisseria sp. HMSC078C12. The sequence continues at coordinate 70,137 of NZ_KV835613.1, read as the reverse complement.
ATTACCGCCGCGGCAATCTGTTTTTGCACACCATCCATTATCTGAGCGACGACTTCCCAATCGGCAAAGTAGGCTCTTCCCTCAGCCTGCCGCCGCTTGCCGAACAGCCGTTTTACTTCCAAAGCATCTATTCCCATCCTTTGGACAAAGAGGAACAAAACCGCAAACTCCTCGCCCTTGACGCCATGAACGATATCCGCCCCAATTCAGACGGCTATATGCGCTGGAGCACCATGATATTCAAAGGCCTAAACAAACTGCGGCATCACGTCCTCCATCTCGACAAAGACTTGGTCAACCGCTTTGTCCGCAGCAACGAATTCTTCTATAGCGTCCCTATTACCGACCTGTACCAAGAAGAGACGCTGAAAAAAATCACCTATCAGGGCAAAGCCCAATAAACCATAAAGGCCGTCTGAAAAGATGTTTCAGACGGCCTTTATCACATCCAATCAAAACAACAAAATCACCGCATTACAAACGAAAAACACCAAGCCCAAATCCAAACGCGACAACCCAAGTTATAATAAAACCCTTCCCATACGCCCCACATCATCATGCCGATTTACTTCATCGCCGATTTGCACCTGAGCGAATCCCATCCTCAGCTGACCGCTCTCTTCCAAAAATTTATCCAAGAAAAAGCCGTCCATGCCCAAGCCGTGTACATCCTCGGCGACCTTTTCGATTTTTGGATCGGCGATGACGAAAACAGCCCTTTGGTGCAAACCATCAAGCAAACCATCCGCGGCCTGACCAAGCACGGCGTTGCCTGCTATTTTATCCATGGCAACCGCGACTTCCTCATCGGCAAAACCTTCGCCCACGATACCGGCATAACCTTACTGCCCGAGTACGCCGTGATCGACCTATTCGGCACACCCACCCTACTCTGTCACGGCGACACCCTCTGCACCGATGATCATTCTTATCAAAAATTCCGCCGTACCGTCCATCAAAAATGGCTGCAACGCCTGTTCCTGCTTTTGCCGCTTACACTCCGACTGAACATCGCTGCCAAAATCCGCAGGCAGAGCAAACAGGACAAACAATACAAAACCGCCGACATCATGGACGTTAATCCAACCTTTACCCACGAAACCATCCAACGCTTCCGCACGCCCCTGCTCATTCACGGCCATACCCACCGCGAAAACATCCACCGCAAGGCCGATTACACCCGCATCGTACTCGGCGACTGGCGCGACAATTACGCCTCCATTCTCGAAGTCGATGCCGAAGGCTACCGTTTTATCGCCTTATAAAACATCAGGCCGTCTGAAAACCAGTTTCCCGATCGTTCAGACGGCCTGACCTCAAACAGTTTACGCAAACCAACCGCGTATCCGCTCCAAACCACCAAAGCGCACACACGCATCCGCATTCGCTTCAGTTTTCGGTTTCGCCCGATAAGCAATGCCGAATCCCGCCTCCCGTATCATCGGAATATCGTTCGCACCATCGCCCATCGCCACAACCTGCCACGGAGCCAAACCCAGACGCTCACGGTATTCACATAACAAATCAGTCTTAGCCTGCGCATCGATAATCCGCCCTTTCAGACGGCCTGTCAGCTTGCCGTTTTCCACTTCCAACACATTCGCAAAATGGAAATCCAAGCCCAAACGCCGTTGCAGACGTTCCGTAAAGAACGTAAATCCGCCCGACACCAGCATAAACTTCACATCATTCCGTTTGCACGCTTCCAACAAAAATTCCGCGCCCGGCGACAGCTGCAACACATTCTCGTACACCTCTTCCAACACGCGCTCGTCCAAACCGGCCAGCAAGGCCACACGCTTGCGCAAAGACTGCTCAAAGTCCAGCTCGCCGCGCATCGACTGCTCCGTAATCTTGGCCACCTCATCCTTCAGCCCGACACCGGCCGCAATCTCATCCACGCACTCAATCGTAATCAGCGTCGAATCCATATCGCTGACAATCAGTCCCAAATCGGCAAAAGCCACATCCGGCAACACCGCGCTATCTATCTGCTGCGCAATCAACGCCGCACGCATCCCGTCCGTCAATTCAAAATCATCCGAAACCGGTACACGCAACACCGACTTCCCTGATGGCGCAGACACCAAACCGCCAAACGCCGACCAGTCGCACGCGCCCAAATCCCCACGTTGCAACACCAAAACTTTCTTCATCTCTTTCTCCTCATGCCCCAAAACCTTTGCAAATAAATCCGGTGCACATTCAGCTTAAAGCAACGCAAACCGTATTTTTGCAAAGGCCTTAAAAAAACCAAAACAGCATTATAGCCGAACCACCCCGAAAATTTTCAGACGGCCTGTCGCTTGATTCCCTTAGCTAGTTTAATTTCAAAAACACCTTCAAAAACCATAAAAATAACATAAATCTGCTAAAAACCCTCAAAATCTTGTTCTTAAATTACAAAATAACAAAATTATTGTAAAATATAATTATTATTATTTTATTTTAATTATAGAAAGACGTTCATGAACGCCCCAACCCTCAAAACATTAACACTCATTATTGCCACCCTGCCTTATGCAGCCTTAGCAGAAAACACGGCAACACCCAAGCTCGAACAAACTACCGAGCTGCAAACCGTCAACGTAACCGGCAAAAACCGTTCCACCCGCACCGAAAACCGCGACTCCTACACAACTTCAGCCATGCGCACCACCACCGGCCTTGCCTTGTCTCCGAAAGAAACGCCGCAGTCGGTAAGCGTGATTACCAAAACGCAGCTGGATAACCAAGGCATGACCAATATGGAACAAGCCTTAAAAACCACAACCGGCATCAACGTAATTCCCGATTCCGGCCGTTGGCGTTATCAATCGCGCGGCTTTTACATCGATCAAATTGAAGAAGACGGCTTATCCACTACCGTTGCAGGTTCGTCCGGCAACCCGTACAACGACCCTCAAAGCATGAGCAATTTGGCCATCTACGACCATATCGAAGTTGTCCGAGGTCCGACCGGCCTGACCCAATCCAACAGCGAACCCGGCGGCACAATCAATGTCGTGCGCAAACGTCCGACCGCCAATACGCAGGCAACCTTAAGTTTTATGGCCGACCGTTTCGGCGCAGCGGGCCTGATCGGCGACGTATCGGGCAGTTTAAACAGCAGTCACAGCGTCCGCGGCCGTTTGGTTTCCAGCCTGACACGCAATAAAACTTTCCAAGACAAAAACCCAACCAAAGGCCAAATGCTGTACGGGATTTTAGAGGCCGATATCGGCGAGAACAGCAAAGCCACACTTGGCGGCCTGTACCAACGCACCGAAGAAACACCCGATTTTTACGGCGTACCGATGGGCAACGGCTTTGACCTTAACCTTCCGAGAGATACCTATCTGGGCGCGGAGTGGAATCAAATCCGCTTGTACAAACGCAATGTCTTTGCCGAATTCGACCATCAAATCAACGACAATTGGAAATGGAGCAGCAAGCTCAACTACAACCGTTCTTCATCCGCCCAAAACTTCGCCACCGCAGCCAATACAGGCGGCAGGTTCGCCGGCATCGGACAGAACGGCATTTTTACCGGTGCAACCGACAACATCCAAAAATACGACAATACCGGCAAACAATTTGCCTTCCAAACCGGCGTATCCGGCAAGTTCCAAGCCTTAGGCAACGAACAGCAGGCATTTGCCAACTACACTTATTCACGGGAAAACAACAGCTCCTACAACCTATGGAAAGCCCGTACCTCTAACGAATACAATATTTTCGATTACGACTGGAAGAGCGTGGCGCGCACCGATTGGACAAGCGGCAACGCCAACTATACCGATACCGAACGCACCATCACCAACCATGCCGTATCGACAGGCGTTCTCTTTACCCCTTGGCACAAACTCCACATTTTGGGCGCATTGCGTTACACACACTGGGCATACGACTTCGACAACCGCAAAACAGGCAAACTGTCCGAATACCGAAAATCCAGCCTTGTCCCTTACTTGGGCATTACATTCGATGTCGACAAAAACCACAGCATCTATGCCAACTACACCCAAATCAAAAAACCGCAGACCAACCGCGATATGGACAACAACCTCCTGAACCCGATTACCGGTACCAATACCGAAATCGGCTTCAAATCCGACTGGTTTGGCAACGGCAGACTCAACAGCTCGTTTGCCCTCTACCAAATCATTCAAAAAAACCGTCCGTATGATTTAGATAAACGCAACGCTATAGGCGAATGGGCATATCAGGCCATCGGCAAAGTTCAAAGCCGCGGCTTTGAAGCCGAACTCTCCGGCGACCTCACCGAAGATTGGAAAATATCGGCAAACTACGCTTTCAATATGAGCAAATATAAAGAAAGCGAAGGGGCGCGTTACCCCATCGGCACAAACTTCAGCAAACATACGCCCAAACATATGTTCCGCCTGTACACCAGCTACCGCCTCCCCTTTGCCGACCGTAAATGGACCATCGGCGGCGGCATGACCGTGCAAAGCAAAACCAACAGTTTGTGGAATGTAGGCCAAGGCGGCTACCTGCTTTGGAATGCCGATGTTCATTACACACCGACCAAAAATCTCAACCTCAGTTTGATCGGCAGCAATTTGGGCAACCGCCGCTACTATGAAAACCACCGTATTCGCACAATGGGCATTAACAATATTTACGGCCAACCGCGCAACATCATGTTCAAAGTCGATTACAAGTTCTAACCCCGCTTGATTAAAAGGCCGTCTGAAACCGATTCTTTCCGTTTTCAGACGGCCTTTTCCAATCAAACCTTTTTTTAAATCTTGATATAAAGCAAACAGTCTAAAAAATTTTCTCAACCGAAAAAAATTCCTGTTGATTTTTCTCACCGTTTCGATATAGTTATTTATGGCTAGTTTTATACTACCATTTGTATCTAGCTTTCATTGCATTACCACCTCCATTCGTTGCCAACGGCTTCCCTTTCCGATGGCAACCTTTTTTTGACCCGATGGTTTGGCAAAATCGAAATTGAATCAAATAAAATGATTCGGGGACTTATATTTAATTTTTAAAACAAAACGGCTTATAAAAAACAACGGCTCAATTTAAACAGATATTGCCGCCAATATTTAAAAACAAACAGACCTTTCTTTATCAAGGACCCCTCCCAATGCACCATTCTGAGAAACTATTCAAACTAAGCACTCTTGCCCTCTGCCTTGCCGCATTGCCCCAAGCCGCACAAGCTGCCGAAGAAGTACAACAGGCTGAAGTGGAACAAGTTACCGTAGTAGGTAAAAACAAAAGCCTGCGCACTGAAAGTCAAAACAGCTACACCGTATCCGCCCTGCGCTCAACCACAGGGCTGGTGCTCTCTCCGCGGGAGATCCCCCAATCCGTCAGCGTCATTACCAAAAAACAAATTGAAGACCAGGGCATTACCGACTTAGAAGGTGCGTTGCAAAACGCTACGGGCATCAATGTTTTCAAAAGCGGCGGACGCACGCATTTCATGTCGCGCGGCTATTTTATCGAACAGTTTGAAGAAGACGGTATTGCCACGCAACTCGGCTCGCCCGGCGGATTTGGCTTAGGCGGTCCGGCCGGCGACCCGACCAGTGCAACCGATATGGCAATGTACGACCACATTGAAGTGGTGCGCGGTGCGGCAGGTTTGACACAGGCAAACAACGAACCCGGCGGAACGGTAAACGCCGTCCGTAAAAAACCAACTGCAAAACGCCAACTTTCCGCCGATTTGACGGCAAACTCATGGGGCAAAGTAAACAGCGTCTTTGATGCATCCGGCACCTTAAGCCAAGAACACGGCCTGCGCGGTCGCTTTGTCGGCTCGGTAGGCAGCAACAAAACCTTCAAAGACCAATCCGGCGGCCGCGACGTCCTTCTGTATGGCGTAATGGACAAAGACATCGGCGACAACAGCAAACTTACCTGGGGCGCAAGCTATCTCAACCAAACTGAAACACCTGATCCTGACGGCCTGCCTATGCGTGCAGACGGCAAAGAGTGGAAACGCAGCCGCTATCTTGGTGCGGATTGGAACGAAGCCCGCCTGAAAAAATACAATCTTTTCGCCGAATTAGAACATTATTTCAACGACAACTGGAAACTGAGCAGCAAACTAGACTGGCGCAAGAACACCAGTTCAAAAGAATATTACACGCTGGGCGGCACGGGTAACGGCATCGGTACAGACGGCCTGGGGACCACATACAGCTTCGACCGTTACGATGCAGGCAACCGCCAGTTCACTTTCCAAAACAACTTGACCGGCCGCATCTTCGCTTTCGGCCAAAATCACGACCTCTTCTTCATGCACAGCTATTCCAAAGAGAACGTGAACTCAAGCAACCGCTGGCTCAACGACAGCAGCACCTATGACGCAGATGCCTTCAACGGCAGCGAAAAAGCCAAACCCGATTGGGATTCTGCCACAGCCAAAGCCCGTGGCGGCGACGGCCGTTATACTACCCACGCCTTTGGTTTGGGCGCGCGCATCAATCCTACCGACAAACTACACATCATCGCAGGCGGACGCTATACCAGCTGGAAACGCGACTACTATTGGGATCGCGACCTCAAAGACGGGGCAGCAGGTTCATCAGACTCGCTCAAACGCAACCGCTTCGTTCCTTATGCCGGCATCACTTACGACATCACGCCCAAGCAAAGTATTTACGCCGCCTATACGTCCATTTTCAAACAAACGATGAACCGCGACTACAACGACAACCTGCTGCCGCCGATTATGGGACGCAACTACGAACTCGGCTGGAAAGGCGAATGGAACGAAGGCCGTCTGAATACTTCCGTCGCCCTCTACCGCACCGACAAAGACAACAACAACCAACGCGTCAATGCGAAACCGCATCCCTATTGGGAACCGCTCAATCAAAGCAGCCGCGGCTTGGACGCTGAAATCTCCGGCAGTCTGACCGACCGTTGGCAAGTTTACGCAGGCTACACCTTCAACCGCAGCACCAACCGCAACAGCGTCGGTAACAATGTTGAATCGCGCCGAAAAGGCTACAACTTCAGCAGCCATACGCCGAAGCATATGTTCCGCCTCTACACCAGCTATGTCCTGCCGGTGGATGACGGCAAATGGACAGTCGGTCTTGGTTTGAAGAGCAGCAGCAAAACCGCCAATTCCTACGGCTCCATCAAGCAAGGCGGCTACACCATTTGGAATACCAACGTCCAATACCGCCCGAGCAAAAACTTGCAACTGGGGCTGGCGGTCAACAACCTGACCGACAAACGCTACTACGAAAACCAATACAACCGAGCTGCCAACAGCGACAACTTCTACGGCGAACCGCGCAACGCCGTGTTCAGCCTGAAATGGAAAATGTAAATAGCAGCATAGCAAGCACGGGTTGACCGCTCATTTTTTAAAAGCATAAACCAACTATTGCTGATAAAAAGGCCGTCTGAAAGTACAATTTCACTTTCAGACGGCCATTCGCACGCATTCGCAAGCATTATGAAAACACTCAAAAAATTCTTTTACCTCGCCCGTCCTTTCTGGTCGGGGGCGCACGGCCGCATCCAATGGCTGATGCTCGCCGTCCTCATCGGCTTCACCCTTTGCTCCATCACCATCAGCGTTTGGATCGCCGCTTGGGACAAACGTTTCTACGACGCACTGGCCGCATTTGACGGCGCGTCCATGCCCGCGCTCATTGTCGAATACCTCGGCTATATGGCGATGATCATCGGCTGCATCGTTTGCGGCGACTGGTTGCAAAAACGCCTCATCTTCCGCTGGCGCACCCACCTGACCGAGCAATTCCAAACAAACTGGCTCGAAGGTCACAAACACTACCGCCTGCGCCTGACAGGCGAACCGGACAACCCCGACCAGCGTATCGCCGAAGACATCTACCTCCTCGCCGACAAAAGCATCGGCCTCTTTCGCTCCTTCATCAACAACGTTGCCAAATTCAGCGCGTTCGTCGCCGTACTGTGGACGCTCTCCGGCGTGCAGACCTTCAACATCGGCGGATACAGCATCACCATACACGGCTACCTCGTCTGGGTTGCCCTGATTTATTCCATCTTCAGCACCGTCATCGCCCACCTTGTCGGCCGCAAACTGAAAAACCTCAATATCGACCGCCAGCACCGCGAAGCCGACTACCGCGCCGCCCTTCTGCGCGTGCGCGACCATGCCGAACAAATCGCCTTCTACAACGGCGGTGAAGCCGAAACAGGCCGTCTGAAACAACGTTACCTCCGCATCCGCGACAACTGGCGGCGACTGACCAACTGCGAATTTCGCCAAGAAACCTTCTGGGCGACCTATGTCCGCATCAGCATCTTCATCCCCATCCTCGCCACCCTGCCCATGTACCTCGCCAAAACCATGACCTTCGGCGACATGATGCAGACGCGCACATCGTTTGCCCGCGTCCAAGACAGCTTCGGCTGGTTTACCGACTCCTACCGCCGCCTGATTGAATGGGCGGCAGTCATCGAGCGGCTTTCCGGTTTTCAGACGGCCTTAGAACAAGCAGAACACAAAAGCCCCGTCCTTCAGCCACACCAAGCAGATTTGCCGCAACATCGCGGCAAAGCCGTCCTGCACAACCTTACCGTCCACACCCAAACCGGCACTCCCCTGCTCTCCGGCATCAACCTTGAAGCCCATGCCCCAGAATGGCTATTGCTCGAAGGCAAAAGCGGCATCGGCAAATCCACGCTGTTGCGCGTGCTGGCCGGTTTATGGCCGTATTATCAAGGCAGTTTTTCACTCGAAGGCAGCCGCCTGTTTTTCCCGCAACGCCCTTACCTGCCTACCGATACCCTGCGCCAAACCGTCAGCTACCCTTACTCAGCCTGCCAAGACGACCATTTGATTCAAACCGTTTTGGAACAAGTCGGCCTAAACAACCCCACGGGTAGGCTGCACACGTTGATCAACGATTTGGACACCCCATACGAATGGCACGGCATCCTCTCCGGCGGCGAACAGCAACGCCTCAGCCTCGCACGTGCACTGCTGCACAAACCGCAAATCCTGTTCCTCGACGAAGCCACCAACCAGCTTGATGACGAATCCGCCCTGATGTTGATGCAGACCCTCAAACAACATTTGCCCGACACTTTGGTCATCGGCATCAGCCACCAACCCAAGATTCAAGCCCTGTTTGATAGTTCGCTGAATTTGAATGAAAAAATTATTTAAACGTTAAAATGTGCAAAACGCTTGCTTTCAATCCTAACAAGGGATATAGTACCAAGTAACTAGTTCTTATTGATGAGAGCTACTCCTTGGATACTTGCCTCCGGTCCTCCAACCCGGGGGCATTTTTTTACATTTTTATTTTGTATTCGTATGGATAGGATAAAGACGAAACACCCACCACAAATCAACAGACAAATCAAACCGCAAACTGCGTTTTCCCAACGCTCAGGCCGTCTGAAACCCGCTCCCGAATATTATTCATTCCATATTTCAGACGGCCTGTTTAACCGTCCCTTGCAAAGCTTGGCACAAGCACCGCTGACCGACGGCAATCAATTACTATATAATCAAACGCATCGTCATCCCTACAAAGGAGCCACACCATGACCACAAAAATTAAAATCGGTATTGTCGGTGCAACCGGATACACAGGCGTCGAATTGTTGCGCCTGCTCAGCAGCCACCCCAACGCAGAAGTCACCGCCGTTACCAGCCGAAGCGAAGCCGGTATTGCAGTAGCGGACTACTTCCCCAGCCTGCGCGGCATTTACAACCTTGCATTCCAAACGCCCGAAGAGGCCGGGCTTGACCGCTGCGACCTCGTATTCTTCGCCACACCCAACGGCGTGGCCATGAAAGAAGCGCCAGCCCTTGTCGAAAAAGGCGTACGCGTGATCGACCTGTCTGCCGACTTCCGTATCCGCGACATCCCCACATGGAAACAATGGTACAAAATGACCCATGCCGCGCCGCAACTCGTTTCCCAAGCAGTGTACGGTTTGTGCGAACTTCACAAAGACGACATCGCCAAAGCCATGCTGGTGGCCAATCCGGGCTGCTACCCCACCTGCGTTTCCCTGCCCTTATTGCCGCTGCTTCAAGCAGGCCGTCTGAAAGCCAACGCGCCGCTGATTGCCGACTGTAAATCCGGTGTTTCCGGTGCAGGCCGCAAAGCCAGTACCCATGCCCTATTGTGCGAAGCAGGCGACAACTTCAAAGCCTACGGCGTCGGCGGCCACCGCCATCTGCCTGAAATCCGACAAACCCTGTCCGGACTGCAAGACCAGGTTTCAGACGGCCTGATTTTCGTGCCACACCTTGTTCCGATGATACGCGGCATGCACGCCACCCTGTATCTGCACCTGCAAGAACACACCGATCCTGAAGCCTTGCTGCGCGAATACTACCGCGACAGCCCCTTTGTCGATATCCTGCCTTCAGGTTCGACACCCGAAACCCGCAGCGTGCGCGGCGCCAACCTTTGCCGTATCAGCGTTCAAAAAGCGCCCGATCAAGACAATGTGTGGATTGTGCTTTCCGTCATCGATAACTTGGTTAAAGGCGCAGCCGGTCAAGCCGTGCAGAATATGAACATCATGTTCGGCCTGCCTGAAACCACCGGCCTGACCAATGCGCCGTTGATGCCTTAACGTCATCCTTATTGCAGGTACAAAGTCATCACAAACACAAGGCCGTCTGAAATAATGGTTTTCAGACGGCCTTTATTAATTCATACGCAAACATCACTCATACACCACGCCGGCAAGCATTTCTTCTTCATTCAAGTTACCGTACTGTTGCTCCCAATCGTGGGTAGCCTCCACCATATCGCATTCTTTGGCGAAGGCAAGCAGCCTGCCGTCCATCTGATCCAGACTCAAACTGCCCAAGCGTTCGCATTCCGAAGCCGTCAAATTACCGTCCGCTTCATGCGCTTCCGAAGATCCGAAAGGCAGGGCAAAAAAACCCAGCACCAACGCCAGCAGCACCCAAAAAGTATTTTTACGCGAACGAGTCATTTCACACCTCTCATCATAATCATATAGCAGGTTTAAATCAGAAAAACTAAACCAAATAAAACCAAACTAAGAAAAATCGAATAGAAAATAAGAAATATCGATTTATCTAAGACAAAACGAATAATACTAAGAAAAAATAGAATATGCAATACTTTTTCTTAGATTGAGTAATTTTTTTCTTACAATTTTATAAAAACTAAGGTAAAATACACTCAAATCGTCCAAACCATATAAAAAACATACCTCCATAAAGGCATAAACATGGATACCTTTAAAGACCGCCTGGCTTTCTTATGGAAAGATGAAGCCCGCCAAGCCAAAATTGCCGCCGACATCGATATGACCATCGCCGGATTCAGCCGTATCTGGAACGAAGGCGGCCTGCCGAAATCGGAAACGCTAAAAAAAATCAAACAACTTAAAGGCTGCAGCATAGACTGGCTGTTGACAGGCGAAGGTTCCCCCTTCCCCGATTCCGAAGCCCCGAAAGCCACAGCAACAGATACGCTGGGCAATCCAGTCGATATAGACGAATTTGTCTTCGTACCGCGTTACGACATCCAAGCCGCGGCCGGACACGGTCAGCTCGTCGGCGATGAGCAACCCATGTTCGCCATGGCGTTCCGACGCTATTGGATTGAAAATTATGTGACGCGCGACATCAAAAACCTTTCCGTTATCTCAGTCAAAGGCGACTCGATGGAAGGCGTGCTGAATGATGGCGACACCATCCTCATCAACCACGGCCAAACCACGCCACGCGACGGCCTCTATGTTTTGCGCCTCAACGAAAACCTTCTGGTCAAACGCCTGCAACTGATACCCGGCGGCATCGTCAACGTCATTTCCGCCAACGAAGCCTACCCTACTTTTGAAATCGACTTGAAAAACCCGACCGACGACGTTGCCATCATCGGCCGTGTAGAATGGTTTGGCAGAAGCATCTAAATCTGACATACTGGCGCTTGAAATTTCTGCCATGCCCTCCATGTAAGCTGGCAGACCTGTCTGCACAAACTTGCTTTGGCCAACGGTTTGCGCGACAATAGTAAAAACATTCATATAAAAGGAATCACATCATGTCAGACGAAAGCCCTATTATCTTTACTGACAGCTGCTGCACCAAAGTTGCCGACCTGATTGCCGAAGAGAACAATCCCGACCTGAAATTGCGCGTATTCGTCAACGGTGGCGGCTGTTCCGGCTTCCAATACGGTTTTACCTTTGACGAAATCAAAAACGACGACGATTTCGAAATCCAAAAAAACGGCCTGACGTTCTTGGTCGACCCGATGAGCTACCAATATCTGGTTGGTGCGGAAATCGACTACACCGAAAGCCTGCAAGGTTCTCAATTCGTCATCCGCAATCCGAATGCCGAAACGACTTGCGGTTGCGGCTCGTCCTTCTCCGTATAAACAATCCGTTTCTTCACGAAAAACAGGCCGTCTGTATCTTCAGACGGCCTTTTGTGTGAATTTATTTTAAACAATATTAGATTTATCTTATAATAATAATATCGGGCGTGAATATTTACTCTACAATAGACATAACATTGGACATGCATATTGCCATATAAATAAAAAGTCATTGTCCAGCCGATTAACGACACGAAGGCACCCCCTATCCGGTCTGCCTCAGACTGCGGCCTCTGTTTTTGCCTGCATCGCAAGCCAAAACAGCTCATACACAATAACAAAACCTTAGGCTAAACCCATTTGGTTGACGCAGTCGAAATACTCATGGGATATCAATGAGCAAACAAGAAAAATTTTTCGACGTATACGTTTCCTATCCGCCGAACACGGATAGGGAGCGCATCCATGCCTGCCTGTATGACAACCTGCCCGAAAACGAAGCCGAGAGCCTGATTCAAGCCTTGGCAGAGCGTCCGCAAGCCATTGTGGCCGAGAAATGCACCCAAGACGAGCGCGAAAATGCGCAGCATTACTTCAGCTATTTGGGTTTGGACGTAATCGTCCGTCAGGCTATGGAGTTGGAAGCGGTTGAAGAAGAACCCGTGTTGGCAGTCAACACGCCCGACCCTATCCAATGCCCCGTCTGCATGACGATTATTGACGAACTCGATGCACAGGAATGTAAGACCTGCCACTTTGATTTGACAGAAAAAAATGAGCTGGCCATTCAGCGCAAGCGCATTGAATGGCAGGAAAAAATCTCTTTTGAGCATAAAAAACAAACTGAAATTGCTCACAAGCTCAAATATGAACGCGAACAGGAAGAGAAAAAGCTGCGCAAAAAAATCCGTGCCGAATTGGAATCCCAATTACGCGAAGAGTTAGGCCAAAATCCTGAGCTGGCCGCACTGGCAGCCAGAAACAAAACACGTTTTCTACTTACGGTTGCCATCGTATTCGCCGTTTTGAGCCTGCTTGCTCTCGGCTATATCGCTGCAAAATTCTTCTAAACTGATTTCAAAACTTAAGGCCGTCTGAAAAACAGATTTTCAGACGGCCTTTTATATTTATATTGATTGCATCATTCCAATCAAGCCTCTTGCACATCCACATCCACCGACCATCTGATTTTGCCTTCGCGGTTTTGCTGCAACACCTGCACCCACAAACTCACGGCGCGGTGCAAATCCTGTCGGGATGTCGATTCAAGGAAAATTTGCGCGCGTTCGCGTTCGGCGAGGCGCACCATCAGCATGGGGGCGGCGCCGAACTGGGAGACGCTTTCGGGCAAAAGTGGGGCGAGGGTTTCTTTGGCTGCGTTGAGAAATTCCATCGCATCGGCAACGCGCGGCGCGTCGGCGCGAATGGCGGTCTGGAAACCGAAGGGCGGCATGGCAAACATTTGCCGCTCATTCAATTCGTTTTCGGCAAACACGGCGTAGTCCTGCGCTTTGACGGCGGCGAAGACGGGATGTTCGGGCAGTTGGGTCTGTATCAACACCTTGCCGGGTTTGTCGGCGCGCCCCGCCCTGCCGGACACTTGCATCAGCTCGGCGAACAGCCTTTCCGGTGCGCGAAAGTCCGCACTGTACAGGCTGCCGTCGGCGTTTAATACGATAACGAGGTTGAGCCGTGCGAAATCATGACCTTTGGCGAGCATCTGCGTGCCAACCAGAATGTCAATTTCGTTGTCGGCGATGCGGCGGTACAAATCCGCCCAGTCATTTTTGTGCGCCGTGCTGTCCCTATCGACGCGGACGATGGCGGCCTTGGGCAGGAAGGCGCGCAGGGTTTCTTCGACGCGCTGCGTGCCGTGGCCGACGGCGGTCAGGTCTTGGTTGCCGCAGTCGGGGCATTTGAACGGGATGGGTTCACGGTGGTCGCAGTGGTGGCAGCGCAGTTGGCGGGCGCGTTGGTGCAGCACCATTTTGGCGGAGCAGTTCGGACAGCCAAAGGTATGGCCGCAGTCGCCGCAAAACAGTGCGGGCGCGAAGCCGCGCCGGTTGAGGTACACCAGCGACATGCCGCCCGCTTCAAAGTTCTGTTTCAAAAGCTGCAAGGCTTGCGGCGAGAAGCCGTTGTCGAGTTTCAGACGGCCTACATTGAGTATTTCCACTTGCGGCAGTTGCGCAGCGGTATGGGCGCGCTCGGTCAGTTGCAGCAGGCGGTACGCACCGCTTTGCGCCTTGTGCCAGCTCTCCAAGCTGGGCGTGGCGCTGCCCAACACGATGGGGCAGCCGCTCTGCTTCGCCCGCCACACCGCCAAATCGCGGGCGTGGTAGCGCAATTCGTTGTCCTGTTTGAACGAGCCGTCATGTTCCTCATCGACCACAATCAGCCCGACATCATCCATCGGCGTGAACACCGCCAGCCGCGTGCCGATGACCAGCTTCGCCTGCCCCAACATCGCGCGCAAATAATCCTGCGTGCGCTTGCCTGCCGCCATCTGGCTGTGCAACACGGCGGTCGGCACGTCGGCAAAACGGTCTTCCACCCGCTTCAAAAGCTGCGGCGTGAGGTTAATTTCAGGCAACAGAAACAACACCTGCCGCCCCTGCGCCAACACTTTCGCCATCGCATCGAAATACACCTCAGTCTTGCCGCTGCCGGTAATGCCGTACAGCAAAAACGGCTGGAATTTGCCAAAGGCCGTCTGAATCTCATCGGAAGCCTTCTGCTGGTCGGCGTTTAATACAAATTCAGAGTGCGAAGCCTGCCCGTGGTACGGCCTTAAAACGGACTTCGCCGCTTCCGTCGTTTCAATCCAGCCCTGTTCCGCCCAATCTTCGATTAATTTCGCCGCCTGCGCGTTCACCTGCTTCAACGCCGCCATCGTCATTCCGCCCGACAGCAGCGCGTCCCACAAAGCCGCTTTTTTGTTGAACCGCGCCGGCGGCGGTGTTTGCGCCCTGCCTGCTTCGTTCAAAGCATAAAACAACGGTGGCTGCGGCATTTCCACCGCGCGCGTTTCCTTCAAACCCTGCGGCAGCGCGGCAAACACCGCCTGCCCGGTCGGATAGTGGTAATAACGCGACGTAAACGCCAACAAATCACGCCAGCTTTGAGGCAACGGCTTTTCTTCTACAAAGGCCGTCTGAACACACAAAATCCGCGCCGCATCCATATCGGGCGCAATATCCGTTTCCCACACAATCCCAACCACGGTTTTATTGCGGAAAGACACAAGCACCCGCGTTCCCGGAGGGAGCGGCTCGGAATGAGAATAAGTCAAAAGGCCGTCTGAAAGCGGCACGTTCACAGCGATGCGGTAGTAAATCATACAAACAATCAAATCATTTTTTCGTATTTTAACAGCCGAAAGCTATTTTCAGACGATAAATTGAGCCTCAATACAATGCAGGCATGACAGAGGTTTGATACAATGCCTTACTTTTAACACACGCAAGTCTCTCGCATGAAAACCAAGTTAATCAAAATCTTAACACCGTTTGCCGTCCTTCCTTTGTTGGCATGCGGTCAACCTGCCGTATCCAAAGCCAACGCCGCGCCTGCGCCGGCTGCCAAAGCGGAAGCGCCTGCCGACAAATCCGTTGCCGCTTCTTTGAAAGCGCGTTTGGAAAAAGTCTATGCCGCCCAAGATTTGAAAGTTTTGAGCGTCAGTGAAACACCGATTAAAGGCATTTACGAAGTTGTCGTCAGCGGCAAACAAATCATCTATACCGATGCCAAAGGCGACTATATGCTCGTCGGCGACCTCATCAACGTCAACACGCGCCAAAGCCTGACTGAAGAACGCGCCGCCGATTTGAACAAAATCGACTTCGCTTCCCTGCCTTTGGACAAAGCCATCAAAGAAGTGCGCGGCAACGGCAAACTGAAAGTCGCCGTTTTCTCCGATCCGGACTGCCCGTTCTGCAAACGCTTGGAGCATGAATTTGAAAAAATGACCGACATCACGATTTACACCTTCATGATGCCGATTCCAAGCCTGCACCCTGATGCCGCGCGCAAAGCCGAGCTGTTGTGGTGCCAACCTAATCCGACCCAAGCATGGACCGACTGGATGCGCAAAGGCAAACTCCCAAGCGGCAAAGCAAACTGCGAAAACCCTGTTGCGGAAACCACTTCATTGGGCGAACAATTCGGCTTCAACGGCACGCCGACCCTGGTCTTCCCTAACGGCCGCAGCCAAAGCGGTTACAGCCCTATGCCCCACCTCAAAGAAGTTATCGAGAAAAACCAGTAATACAGGGTTTAATCTCCATCAAGGACGCTTTACGCGTCCTTTTTTCATTTCGCCCTGCCATCAATTGCTTTCAGACGGCCTCAAACAGACAAATACAAAAAAGGACGTGTTCGCCACGTCCTTTTTCCCTTTACCTTACAGGTAGAATTTCTCAACCACTTTCAGGTTTTCGTCCAATTTGTACACCAGCGGCTGGCCGGTCGGGATTTCCAAGCCCATGATGTCTTCGTCTGAAATACCTTCGATGTGTTTGGCCAACGCGCGCAGGGAGTTGCCGTGTGCCGCAACCAAAACACGTTTGCCGCTCAGGATGGCCGGAGCGATTTGGTCTTCCCAGAAAGGCAGGACGCGCTCGAGGGTAACTTTGAGGTTTTCGCCATCGGGAATAACATCGCTAGGCAAGTTAGCATAGCGGCGGTCGTTGTGGGCGGAATGCGGGTCTTTAGGATCGAGCAGCGGAGGCAGGGTATCGTAGCTGCGGCGCCAGATGTGGACTTGCTCGTCGCCGTATTTTTCTGCGGTTTGTTTTTTATCCAAACCTTGCAGCTGGCCGTAGTGGCGCTCGTTCAAACGCCATGATTTGATTTGCGGAACAAACAGTTGGTCGGATTCTTCCAAAACGATGTTACAGGTTTTGATGGCACGGGTCAGGACGGAAGTAAAGGCGATGTCGAATTCATAGCCTTTTTCTTTCAGCTTTTTACCTGCTGCGGCGGCTTCTGCCAAACCTTGCTCGCTCAGCTTAACGTCGCGCCAGCCGGTGAAAAGGTTTTTCGCGTTCCATTCGCTTTGTCCGTGACGGATGAATACTAATTCCATGATTGTTTGCTCCAATGAAGTTTGGGAAAAGGTATTTATAGCACACTTTGCCGCCGCGCTGATAACGTCGGCGGCTTCTTTTGATATGTTGCAAGTTTACTTCTAGTCTTCAGACGGCCTTGTCGGAAGGTAAACGTCAAAACGCGTGCTTTTGCCGGTGTATTGATAAGCAGGTTTGCGCCCGTCGAGAAATTCGCCCAAGCGCGGGCGTTTGACGACAATGCGCTTTTTGGCAGTATTCAACGCTGCGTCCAACAACTCGGCTTCGTCTTGTGCCGCGCCGACCAAGTCGTGGAAATAGGCCATTTCTTTTTTCACGGCGGCGGTTTTGCGGCGTTCCGGGTACATCGGGTCGAGATACACTACATCGGGCCTGCCGTTTTTCGCGGCCAATTCCTGCATCAAATCAACGGCATTGCCAAAGTGCAAAGTAATTCGCCGGGCAATCTCCCGTGTTTCTTCACTTTGTCCCGCCCTGTTGAGGCCGTCTGAAAGTAGACAGGCAACAGTAGGATTTTGTTCAAAAGTGTGTACATTCAAACCCAACGAGGCAAGCACGAAGCTGTCGCGTCCCAGTCCGCCGGTAGCGTCCCAGACAGTCGGTTGCGCAGTATGGTTGACGGCTTTGGCAATCAGCTCGCCGCCGCCTTTAGTGCGCCGATAATGGGCGGCACCGCCATCAAAATCAACGCGGACACGGCCTTTTTCACCGGCGCGGCATAAACTGATGCCGCTTTCGTCAGCGATAAGGAAACTGCCTGCTTCAGGCTGCCGGTCGATAACGGTCAGCCCGAAAGGCACGGCAAGGCTGCGAAGTTCGGCAGATGCGGTTTTGTCAAAATAAATCTTGTACATAAGGCTTATGTTTCAGACGGCCTGGAAAACTTGGGCCGTCTGAACGTTTTAATTGATGTCCAAGCGTTCCATGCGGTAGCGCATGGAGCGGAAGCTGATGCCCAAAAGTTTGGCGGCTTGGGTACGGTTGTAACGGGTTTGCTGCAAGGCCTGCTCGATGATGCTGCGTTCCACTTGGTCGAGGTAATCCTGTATCTGCATGGTGCGCGGATCAAACGGCGGAATGGGGCTGTGATTGAGCGTGGTTTCGCGCGCGTCAGGTTCGGCGATGTCGTCAAAAGAAAGGCTGCTGCGATCGGCTTTGGCCTGCGGGGCGTTTTGAATCTGCAAGTCGTCCACTTGTATCACTTGGCCGACCGTCAGTGCAACGGCGCGTTCGAGGATATTTTCCAACTCGCGGAAGTTGCCGGGGTAGCTGTAATGCAACAAGGCTTCTTGGGCTTTCGGGCTGAGTTTGTAGGTTTGATTGCCGTGACGGTGTTTATACAGCAGATACAAAATCAGCGCGCCCAAGTCTTCGCGCATTTCGCGCAAAGGCGGCATGTGCAGGGAGACTACGTTAAGGCGGTAATACAAGTCCTGACGGAATGCGCCGCTTTCAACCAATGCTTCGAGGTTTTTATGGGTTGCACAAATAATGCGCACATCCACAGAGGTTTCCCGCGCATCACCGATACGGCGCACGGCTTTTTCTTGAATGGCGCGCAGGAGTTTGACCTGCATGGCAAGCGGCAAATCGGCAACTTCGTCAAGGAACAAAGTGCCGCCGTCAGCGTGTTGGAAAAAGCCGAGACGGTCTTGATCTGCGCCGGTAAAACTGCCTTTTTTGTAGCCGAAAAACTCGCTTTCCATCAGGTTTTCAGGAATGGCTCCGCAGTTGACGGCAATAAACGGTTTGTCAGCGCGGTCGGACAGCTCGTGAATCGTGCGCGCCGCCTGCTCTTTACCCGTACCGGACTCGCCGGAGATATAAACGGGAACAAGGCTGTGGGCCAATCTGCGAATCAGGTGGCGTACTTCGACCATTTGCGGCGAAGTACCCAACAGGCGCGGCATATCGTCCTCGCCGTCCAATATAGGTGCGTCTTGTTGCAGAGCAGGATTGATGCTGCCGGCCGAAAAACGCTCTTTTAAGGAATTGAGCCCTTCCGGAACAGTCAAAGGCCGGTTAAATTCGCTCTGTACGCTCTTAGGAGGCGTAACGACAGGTTTGGCCGGCTGAGGTTCGGGTTTATACAGTGCGGCAGAAACAGGCGCAGGCTGCGATTTGACTTTTTCAGACGGCGTGGGTTCGTCAGTATTGTCTGAAACCGACACTGCCGATTTAACCAATGAACGCAACTGCGACAGTGTAATCGGTTTTTGCAGATAATCAAACGCCCCTGCTTTCAAGGCTTCAACGGCTTGGTCGGCATTGCCGAAAGCCGTAATCACGGCGACGGGGGTGTCGAGCATCAACTCGTCGATGTATTGGACAACCTCGAGACCCGAGCCGTCGGGCATACGCATATCGGTCAACACCAGCGAATAATCGTTGTTGTCCAGCTTGTCTTTGGCTTCTTCAACACCAGCCGCAGTATCGACGCGCAGACCCATTTTCATCAGGGTCATTTCCATCAGGTCGCGGATGTCTGCCTCGTCATCGACAACCAAAACCGGCTCTTGCAATTTATTCATCCTGCGCTTGCTCCTTCGGTAAAATCAATTCAAACCCGTTCATTTCAGGGTGATAATGCAGCTGCCCCATATTGGCGTGTGCCAACTCGCGTGCGACGTAAAGCCCCAAGCCGGTGCCTTGTTTTTCGGTGGTGTAAAACGGCTCGAACAAATGATTTCGTACATCGGGTGGCACGCCTTTGCCGTTGTCCGCCACTACGATGGAAATATGCATCCTGCCGCTTGAACGGATAAGGACGGTAATGGCGTTTTCGTCCTGACGGCTGTGTCGCCACGCATTGTTGCACAAGTTCCACATCACTTGCTGCAAATGCATAGGATCGACCAATACGGTCAGGTTGTTGCCGTCCATATTCATGCGCAAACAGCCGATGGCATCGTGATTGTTCAAGGTAAATTCCTGCTTGAACTCCAACCAGAATTTCATCAGATTAATCGGCTGGCGGCTGATGTTGTCTCGTTTGTTAAGCAGGGATACGTCTTCCAACATCTTGTCGATGCGTTGGATATTGCTGTCGATGATGTTGTAGAGCTTGGCCTTGAGCGGATCTGCCTCATCGCCTTCCTGCAACAAATCGCTGGCATGACGGATGGCGGACATCGGGTTGCGGATTTCGTGGGCGAGGTTGGCAGTCAATTGACCGAGCGAAGTCAGCTTGGTGGACATGGCTTCCGCAGCCACTTCACGCAATGAGCGAACATACAGCATCAGCAGCTCGGTCTGCTCCTGAATCAGCGGAACGGCACGGACGTGCATGGCGTGTTGGAAAATATGAATATCGGTTTCAAAAGGTTTGTCGGGTTGGCGCTGCCATCGGGCCACCAGTTCGCCAAACACGATTTCCTGCTGATCGATAATCAGGCTGGGAAAATAGATTTTTGCCTGTTTGTTAAACAGCCACACGCGCTGAGTCGCATCAATCACCACCACCGCTTCCTGTACGCGGTTTAAAACCAAATGGTTCAGGCCGCTGATACGGCGGTAGGCCAATTGATGGCGGCTGGCGGACTCTGTGGCCTGTTCGAGATAACGGGCGGCAAACGAGGTCAGCATCGCCACCAGATAGCTGGCGCCGATCAGCATTAAAGAATTCGCCACTGATTTTGCGTCCCAATTAAACGAATCGAAACGCATACTGCCGTCTAAAAACAGGTTCAAAATAAACAGCATTGCCGTATAACCTGCGTACAGCATGGGGTAATGGCCATAACTGAGCAGACACGACGTGGCGACAAACGGCAAAACCAAAATCCCGAAACCGGAAGCCGTACCGCCGGAGATATACACCAAAACCATAATCATGGTGATGTCGACCACTGCGCTGGCATTGGGCAAATCCAAGGATTGCCACTGCCAGCCCGGGCGGAGTACGGAGAGCATAATCAGGAAGAAATACAGCGTTATCCAGATATAAAACTCAACCGCCGGCAACGAAACGCCAATCAAATTGCCGCCCGTGTAGCTGCCGAAAGCGTGCAAAACCAAAAGCGGCAAGACGATGGCTATTCGGGCGATGTTGATGACGCCGGGAATCCGCTCCCTCAGATTACCCAGCTCTTGAAGATTGGCTCTGTTCATAAGTGAACCTTTTTTATTTTCATGCAATGTCGTAGTAAATTTAATTTATTTGAATATATTGGTTTTTGCCTTAAGACAAACTTTTCAGACGGCCTGATATTTCCAATACTTTGCCCTTTTTACCGCGCTTGCCGTCAATATCGGCAATCCGCAGTTTTTCCTGATGCTCGGCGCCGCGGCGGCCGACCGATACAACGGTAAACTCAGGAGAGGTCGTTACCATAACGTGTTCCAAAAATGCGCCGTCGGTCAGCGACATCAACTGCAAACCGCGCCCTTTGGGCATGACTTTGAGTTCGCCGATGGAAAACGCCAAGAGGCGGTGGTCGCTGCTTGCCAGTACGATTTTGCAGTCGGGGTTGATGAGCGAAGAGGCATAAACCGCAATCGGCGGCAGGACGGTTTCGCCGCTATCCACGGTCATCACCACTTTGCCCGCTTTCACGCGTCCGACCATGTCGCCCAGCTTGGCGATGAAGCCGTAGCCACCGCTGCCTGAAAGCAAGTAATGCTGTTCGGGCTGGCCGGTGAGCATGGCGACGGGTTTGGCGCCGTTTTGCAGCTCGATTAACGATGAAACCGGCACGCCGTCGCCGCGTCCGCCGGGGATTTCGGCGGCATCGAGCGTGTAGGTTCTGCCCAATGAATCGAGAATGACGACGGGTAAAACGGTACGGCCTTCAAGGGTTTGCTTGAGGCGGTCGCCTTCTTTGAATGCGGTTTGGCTCAAATCAAGGTTGTGTCCGGCCCGGCTGCGTATCCACCCTTTTTCCGACAGAATCAGCGTGATGGGTTCATCGGCGGTGGTTTGCGTCAGCACGGCGCGCCCGGCTTCTTCCACCAGCGTGCGGCGCGCGTCGCCGAACTGCTTCATGTCCGCCTGCATCTCTTTGATAATCAGCTTGCGTTTTTCGTTTTCGTCGCCCAAAAGGATATTCAGACGGCCTTGTTCTTCGCGCAATTCGTTCAATTCTTTTTCGAGTTTGAAACCTTCCAAACGCGCCAACTGGCGCAGGCGGATTTCCAAAATATCTTCGGCCTGGATTTCGGTCAGCCCGAACGCCGCCATCAAATCGGCTTTCGGGTCGTCTGATTCGCGGATGACTTTAATCACTTCGTCAATATGCAGAAAGACTTTCAGACGGCCTTCAAGGATGTGCAGCCGTTTTTCCACTTGGTTCAAACGGAATTTCAGACGACATGTTACAGTAACGACGCGGAAATCCAACCATTCCTGCAAAATCGTTTTCAGGTTTTTCTGCGCGGGACGGTTGTCCAGCCCCATCATCACCAAGTTCATGGACACATTGCCTTCCAGCGAAGTCTGCGCCATCAGCGTGTTGATGAAGGTATCCGTATCGATTCGGCTGGATTTTGGTTCGAACACCAGGCGCACGGGATGTTCGCCGTCGGACTCGTCGCGCACGCGGTCGATTAAATCCAGCATCAGCTTTTTGGTGTTGAGCTGGTCTTGGTTGAGCTGCTTTTTACCCGCTTTCGGTTTCGGGTTGGTTTGTTCTTCGATTTCGGCAAGGATTTTGGCGGAGTTGGCGTTCGGCGGCAGCTCGGTCACAATCACGCGCCACTGTCCGCGCGCCAATTTCTCGATTTCGTAACGCGCACGCACGCGCACGCTGCCTTTGCCGGTTTCGTAAATCCGGCGCAATTCGTCCGCCGGCGTGATGATTTGACCGCCGCCGGCAAAATCGGGCGCGGGAATATATTGCATCAGGTCGGCGGTTTCCAGCGTCGGTTTCTTCAACAGCGCAATCGCCGCCTGCGTTACTTCGTTCAAATTGTGCGACGGAATTTCGGTCGCCATGCCCACCGCGATGCCCGACGCGCCGTTGAGCAACACCATGGGCAGGCGGGCGGGCAGGTGCAGCGGTTCGTCAAACGCGCCGTCGTAGTTCGGCACAAAATCCACCGTCCCCTGATTGATTTCGGACAACAGCAATTCCGCAATCGGCGTCAGCCGCGCTTCGGTATAACGCATCGCCGCCGCCCCGTCGCCGTCGCGCGAACCGAAGTTGCCGATGCCGTCGATTAAGGGATAGCGCAAGGTAAAATCCTGCGCCATCCGCACCATCGCCTCATAGGCGGAACTGTCGCCGTGCGGATGGTATTTACCCAAAATCTCGCCGACCACGCGCGCCGACTTCACCGGCTTCGCGCCCGCCGTCAAACCCATATCGCGCATGGCAAACAAAATACGCCGTTGCACGGGCTTTTGGCCGTCTGAAACTTCAGGCAGCGCGCGGCCTTTGACCACGCTCATGGCGTATTCGAGATAGGCGCGTTCGGCGTACTGACCCAACAGCAGGTAGCCTTCGCCGACAGGAGATGGACTTGGAGCGGAAATGTGTTCTGTCATCAGGATGGTAAAACGAAATCAATTAAAGAAGGATATTGTAAAGCAAAATCGGTAGTCATAGCCAATTTGAGTGATGAACGGTAGCGCAGCAACAATAAGGCTTACCGAATCAAGTCGGCAAATATGATTTGTTTCGACCAAAAAGGCCGTCTGAAACCCTTTCATGTTTCAGACGGCCTTTTCATTTTGGTTTTAAATCAAAACTTCGTTATTCTGCAGTAGCCGGTTTGGCCGCAGTTTTAATGGTTAAGGTCAACGCAGCGGCGATGGCCAGGGAAACACCGGCAAAAGTCATCGCGTTGGCAGGGTTTGAACCCAAGAAAGTTCTGTACACCCAGCCGAAAGATACGGTTTCAATCAGCATTGGAATCACAATCATCATGTTCACAATACCCATGTACACGCCGTAACGTTCTTTCGGAATAGAACCGACCACAATCATAAACGGCACGCCCATCATACTTGCCCAACCGACACCGAAACCAATCATCGGCGCAAACATCAGGTATTTGTTGCCGATGTGCGGAATGGTGAGCAAGGCCAGCGCTGCAAGGGTTACGGCAAAGGCGTGAACATATTTGGCGGCGTATTTGCGCGCCATCCACATCAGGCCGAAGGCGGAGATAAAGGTTACCACGTTGTAGAAACCGTTTACCAGGCCGGTCCATGCAACCGCTTGGCTATACGCTTCGGTATTCTCAACGGTCGAGTCCCAGACGGATTGAACGATACTGTGGGAAATATATTGCCAGTAGATGAAGAGCGCGTACCATTGGAAGAGATACACCAAAGCCAGTTGCCACAGGGCAGTCGGCATTTCGCGCACGGCAACGACAATATCTTTAACAGCATGGGCCGGGCCGCTCGGCTGGGCTTTAATGGCCGCCATTTCTTCAGGGCTGGGCTCGCGTTCGGCTGTTGATAAAACGGTAACCAAAACCGAACCGATGGAGCAGACCGCACCAATATAAAACGAACCGAATACCCAATACGGAATGCCCGCTTCGGAAGTTTGTTGCAACCAGCCGATTTGTTGAAAGATATAGAGGGAAACGTTGGCCAGGGTAATACCCAAACCGGTAAACACGGACTGCATCAAGAAACCGGTGGATTGCTGTTGTTCAGGAACGGTATCGGCAATAAAGGCACGGAAAGGTTCCATTGCCGTGTTGTTGCTGATGTCCAAGAGCCACAGCAGCAATACGGCCACCCACAAGGCGGTAACGTGCGGATAAATAAAGAGGCAGAGGCTGCAACCGATGGCGCCGATCAAGAAATACGGACGGCGGCGGCCCAATCCCGGCACCCAAGTGCGGTCACTCATCGCACCAATCATCGGCTGCACCAGCAAACCGGTGATCGGGCCTGCCATATTCAAAATCGGCAATTGGCTCGGGTCGGCATGAAGGAAGCTGAAAATCGGGTTAATCGCAGTTTGCTGCAACCCGAAGCTGTATTGAATGCCGAAGAAACCGAAGTTCATCAGCATAATCTGGCGAAGTGTCATCGCCACTTGTGGGGAGATTTTCATAGGAAGGCTACTCCTGGATAATAAACTATGGAAACAACAAACTCCAATTTCAGCAGTATGACGCTTTTATTGTATTGGACCGCCTTTTTTAATGAGGCAACCCTGTTTTCAGACGGCCTTTATTTTGACCGTTTATATAATCTTGTTTTGATGTGTGTTTGTGTTGTTTGAAGCTTATTTTTAGGCCGTCTGAAACTATTTATTCATCACAGACTGACGCCAGATGGTTTCCCCAACGACCTTGACGGGCTGAGCCGTACCGGCCGGATGTTCGATGTATTGGAACAGCAAATCCGCCGCCATTTCGCCCATGCGCAGATAAGGCAGCTCGGTGCTGGTCAACGGCGGAAACAGCGTTTCCGCAATCGCACTGTGATTATCGTAGCCGGCAACGGAGACTTGCTCAGGAACCCGTACGCCGCGCGTCCTCAAAATCCCGTACACGCGCACGGCCATTTCATCGTTGCCGCAGCAAATTACCGTCGGCGGAGTCGGCAAAGACAGCAATTTCAAAATAGCCGAAATCAAAGACCCGCTGTCATTGCTGAAATCAGGATACCCTGTCTGCACCAAATCCGGATCAAAAACAATATCCGCATCCGCCAAAGCCCGGCGGTATCCGGCCAATCTCAATCTCGTCGCTTCCACGCCCGGCTGCAAAGTCACATAAGCAATCCGTTTGTGTCCGCTTTGGATAATCCGGTGCACCAAGCCATACTGCCCTGCTTCATCGTCCGGCAAAACCGACGGCGTACCTGCCAAATCAAAACAGTTGACCAACACCATCGGGCAACGATTGGGCACTTCCGGCAACAATACTTCCTGATGGAAACCGGCGACATATAAAATCCCCTCGGCACGGTGTTCCATAAAGGTACGGATCAGCGGCTCCATCTGACCGGGCTGACCCGGCTTGTTGTCGATGTCGGCAATCATCAAAATCTTGCCTTGTGTGCGAATCCGCTGCTGAATGCCCTTAATCAAGAACATATCCGGAATGCCGTGTCCGCCCGTATTCTCACCCGTCCGCGAAATGGCGCCGGTAATCAGGCCGACCAAGCCGGAACGGTGGAACCGCATAATCCGCGCCGCAGAAGACGGGATATAGCCCAAAGCGGCAATCGCTGTTTCTACTTTGGAACGGGTTTTATCACTGACCGGCGCATCGCCGTTAATCACACGGCTGACCGTCTTGGGAGATACCCCGGCATAAGCAGCGACATCATAAATTGTAGCCATCTTACGAACCCGCCCCGACAGGATTTCAATAATGTTACATAGGATAACACAGCAGACATCGGTGTCATACCCCTTTTTTTACAGAAACTTGATGATAATCAATCATTTCTTTTTCATTTTGCATACATTTCTTAAACAAAACCACCCCTACCACCTCCCAAAACCTGTTCAAATTTGTTAAACTACAAGCCACTACAAAAAAGCAGGAA
Organism: Neisseria sp. HMSC078C12; assembly: GCF_001838065.1. Taxonomy (NCBI): domain Bacteria; kingdom Pseudomonadati; phylum Pseudomonadota; class Betaproteobacteria; order Neisseriales; family Neisseriaceae; genus Neisseria; species Neisseria sp. HMSC078C12. Next base: position 43,285 of record NZ_KV835613.1, on the reverse strand, counting down.
ATACCTATCTATCCTGCTTATTTTACCGTTACATACTAAGGAAACGAGATGACCGCATACTCAGACGCATGGCAGGCCTTGGAAGCCCATCATGCCGATACGCAACACGTTACCCTGCGCGAACGTTTCGCTGCAGATGCCGAACGTTTCAACAATATGCACGAAATTCTGCACGGTTTGTTATTTGATTACAGCAAAAACCGTCTGGATGAAAATACCCTTGATTTATTGTGCCGACTGGCCGAAGCAGCCGATTTGCCACAATATATGCAGGCCATGATCAACGGCGAAAAAATCAACACCAGCGAACACCGCGCCGTCCTCCACACTGCCCTGCGCCTGCCGGCCAATGCCCAACCCATTTACGTTGACGGCGAAAACATCGTGTCCAAAGTTCATCACGAACTCAACCGCACCCTCGAGTTCGCACGCCAACTTTTGGACGGCACCCACGCAGGCATTACCGGCAAACCGATTACCGACTTGGTTCACATCGGCATCGGCGGCTCCGATTTAGGCCCGCGCATGGCCACACAGGCGCTGCAACCCTATTGGCAAAACATCCGCGTCCACTTTGTCAGCAACTCCGATGATGCCGACCTGACCCAAACCCTTCTCGGCCTCAACCCCGAGACCACCGTATTCAGCATTGCCAGCAAATCGTTCCGCACACCGGAAACCCTGCTCAATGCCTATGCGGCGCGTACTTGGTACCGCGATGCAGGGTTGCCCGATTCCGGCATCTACCGCCACTTCTGCGCCATTTCCGCCGATGTGGCCGCAGCCCAAAACTTCGGCATCTCCCCCGACAAAGTCTTCGCCATGTCCGACTGGGTCGGCGGCCGCTATTCCGTTTGGTCGCCCATCGGCCTGCCGCTGATGGTTGCCGTCGGCGAAAAAGCGTTCCGCAAAATGCTGGCCGGTGCGCACGCGATGGATACCCATTTCTTCGAGACCCCATTCCGCCACAACATTCCCGTTCTAATGGCGCTCATCAACGTTTGGTACAACAACTTCCAACATTCAGACGGCCAAACCGTTGTCCCATACAGCCACAACATGCGCCTCTTCACCCCGTGGCTCAACCAGCTCGATATGGAAAGCCTCGGCAAACAGCGTACTTCAGACGGCCAACCCGTTTCCTGCACCACCGGCGGCATTGTCTTCGGCGACGAAGGCGTCAACTGCCAACACGCCTACTTCCAGCTTCTGCACCAAGGCACGCGTCTGATTCCCGTCGATTTCATCGTCCCCATGACCACAATCTACGGCAACCACCGCCAACACCGCTTTACCGTTGCCAATGCCTTCGCCCAAGCCGAAGCACTGATGAAAGGCAAAACCTTAGACGAAGTGCAAATCGAATTGGCCGCCCTGCCCCAAGACGAACGCGACCGACTTGCGCCGCAGAAAGAGTTCCCCGGCAACCGCCCGAGCAACAGCCTGCTCATCGACAGCCTGACACCTTTCAACCTCGGCATGCTGATGGCGGCTTACGAACACCGCACCTTCGTACAGGGAGTGATTTGGCGTATCAACCCCTTCGACCAATGGGGCGTGGAATACGGTAAAGAGCTGGCCAAAACCATCGAACCCGAACTCGAACGCGGCACACCGGCACACGACAGCTCCACCAACGGTCTGATTGCCTTCTACCGCAACTGCAACGCAGCATCGAAGGCCGTCTGAAAATAAAATATCCGTAAGACAAACACTCTGCCTGTCTTACGGACATTTCAAAACCCGATTGGCTTTTCCAACAAAAGGCCGTCTGAAACTTAATTTGCTAAAGTTTCAGACGGCCTCTCATTATTCGATAAAGATAACAGAAGTTCATTCGCCATATCCCCCATCTTTGCTACAATATCCCTTTTCTTTTTTATTGATTTCACTATGACAACCGCACCCCAATCCGGCACTTGGCGCAAGATTTTCTCGCGCAGTATGCTGATTTGTATCTTTACAGGCTTCACTTCGGGGCTGCCGCTTTATTTTCTGATCAACCTGATTCCGGCATGGTTGCGCAGCGAACACGTCGATTTGAAAACCATCGGCCTGATGGCACTTATCGGGCTGCCTTTCACTTGGAAATTTATCTGGTCTCCCGTCATTGATTTGGTCAGATTACCTTTTTTAGGACGGCGGCGCGGCTGGATGCTGGTGACACAAATTGGTTTGCTGCTGACCTTGCTCATTTACGCCTTCCTAAATCCTGCCCAGCATTTATATGTAATTATGGGCTTATCGTTGGTGGTCGCCTTTTTTTCTGCCAGCCAAGACATTGTATTGGATGCATTTCGCCGCGAAATTTTGTCAGATGAAGAATTAGGCTTAGGCAACTCTATCCACGTCAACGCCTACCGTATCGCCGCTTTGGTACCCGGCTCGCTCAGCTTGATTTTGGCCGACTTGATGCCTTGGCACAACGTATTCATCATTACGGCACTATTTATGCTGCCCGGCCTGCTGATGACCCTGTTTTTAGCCAAAGAGCCTGACATTCCACCGTCTGTGTCGCGTACATTTGCCCAAACAGTCTCTGACCCTTTCAGTGAGTTCTTCTCCCGCAAAGGAATCAAACAGGCCATATTGGTGTTGCTGTTTATCTTCCTCTACAAACTGGGCGACAGTATGGCGACTTCCCTGGCAACGCCGTTTTATCTAGACATGGGCTTCAGCAAAACCGACATCGGCCTGATTGCCAAAAATGCCGGCCTGTGGCCTGCCGTCATTGCCGGTATTGCCGGCGGCATTTGGATGTTGAAACTCGGTATCAACAGGGCTTTGTGGGTTTTCGGTGCAGCCCAATGGGTAACGATTCTAGGCTTTGCCTGGCTGGCGGGTTTCGGTAAATTTGAAACCATTACCCTGACGGAACAAATGATACTTGCCGCCGTGATTGGTGCGGAAGCGGCAGGCGTAGGCTTGGGTACGGCGGCATTTGTCGCCTATATGGCCCGTGAAACCAATCCTGCTTTCACGGCCACACAATTGGCCCTCTTTACCAGCCTGTCAGCTGTTCCCCGTACATTTATCAATGCTTCGGCAGGCTATCTGATTGAAGCGATGGGTTACTTCAATTTCTACTGGCTGTGTTTTGCCCTGGGCATACCCGGCATGTTGCTGCTGTTTAAAGTGGCACCATGGAACGGCGACAAAGCGAATACCCGTTTGCAAGGCTAAATCTCCTTAACAAACAAAAGGCCGTCTGAATGTTCAGACGGCCTTTATCATACAAAAACTTTATTCTGCTTCAGGTTTGACAGTACTGCGGACATCGCCGCTTTTTTCTTTATGTTTCAAAACAGCGCGGTCGAGTTTGTCCATCAAAACATCAATTGCGGCGTACATATCCTGTTCAATCGCTTCAACGTGCAAATCTTTGCCTGCCAGATGGACATCGGCTTCGGCTTTTTGGCTGACTTTTTCCACCGAGAGCGTGATGGTCACGGAAATGATGTTGTCGGCGTGGCGGCTGATTCGTGCCAACTTGTCGGAAACGTAGTTTTTGATGGCTTCGGTAACATCAAAATTCAGACCGGTGATTTTCAGATTCATGATACAGCTCCTTCGGTTGGTTAGTCCGTCAAAACGGATCGGAATATATCTACTCGGTAAATTTTCGTTTGTGTGCCGGCGGGATATCTAATGATTCTCTATATTTAGCCACTGTACGTCTGGCGATTTCAATGCCGCGTTGTTTTAATAATTTGACGAGGGCCTCGTCCGAATAAGGTTTGCTGCTGTCTTCGCTTTCAATCAGCTGGCTCAAGACAGCTTTGATTGCGCCTTGGCTGAACCCTTCGCCCTCATCGTCGGCATTGACTGCCTGTGTGAAGAAATAGCGTAACGCAAACAGGCCGCGCGGGCAAGACAAATATTTCTGATTGGCGGCGCGCGAAATGGTGCTTTCCGCCAAACCCAATTCGGCGGCGGCATCTTTCATCAGCATGGGCGACAGGCCGATTTCGCCGAAGATGAAAAAATCTTCCTGATTTTTGACAATATACTCGGCAAGGCGGAGGACTGTGCTTTTGCGCATTTCCAAAGAATCAATGCGCTGTTTGGCTTCGCTGATTTTTTCCTTCCACTCCGGCGCGCCCTCTTCCGCCGATTTCATCAGGTCGCAATATTCCTGATTGAGCTGCAGCTTCGGCCAGGCCGCTTCGTTGCTGATGACTTCCCAGCCGTCCTTGCCCTCTCTCACCCAAACGTCAGGCTGAATATAAGGCGTAGGGGTGGCAGAAGCGAAGCCGTAAGCCGGATAAGGATTCAAGCCGGCAATCATATCGAGCGCGGCTTCTATGGTTTCGCTGTCGGCCTGGGGATAAAGTTTGCGGAAACGCAGAACGTTTTGTTTACGGTTTTTGCCCAAATCTTGAAGCGAACTTTGCACCAAATGCGCGGCCATTTGTCTGGCCGGAGAAGCCGGCAAACGCATCAGCTGCAGCATGAGCGACTCGGTCAAATCGGCCGCCGCCACGCCGGGCGGGTCAAAAGTTTGCAATACGTCCAGCGCATTTTGCAGGGCTTCTTCGTCCAGCATCCATTCCAACGGCGTGTGGTCGATGATTTCTTCGAGGCTGTCGGTGAGGTAGCCTTGTTCGTCCAAAAAATCAATCAATACATGAACATAGGCCGCCTCCACTTGCGAGAGCGGATGCTCGCACACTTGGGCATGCAGATAGTGTTTGAAATCCTCTTCTTCGGCGATGTTGCTCCAAATATCTTCGGCATCGTCGCCGCCCAACTGCTGACCGGCACGCGGCATGGTGACGGCACGGTTGAGCCCGCTGTCGGCAAACTCATCGGTTTCCGGACGCTCAAGCAAAGGATTGTCCGACAACCAGTCTTCCACTTCACGCTCAAGCTCAAGACCCGACATCTGCAAGATGCGCAGAGACTGCTGCAGCCGCTGGTTGAGCTGCTGGGTCTGTTTGAGTTTAAGGAAGAGTGAAGACATAGTGTTTGATTCGAAATGTATGGATAGTTTTTCAGACGGCCTTTATACGACAGGCCGTCTGAAAGATTAGGTTATCGGTATTATATTTGTATTTTTAGTGATTATTCCAATATTTATAGCCGCCCTCAATTGAAATGAGGGCCTCATATACCGTCAAATATGCATTCAATATTTGAAATTTTCACCCAAGTAAACCGAACGGACTTGTTCATTGTTAACCAAGTCATCCGGCTTGCCTGAAGCCAATACCGTACCGTCGCTGATGATGTAGGCGCGGTCGCAGATGCTGAGGGTTTCGCGCACGTTGTGGTCGGTAATCAATACGCCGATACCGCGTGATTTGAGGAACTCGATGATTTTCTGAATATCGATGACGGCAATCGGGTCAACGCCGGCAAAAGGTTCGTCCAACAAAATGAAACGAGGCTGCATGGCCAACACGCGCGCGATTTCGACACGGCGGCGTTCGCCGCCGGACAAGGACGGCGCAGGGTTGTTGCGCAAGCGTTCGATGTTCAAATCGGCCAACAGTTTTTCCAGTTCGGCATCAATGCGGCTTTTGTCCTTCATGCTGATTTCCAAAATGGCGCGGATATTTTGTTCCACGGTCATTTTGCGGAAAATCGAGGCTTCCTGCGGCAGATAGCCGACGCCGAGGCGGGCGCGTTCGTGAATGGGCAGGTGGCGCAATTCTTGGCCGTCCAACATTACACTGCCTGCATCGGCAGCAATCAGGCCGACAATCATGTAAAAGCTGGTAGTCTTACCCGCGCCGTTGGGACCGAGCAGGCCGATGACTTCGCCGCTTTCGATTTCAAGGGAGAAGCTTTTGACGACTTGGCGTTTTTTGAAACTTTTTTGCAGGTTTTGAACCACAAGACGGCTGTTGTTTGCGCTCATATTCTGTTGACTTTCGATATTGACCTCAGGCCGTCTGAACCTTTTTCAGACGGCCTTTTTGTGTGTTTTCTTATTTGTTTTTCTGCGTGCTGGACGGCTGGATGACCACACTGACGCGGCCGGATTTCGCGGCGGATTTCACACCGGATTTGGCGCTGCCGTTGATGGTGTAAACCTCGGTTTTGGTGTTGTAAGTGATGACCGCACCTTCGGCCACATCGCCGCCGCGCTGTACTTTGGCATTGCCGGACAGGGTAACGAGGTTGGCTGCGGAAGAATACGTCACGGTATTGGCTTGGCCGTTGACCACGCCTTTGCCGCCGTCCAACTCTTGGCTGAATTTGACGGGCGAGCCGGTGGCTTTCATCAACTGCTCGCTTTTGTCGTTGCGCGAAACGGTTACGCTGCCGGCACGGATATTGAGCGTGCCTTGTTTGATGATGACGTTGCCGGAAAAGGTGGTGCTTTGGTTGTTTTGGTCAAGCGAGCCTTGGTCGGCTTCGATTTGAATCGGCTGCTTGCTGTCGCTTTGCAGGGCAAAGGCCGGGCTGGCGGCAAAAACGGCAACAAGGGCTAAGGTTTTACAAATTTTTTGTATCATAAATTGTGGCTTTCACTTTGGAAGGGAAATTCAGCAAACCGGTTTTGTGGTCATAAGTCATGCCGTTTGCCTGACCGCCGGACTGTCCGTATTGGAAAGTAACCGGGCTGTCGGTATGGGCGTATTGTGCTTCGGTATCGACATTCAAACGTTCGGTTTTGACAATGCCGGCCAAACGCTTGGCATCGGCCGCTTTGTTTAAGACAACATTTTGTTCGAAAACGACTTTTTTGTTTTGGATATTGTACACGGCCTTGTCGCTGCCGACTTCGTACAACAGGCTGCCGTCGCGGTAAAACGAAAGATGCGGTTTGTCCAAATGCACGTCCGCGCTATTGGGATATTGGACGGCATCAGCCGCGCTCAGGTTTTCTTTCAGACGGCCTTCTTGGTCAAAACGTTTGCCGTTGATGCCTTTCATCGAATATTGCGGCTCATTCGGATTGAGGACGACTTCTTCGACCTGCACTTCGCTGATGCGGCCGAGCCACGCCGCCAATGCGCCGAGTGAAACGGCCAACACCAGCGGAAAGGCGATTCCGTAACGCCATCTGATTTTCATCGTACATACTCTTTCAAAGCAGGTTCAAGCGTACCTTGCGCCTGCATAATCAAATCGCACACTTCACGCACCGCGCCTGCGCCGCCGGATCGTCGGGTTACATAATGGGCGTATTGCAAAGTAAACCAATGCGCTTCGGGGACGGCAACCGCCAATCCGCAACGCACCATCACAGGCAAATCGACAACATCGTCGCCGACAAAGGCGCACTCATGCTCCTCCACACCGGCCTGTTCGCGTAATTGGGCGTAGGCGGCACGTTTGTCATGAATGCCTTTGAAGTAATAGTTGATACCGAGCTGCTTCACGCGGATACCGACGGAAGGCGCATCGCGGCCGGTAATAATTGCCGTTTGCACGCCGCTGGCCTGAAGCATTTTCAAACCGTGTCCGTCCAAAGTGTGGAACGATTTGATTTCTTCGCCGTTGTCGCGGATAAAAATGCGGCCATCGGTCAAAACGCCGTCCACATCCAGTATCAGCAGTTTGATGCCTGAAGCGCGTTGTTGCAGGTCGAAAGAGAGGTTTTGCATAAGGTTTCCTTATTTCAGACGGCCTATTCTAGCATAAGGCCGTCTGAAAACGTTTTTGCCGTCGATTCAGACAATTCGTGCTATCAATAAATCGTGCATGTTCAGCGCGCCAATCAGTACGCCGTTTTCTTCGACCACCAACAAACCGTTCACATGGCCGCTCTGCATGGCTTTCAAAGCTTCGGTGGCAAGACGGTCGGCGGAGATGGTTTTCGGCGAAGCGTGCATGATGTCGTCCACTTTCAAACCGGCAAAGCTGTCGCGTTCTTGAAACAGACGGCGCAAGTCGCCATCGGTAAATACGCCTTTCAGACGGCCTTCGGCATCGATTACCGCCAACATGCCCAAACCTTTTTCACTCATGCGGACAATGGCCTCTTTCAACGGCGTGCCCAACAAAACGGCAGGCAGGGCTTCGTCTTTGTGCATAATATCCGCCACGCGCAACAGCAGGCGTTTGCCCAAGCTGCCGGCCGGATGGCTTAAAGCAAAATCATCGGGCGTAAACGCGCGTGCGCGCAGCAATACCACCGCCAGCGCATCGCCCAAGGCCATGACGGCGGTCGTACTGGAAGTCGGCGCCAGGCCGAGCGGACAGGCTTCTTTGGAAACCGCCGCGGTAATATGGATATCGGCATGCCGCGCCATGGTCGAAGTCGGATGGGCAGTGATGCAAATAAGCGTGATGTTTTTGCGTTTCAACGCCGGAATAATCGCCGCAATTTCATCGCTTTCTCCGGAATTGGAAATGGCAACCACAACATCGTGGTCCACAATCATGCCCAAATCGCCGTGCGCCGCTTCGGCTGGATGGACGAAAAACGCAGGCGTTCCGGTGGAAGCCATGGTTGCCGCCATTTTGCGGCCGATGTGTCCGGACTTGCCCATACCGGTAATGACCACCCTGCCCTTGCAGTGCAACAACGCTTCCGCCGCACGGACAAAATCATGGTTCAAAGCCGCCGCAATTTCACGCAAACCTTCGGCTTCCGTATCCAATACATCGCGCGCCCAGTCGAGATAAAGTGTGTTTTCCGCCATCAAAGCCGCCTTTCATGCTTGAATTTAGGTTTGTTTTGCCCAAATTAATCGGCTGTAAACTGTTCAAATTCATCGAATCGGCGTAGCATTACCGCCACTTCACAAACAAACCTATTATGTAAAAGGAATCAGAGATGACTATTTTATCGGACGTTAAAGCATTAGGACAACAAATCTGGTTGGACAACCTCTCCCGTTCGCTGGTACAAAGCGGCGAATTGGCCGAAATGCTCAAACAGGGCGTGTGCGGCGTAACTTCCAATCCTGCCATTTTCCAAAAAGCCTTTGCAGGCGATGCCCTGTACGCCGACGAAGTAGCCGCGCTCAAACAGCAAGACCTGACCCCGAAACAACGCTACGAAACCATGGCGGTTGCCGATGTACAAGCCGCTTGCGACGTATGCCTTGCCGAACATGAATCCACCGGCGGCAAAACCGGCTTCGTCAGCCTCGAAGTTTCGCCTGAATTATCCAAAAACGCGCAAGGCACGGTTGAAGAAGCGCGCCGCCTGCACGCCGCCATCGGCCGTAAAAATGCCATGATTAAAGTACCGGCAACCGACGAAGGCATCGAAGCGCTTGAAACCCTCGTTTCAGACGGCATCAGCGTCAACCTGACCCTGCTCTTCTCCCGCGCCCAAACCCTCAAAGCCTATGCGGCCTACGCGCGCGGCATTGCCAAACGTTTGGAGGCGGGACATGATGTTTCCCATATCCACGTTGTCGCCAGCTTCTTTATTTCCCGTGTCGATGCCGCGTTGGACGCCACCCTGCCCGACCACCTCAGAGGCAAAATCGCCATCGCGCTGGCCAAAGCCGCCTATCAAGATTGGGCGCAATACTTCGGCAGCAGCGAATTTGCCGCACTTGCCGAAAAAGGTGCCAACCGCGTACAACTTTTGTGGGCATCCACCGGTGTGAAAAACCCTGCCTATCCTGACACGTTGTACGTTGACAGCCTGATTGGCGCCCATACCGTCAACACCGTTCCCGATGCGACACTCAAAGCCTTTATCGACCACGGCACCGCCAAAGCCACTTTGACCGAGGGTGTGGACGAAGCCCAAGCGCAGCTTGCCGAAACCGCCAAACTCGGCATTGATGTCGAAACTTTGGCAACGCGTTTGCAGGAAGACGGTTTGAAACAATTTGAAGACGCTTTCGCCAAACTACTGGCTCCCTTGGCTTAAGCAGATTAAACAAACGGCCGATTGAAACTTAAATCATTTTGAAAAGTCTCAGGCCGTCTGAAATCCAAATTCGGGCGTGTACGGCACGCCCTTTTCTATCACGATTTAAATACCGTGCAGGCACACTGCCCCTGCCCTACACAAACACCCTGCCATGTATATAGGACGTTTCGCCCCCAGCCCTACCGGCCTGCTTCATATCGGCTCCCTGCTGACCGCCGTCGCCTCCTATGCCGACGCGCGCGCCCATCAGGGCAAATGGCTGGTCCGCATTGAAGACCTTGACCCCCCGCGTGAAATGCCCGGCGCCGCTGCCGACATTTTGCGCACGCTTGAGGCTTTCGGCTTTGAGTGGGACGGCGAAGTCGCCTATCAAAGCCGCCGTTACGACCTATATCAAGACACCCTCGACCGCCTCAAAGCAGCCGGGCTGGTGTATCCCTGCTATTGCAGCCGCAAAGACTGGCAAGCGGCGGCAACACATGGCGCAGACGGATTTGTGTATAACGGCCGTTGCCGCAATCCACAGCAAAAACCTGACACGCAAAACAAAACGCCGGCATGGCGCATTCAAGTTCCCGATCGCGTGATCGGTTTTTCAGACGGGATTGTCGGGCATTACGCACAAAACCTGGCGCACGACATCGGCGATTTCGTCCTGCTTCGCGCCGACGGCTATTGGGCCTATCAGCTTGCCGTGGTTGCCGACGATGCCGATCAAGGCATAACGCATATTGTCCGCGGCCAAGATTTGCTCGTTTCCACACCGCGCCAAATCTATCTGCAACAATGCCTCGGCGTTCCCACACCGTCCTACGCCCACCTGCCGCTATTGACCAACAGCCAAGGGCAAAAATGGTCGAAACAAACCCTTGCTCCGGCTTTGGATTTGAATCAAAAAGAACAGCTTCTCCGCCAAGTCCTGACCTACCTCAACCTACCCGATGCACCCGCCGTAAACCGGCCGCAAGAATTACTCGATTGGGCGGTGGCGCACTGGCAAATGGACAAAATCCCAAAATCGTCCATTATCACGAAATGAATTAGCACGATTACAACAAAATTACTCTAGGTATTACAATATTTCATAAAATTATGTAAGTAATCTTCAGATTCATTCCAAATCACGCCCAAGAAGCGAAAAATCATGTATATTTTAAAAATTTCCTAAAATTGTTGCGAAATGATAATTTCAAGATTGCAACAACATACGGCTGGCGCGTTATTGAGGATGACAAAGCGCGGCAGATCTCCCACGATACAACAAAAAGAAATACCGCTATGCCAAGTGCCATTATTGTAGAAGACGAAGTATTAGCAGCAGAACGCTTGCGTGTATTATTGGAAGAATGCAATGTCGTACTGCTCAACGTCTTTCACCATGCCATGCCAGCATTGGAGTGGCTGAGCGTCCACGAAGTCGACATCGTCTTTGCCGACATCGGCATGCCGGAAATCGACGGTCTCGAGTTTGTCGAACGCATCAAGCGCACCGCCAAACGCCAGCCGGAGATTGTCTTCACCACAGCCTACGAAGAACACGCCCTGCGCGCGTTCGAGCTGGCTGCCGCAGACTATCTGCTCAAACCGATCAAAATGACCCGCCTGCAAACCGCGCTTGACCGCATCATCGAGAAAAACCGCGAAAAAGCAGACAGTTTCACCCATTTCAAAGTGTACAACCGCGAACGCATGGTTGAAATCCCATGGCAACAGGCGCGTTATCTGATGGCGGAACACAAAACCGTCTATCTGTTTACCGGCGATGGTCAAAGCTTCGAATTACCGAAAACCTTGGTTTACTGGGAAGAATTACTGGGCGACAAAGTCATCCGCATCCACCGCAACGCCCTCGTCTTCCGCCACACCCTCGACAGCCTGATTCGATTGGACGATGACGAAAACGACGAATACGCATCCACGTGGGGCGCAAAAATTCTCGATATTCCGACCCCGTTGCCCGTCAGCCGCCGACAACTGTCCACCCTGCGGAAAATCATTAAAAACAGCATCTAACAATGCGCTCTTTATCTTTTTAAATCAAAGGCCGTCTGAAAAGATATTTTCAGACGGCCTTTTAACTTCTCATTTCAATAACAGAAAGCAGAAAAAAGAAATGACTAAAACCTACCGTTTGGACTTATCCAGGCTTTTAATTTAATCAAACCGTTTTACCCACAAACAAGCTTTTCTATTTTTTTAATCCAATTTCTCTCAATTATTATCACTCAACAAAAAGGCCGTCTGAACAATTCAGACGGCCTCGATATTCAATCCCTACCGGTTAAAAGAACAATTCACGCCAGCTGATGCGTTTGAGTCCGCATTTCCGGCCTTCTACTTTCAGACTGTGCATCTTATCAGAGTTGGTCAACAAACTGCGCTCGGCTTGGGTTGCAAAACATTTATTGTTTGGCACGCTCGGCGTAGCATTCAACTCTTTATCCGTACCCGTGCCGCCGCTATCGCCATCGGCGGTTACCGGAGAATCATCGGCCTTAGAGCCGTTCAGATAAGTAAAGTTAACCACGCCGTCAAACACCATACCGCTGGCGTAATAGACTTGACCGTTGTTTTCACGTTTGATGAATTGGCGGTTTTTATCGGAAATACGCGCATCACGCAAACCCAAACGGCCGCCGTTTTCAGCATTGACGCCCAGAATAATCGTTTTCGCTGTCGTTTGTGTGGACGTACTGTCTGGCAAACAAACATCGGCACTGGAAGAGTCAGTATGAATTGTTTTGGTTTCATACTTGCGGATGGTCACAACGGCTGTACGCAAAATCATCGTCGGTTTGACAGTCACACGTTCATTCGAATCTAAAGTCAGACTCCAGCCTTTTTTACCTTCACCAACCTTATTGTCACTAACATAAATATGTTCGCCGTCACTTTCTCTGGTTTGCTGTTCCAACTCACTGCTTTTTGCCAAAACTGCTTTTTTGGATTCATCAGTAGACACATCGTCGTAAATACCGTAAACGGCATTGATTTGACCGTTGGTATTATTCAATTCATTCTGATAAATCTCGCTACCCGTACCAAAAATAACGACATACTTGTCTTTACCGCGACGGGAGACCGCAGGCGCAGACGTAATCGGTTGATTACCCGAGCCTTGGAAAATCATCTGTGCAGACCATTTGGAAGGCGTTTCGCCACTCAAGTCAAAGCGGAACATATTGCCGTAACGGTCGCCGGCATAAGCAAAATCGACAATACCGTCAAAATCGGTGTCTACCAAAGTAGGAGTAGAGAGGCCACCTTTACCATTGGGTGCAGGAATTTTAGCCAAGAGCTTACCGGTGTCAGAAACATTACTTCCTGTACCTTTCGTTCCGGCCTCTTTGCCTGTCATATCATAGACATATAAAGCCGTTTCATTATCGGCACTGTTCACATCTTCAGTACGGTAACCACTGGCCAAGAAGCCTGCATAACGTACATCAGATTCCAGATTAACCGGGGTAGCATTGCGTTTAATGGAGACACGGCCAATTTGTGTCGAACCAATGGTATAACCCAGCTTATTGCCAGAGCCTTTTTCTGTTTCAAACAAAGGTACAGTCGTATTCCAACCACTACGGTCACTGTTCGCCACTGCACCGATATTCAACGCATACGCACCGCGCCCACCCTGACCCATTGCACCAAACATAAAGGTTTGCTTATCAGGCGTTTGGCGGAGAACAAAGCCACCATTGACCATATAGCGGTGCGGCGTGCTGGAGCCGTAGCCATCGCGAGCGACATCCTTCAGAACCTTGCCCAAAGTTGTCGCTTGACCTTGATCGTCCTCACGCTCCATGCCTGCCGGAATATAGCTGAGTTTCAAGTCATAAGGATTGCTAGGCGTACCATTACGGAAAATATGTACCATGCCGTCATTGGCAGCGGCGACCAAAAACTCTTGACGGTTGTCGCGCTTATCGCCAATAGCTGCAACCGAACCGTCTAAAATATCGCCTAAATTACGTTCATCTTTACTTGAATCAGCAGAATCTGTCGGACGAATTCGATAAGACTGGCTATAACCTTTTGTCTCTGCATCCGCTTTGATGGTTTCATCATTACCTGCTCGGCCAGTCCATTTCAGCAATGCATTTTTCCATTCCAACTTATCTTTTGCACTGCCGTCTGAAATGCCAAAATCGGCATTTTCAGCCTCATTATCTGCAACTCTATCGATGAAATAGGTCTTACTGCCGTCATTAACCAAAGTAAGGCGGTTATTAAATGATGGCTGAACAAACTCTGTCGTATTGATAGGCGTACCATCACGGTTCAATTTATAAAACCGCAACTGACTGCTCCAAGAGCCGGTATTCAAATGAACCGTTGCCGCCATATTGGGAATACCTGTACTGGTCGTTGCAGGCGCAGTTGAAGATGTTCCCTTAAATTTTGTTATTTTACTGTCATTTTCAATATTATCGACGATGGTCTTGAAAGCATCGAGCAACTTTTCAGGTTTTGAGGCATTGAAATACCATTCCGGGCGACTGGCACCCTTTTCCAGATACTCTCTCCCGACTTTGGAAACTCCTTCACCAAAGCCCACAGTAAAAGTCTGAACCAATTGCTTACTGTAATCTAACCCTTTAGGATCGTTTGGATCGCCATCCCAGCTCTTACCGGCATCATCTACGCCATCTTTTGCCGCAGTTTTAATGTCTTTTTCTGCTAAAGTCTGGCTAAAGAAACGCATACCGCGTTTTTCATCCTTATAGTTTCTATCCCAATAAGGAACAATAATTTCGCCAAGGCCTTTAACTTCTTTCTTACCATCTTTTTCACCTAAAAGAATCCAACGCCCAAAGCTATCTTTTGCATAGTCAGTATATTGACATTGGAACTTTTTCTCCCCATCAGGAGTATTCAATCTCGGATCATAATTTGGCAGATCAAAATACCCTGCAAGTCCGTTTCCTGAAAAATATTTGCCTTGTCCATGTTTATCTTCATAAGCTTTTACTTCAGACGGCCCAAAATATTCATAGATATCATCCGAGCTACGCTCAATAGCACGGTAATAGTTTGAATAATAATATTTTCGGTCATAGTTGAAGCTGGTATTACGCGATTTACTCGGATCCTCACCAGAAGACTGGTTACTACAACTTAAGTTCGCGTCACCATCAGATACCACAACAACATAAGATTTCTGGCAGCGATATTTGATATTTGGAATGACAAAATTTTTGACAACTTCATAATAACGGCGCGTTGTCGGCGTACCTTGATAAGCCAACATCTCGTCTACTTTTTTACTGACATATTCCCAGTTTCGACCGGCAGAACCATCCGTAAAGCCCTCAGAATCCTTCATATCACCTTTTGCATCATTGGGCGTGCTGAGTTCTGAATATGGAAATTTATTATGGTCACTCTTCTTCGAATCATCCCATACCCAATACCGAGGATTATTGTGTAAAGTCTGCAAACCCCAGTTAAACTGATCTTTGTATTCACGCAAAACCTGCTTTAATGCAGATTTTGCAATATTGATCTTCTTGTCTTTATTCGGAACATCATAATCACCCTTTGCATCAGCCAACATACTGCCCGAGTCATCAATCAAAAACATAATATTGTGTTTGACTTTGGGTTGGCCGTTGACGGCAGTTTCGTTTTGCAGGTAAAACGGGACTTTGGCAAATTGCTGCGTATTTGCCTGAACGGAAAAGCTGATAAGCGCTAAAGCGGAAGCGACGCTTGCATGAATGAGGCGATGGCGGCCTGATGGAGCGTTTTGCATAATGTGTTCTTTTTTCATCGGATAATCTCAGTTAAAAATGACGTTGTTTTTATTTTTTATGGGGCTACGATTTTAGCATAAACAGCTTGTTCCATGTTTGATTCGGCTGAATTTCCCTTAGCCTGCATTTCAAACACAACAAAAATGAAACAATCTGCCTGCTCAGTTTTCAGACGGCCTGACTGAATATTTAGTTCAACCTTATTCATCAAGCATTCCAAAAGTAAGGGACTGTACCGTAAAGATAAAACGTTTTTAAATTATCGACTCCTTGCTCTACGCTTGAAATTCCTATTACTTTGACTTAAAATACACTGCTTCTACGGCATAGACCGCTATGTCTGAAAAAGCACGTTACACAGCAAAATCAAAGCTGCGGAGCGTGTTTTTTTTTAGCCGAGATTTCCGAAGGCTGTCTTTTTTGTAAACAATTTTTATTTTTCAGACGGCCCGACCCATTTTTTTTCGAACCGACCATCATCAGGCAAACAGGATTCCATCATGACCACTCCGGCTCTTCTCGTTCTCGCTGACGGCAGCGTATTTCACGGCACATCAATCGGTTACGAAGGTTCGACTTCCGGCGAAGTCGTGTTCAACACTTCCATGACCGGCTATCAGGAAATCCTGACCGACCCTTCCTACTGCAAACAAATCGTTACCCTCACCTATCCACACATCGGCAACACCGGCACCAACGCCGAAGATGAAGAAAGCCGCAGCGTTTACGCCGCCGGTTTGATTATCCGCGACCTGCCGCTCTTGCACAGCAACTTCCGCGCATCCGAAAGCCTGCACGACTATTTGGTACGCAACCAAACCGTCGCCATCGCCGATATCGATACCCGCCGCCTGACCACCCTGTTGCGTGAAAAAGGTTCACAAGGCGGTGCGATCTTGACCGGTGCAGATGCCACCGTTGAAAAAGCGCAAGAACTGATTGCCGCATTCGGCAGCATGGTCGGCAAAGACTTGGCCAAAGAAGTTTCCTGCACAGAAACTTACGAATGGACCGAAGGCGAATGGAAATTGGGCAAAGGTTTCGTTACCCCTGCCGAACAACCGTTCCACGTCGTCGCCTACGATTTCGGCGTCAAAACCAACATCCTGCGCATGCTCGCCTCTCGCGGCTGCCGCCTGACCGTCGTTCCCGCCCAAACCAGCGCGGAAGAAGTATTGGCACTCAATCCTGACGGCGTATTCCTGTCCAACGGCCCTGGCGACCCCGAGCCTTGCGACTACGCCATCAAAGCCGTACAGAAATTAATGGAAAGCGGCAAACCGATTTTCGGTATTTGCTTGGGACACCAGCTGATCAGCCTCGCCATCGGTGCGAAAACCCTGAAAATGCGCTTCAGCCATCACGGCGCCAACCACCCTGTACAAGACTTGGACAGCGGCAAAGTCGTCATCACCAGCCAAAACCACGGTTTCGCCGTCGATGCCGACACCTTGCCCGCTAACGCACGCATTACCCACAAATCCTTGTTCGACAACACCTTGCAAGGCATCGAGCTGACCGACAAACCCGTGTTCTGCTTCCAAGGCCACCCCGAAGCCAGCCCCGGCCCGCAGGATGTCGGTTATCTGTTTGACAAATTTATTGACAATATCAAAGCGGCGAAGCAATAAAGCGAATTTTTCAGACGGCCGTCAAATTCGGCAGGGCAGGCAGGCCGTCTGAAAATCAAGCGATTCAAAATCCTGTAACTCAAGTCAGAAAGGAAACCCCATGACAGAAAAACAAATGCGCGTACTCTCCGTAGTCGCCACCCTGACCGCCGTAGGCATGTACGTTTCCTATATCCCACAAATCCAAAACAACCTTGCCGGCAACCCCGGCTCGCCGCTGCAACCCCTCGTCGCCGCCATCAACTGCACATTATGGGTTGCCTACGGCTTTTTGAAAGAAAAACGCGACTACCCCGTCATGCTGGCAAACGCCCCCGGTATCATTTTGGGCTTGATTACATTTATCACTAGTTTTTAAGGAAGTTTTCAGACAGCCTGTGCAAAATAAAAACGCAAAAGGTTGTCTGAAAAAGAGTCACCAAAATATCAACGGCAGGAATTTTTCAGGTAGCTTTTTATCGAAAGGCATATGGAACAAACGCTGCGAACGTTTTTTCAGACGACCTTTGAGCCCATCGGTAGGGTGTGTACCGCAAGGCACACACGCGGTGGGTTGGAGTTGCAGGGAAAATGGAGAACGCGTGCGTGCGTACCGCACACACCCTACATGCGGGCTACGGGGCTTGCTACGCTTACTACAGATAATAGAACAACACTAAAACAGCGGAACGAAATTAACCATATGAGCATCTTTAAAATTAATAAAATTGATCAAACTGCTACTGTACAGAATTTAATAGCATTCAAAGACAATCACATAAAAGAGCGGGATGTACAGAACATTATTAAATCCAATCCTAAAATTTTAGGCGAAGATTTACTTATTATTGGCGAAGAACTGTCCCCATGTGAAGATTCTAAAAAACGGTTAGATTTATTAGCACTGGATAAATCTGGGAAACTGGTTGTAATAGAACTGAAGCGGAATGACGACGGTTTCCACATGGACTTACAAGCTATCCGTTATGCCTCAATGATTAGGCTATTTAGTATCCAAGACGTTGTAAGGCATTACCAAGATTACGCACAGGAAAATGCCCAGGAAGAGATTACCGATTTCTTAGGCCAAGAAATAGATAAATTAGATTTTGATAACATTAGAATTATTCTGGTCAATCAAGATTTCTCTAGAGAATTAACCAATTCTGTATTATGGTTAAATGAACAGGGCTTAGATATCAAATGTATCAAGATTACTCAGTATGAAATAAACAACGAGCTGATTTGGGATGTAGATACTATTATTCCCGTCAAAGAGACTGAAGAATATCAGCTAAAAATCAAAGAAAAGAAAAGTTCAGATCAAGAAATAAAACGTGAACTTAACAGCAGAGATTATACAAAATATACATTTAACGGCAAACCCAACCTAACAAAAGGCCGTTTGGTTTTGGAAGTTGTTAGAAAATATTGCAAAGACAACCCAGAAACCGACTTTGCCAAATTGAGTCAAATTTTCCCTAAAAAATTACAAGGCCCAACAAATGGTGTATTGAATATATTTGGTGAGCTTAAGGATTATCAAAAAGAAGGTAAATTTTATATTAAGAATGGAGAAATCATTCAATTAAAAAATGGTGAGCAAATAGTAGTTTGTTCACAATGGGGGAAAGATAATCTTGACAATTTTATTGAACATATTACGCAAACTCTTGGTTATGAAATAGTTGCTCAATAATGAAATTTAAAAACCTGAATATCGTGTGAGAAAGTAAAAATGCCCAAACGTACCGACCTAAAATCCATCCTTATCATCGGCGCCGGCCCTATCGTTATCGGTCAGGCCTGCGAATTTGACTATTCGGGCGCACAGGCCTGCAAAGCCTTGCGTGAAGAAGGCTATAAAGTCATTCTGGTGAATTCCAACCCTGCCACGATCATGACCGACCCTGAAATGGCGGATGTTACCTACATCGAGCCTATTATGTGGCAGACAGTGGAAAAAATTATTGCCAAAGAGCGTCCTGACGCGATTCTGCCTACCATGGGCGGTCAGACTGCGCTGAACTGTGCGCTGGATTTGGCGCGCAATGGCGTGCTGGCGAAATACAACGTCGAGCTGATCGGTGCGACGGAAGACGCGATCGACAAGGCAGAAGACCGCGGTCGCTTTAAAGAAGCGATGGAAAAAATCGGCTTGTCTTGCCCGAAATCTTTTGTCTGCCATACCATGAACGAAGCTTTGGCAGCGCAAGAACAGGTTGGCTTCCCTACCCTGATTCGTCCGTCTTTCACGATGGGCGGTTCGGGTGGCGGTATTGCCTACAACAAAGATGAGTTCTTGGCTATTTGCGAACGCGGTTTTGATGCGTCGCCTACGCATGAGCTGCTGATTGAGCAGTCTGTTCTCGGCTGGAAAGAGTACGAGATGGAAGTTGTACGCGATAAAAACGACAACTGCATCATCATTTGCTCGATTGAAAACTTCGACCCAATGGGCGTGCATACCGGCGACTCCATCACTGTTGCGCCTGCACAAACATTGACCGACAAAGAATACCAAATCATGCGTAATGCTTCGTTGGCAGTATTGCGCGAAATCGGCGTGGACACGGGCGGCTCAAACGTTCAGTTTGCGGTAAACCCTGAAAACGGCGAGATGATTGTGATTGAGATGAACCCGCGCGTGAGCCGCTCTTCCGCGCTGGCTTCCAAAGCGACGGGTTTCCCGATTGCGAAGGTGGCGGCGAAACTAGCGGTCGGCTTTACGCTGGACGAGTTGCGCAACGACATCACCGGCGGCCGCACGCCTGCGTCGTTCGAGCCTTCCATCGACTATGTCGTGACCAAAATCCCGCGTTTCGCGTTTGAAAAATTCCCCGCCGCAGACGACCGCCTGACCACGCAGATGAAATCAGTAGGCGAAGTAATGGCGATGGGCCGTACCATTCAAGAAAGCTTCCAAAAAGCCTTGCGCGGTTTGGAAACCGGCTTGTGCGGCTTCAACCCTCGCAGTGAAGATAAAGCGGAAATCCGTCGCGAACTGGCCAACCCGGGCCCTGAGCGTATGCTGTTTGTGGCAGACGCGTTCCGTGCAGGCTTCACGCTGGAAGAAATCCACGAAATCTGCGCCATCGACCCTTGGTTCTTGGCACAAATCGAAGACTTGGTGAAAGAAGAAAAATCGGTTTCAGACGGCCAGTTGCAAGACTTGGATTATGCCGCTTTACGCCGTCTGAAACGCAAAGGCTTCTCTGACAAACGTTTGGCACAATTATTGAACGTAAGCGAAAAAGAAGTCCGCGAACACCGCTACGCGCTGAAACTGCATCCGGTTTACAAACGCGTCGACACCTGTGCCGCCGAGTTTGCCACCGAAACCGCCTACCTCTACTCTACTTACGAAGAAGAATGCGAATCCCGTCCTTCCGACCGTAAAAAAGTGATGATTCTCGGCGGTGGTCCAAACCGTATCGGCCAAGGTATCGAATTTGACTACTGCTGCGTTCACGCCGCGCTTGCCCTGCGCGAATCCGGTTTTGAAACCATCATGGTCAACTGCAACCCTGAAACCGTATCCACCGACTTCGACACCAGCGACCGCCTGTACTTCGAGCCGCTGACATTGGAAGACGTATTGGAAATCGTCCGCACCGAAAACCCATGGGGCGTGATTGTGCATTACGGCGGCCAAACCCCGCTCAAATTGGCCAATGCCTTGGTGGCAAACGGCGTGAACATCATCGGCACATCTGCCGACAGCATCGACGCTGCCGAAGACCGCGAACGCTTCCAAAAAGTATTGAACGACTTAGGCCTGCGTCAACCGCCCAACCGCATCGCCCACAACGAAGAAGAAGCCCTCGTTAAAGCCGAAGAAATCGGTTATCCGTTGGTTGTACGTCCTTCTTACGTACTCGGCGGCCGCGCCATGCAGATTGTTCACTCTGCCGAAGAGTTGCAAAAATACATGCGCGAAGCCGTACAAGTTTCCGAAGACAGCCCCGTATTGCTCGACTTCTTCTTGAACAACGCCATCGAAGTGGACGTAGACTGCGTTTCAGACGGCCAAGATGTCGTGATCGGCGGCATCATGCAACACGTCGAACAAGCAGGTATCCACTCCGGCGACTCCGGCTGCTCATTGCCTCCATACTCATTGGACGAAGAAATTCAAGACGAAATCCGCCGTCAAACCAAAGCCATGGCATACGCACTGGGCGTGGTCGGCTTGATGAACGTACAGTTTGCCGTACAAGACGGCGTGGTCTTCGTACTGGAAGTGAACCCACGCGCCAGCCGTACCGTACCGTTCGTATCCAAAGCCACCGGCGTACCGCTCGCAAAAGTCGGCGCACGCGTGATGGCAGGCATTTCACTGAAAGAGCAAGCCGTAGAAAAAGAAGTCATCCCGGACTTCTACGCCGTTAAAGAAGCCGTGTTCCCATTCATCAAATTCCCGGGTGTGGACACCATTCTCGGCCCTGAAATGCGCTCTACCGGCGAAGTCATGGGCGTAGGCGCAAGCTTCGGCGAAGCCTACTTCAAAGCCCAACTCGGCGCAGGCGAACGCTTGAGCACAACAGGCAAAGTGTTCCTCGCCGTACGCGACGAAGACAAACCGCTCATCGTCAAAACCGCACAAAACTTCCAAGCACTCGGCTACGGTGTCTGCGCTACTCGCGGTACCGCCGAATACTTGAAAGAACACGGCATCATCGTGCAAGCGGTCAACAAAGTGCAGGAAGGCCGCCCACACATCGTGGACGCCATTAAAAACGGCGAAATCGCACTGGTGGTCAACACCGTCGGCAGCACAGTACAATCTGTTACCGACAGCCACAGCATCCGCCGCACCTCCCTCACCCAACGCGTACCGCAATACACCACCATCGCCGGCGGCGAAGCCATGAGCGAAGGCGCAAAAAGCCGCGAACACTTGGGCGTATACAGCGTACAGGAATTGCATGGCCGTCTGAAAAACAAAGCCTAATCAGTCCTATCGGATTTAAATAGTTAAAAGGCCGTCTGAAACCTGATTGCTCAGTTTCAGACGGCCTTTCTGCAAAAATAAGGAAAACGTAATGAAACAAACTATTCAAGAAAAACTGACTCAAATTTCACTTGCCGAACCACTGCATTTTCTGCTGGCGGCGGAGAGCGGAAGCCGCGCATGGGGCTTTGCTTCGCCCGACAGCGATTATGATGTTCGCGCCATTTATATCCGTCCGCAGGAACATTATCTGCAAATTGATGAAACAAAAGATACGTTTGAATTTATTGAAAACCAATGGTTTGACGTAGGCGGCTGGGACATCCGCAAGGCTTTGCGCCTATTGAGAAAAAGCAATGCCGTATTGCTGGAATGGTTGCGTTCTCCGATTGTTTATACACAAGATGAGGCATTCATAGGCCGTCTGAACGAACTTGCGCCCCAATACGTCCAAGCCGCCGCGTTGTTGCACCATTATCGCGGTATCGCCGGCAATGCTTTGAAAGCCATGGATTTGGCGCAGCCGATTAAATTGAAGAAATGGTTTTACGTCTTACGCCCTTTATTGGCGGCACGCTGGGCAGTGAAACAAGGCGGTATTCCGCCAATGACTTTGGTTGAGTTGATGAATGAGTGGCAGACAGATTGTGCTACCCAAATTACTGATCTGGTTGCATTAAAAGCGGAGCAGAACGAAAGTTATCTGCACACATTATCGCCAGAGCTGCAAAAGCTGACTATTGACCTATATAACGAAGTTTCTGCCTTGTCTGCCCCTTCTGCCGAACCTGCCGATAACGAGCCTTTGAACGAATTGTTCCGTTCCACCTTGGCAACCATTTATCCGTAAAAGGCCGTCTGAATATGCTGACCCTCGAAGACTTGCATACGCAAAACCTGATTCTGCTCGAAGCCGTGTCCGGCAGCCGTGCCTACGGTTTGGCAACGCCCGAGTCCGATACCGACATCAAAGGCGTGTTTTACCTGCCCAAATCCATGTTTTACGGCATGGAATACATCCCGCAAATCAGCAATGAAACCAACGATATTGTGTATTACGAACTGGGACGGTTTATCAAATTGCTGCTGCAAAGCAATCCGAACACGCTGGAGCTGCTGGCTTCCCCTTCCGACTGTGTACGATACCGTTCGCCATTGATGGATGCGTTCAAAACCGAATGGTTTATCTCCAAAACCTGCCAGCAAAGTTTTGCAGGCTATGCCTACGGACAAATTAAAAAAGCACGGGGATTGAATAAAAAAATCAGCAATCCGATGCCGTCTGAAAAGAAAAGCATCCTTGATTTCTGCCACATCATAGAAGGCAGGCAAACCGTACCGTTACAGTACTGGCTTGCACAACGCGGAATGGAGCAAAGGCGTGTAGGCTTAATCAAAATAGCCCACGCCCGAGAACTTTATGCGCTGTTTTACGATGCCGACGGCACACTTGGCTACCATGGTATTGCACCCAAACCCGAAGCCTCAACGCTTTCACTCAGCACCATTCCAGAAGGCGAATCACCGCTTGCCCATCTGTCCTTCAACCAAGACGGATACAGCAGCTACTGCCGCGAATATGCCTCTTATCAACAATGGCTGGCAGAACGCAACGAAACACGCTATCAAGGCACGCAGGCGCACGGTCACGGTTACGATGCAAAAAATATGATGCACACTTTCCGCCTGCTTGAAACCGCGCGCGATATTGCCCTTCATGGCGAAATCCGTCCACGCCGTCCCAATCGTGACGAATTGCTGGCCATCAAGCGCGGCTCTTTTCCTTACGATGAACTGTTGGCGCGTGCAGAAACATTGATTAACGAAGTAGAAAATTTGTTCGCACAGTCCGATCTACCGGAAGCTGTAAACAGCACTTTGGCAATCAATGCCCTTGTCGAAATCCGAACCAAGATTTACGGATAAGAGAATCAAAAACAGAGGCCGTCTGAAATTATGTGTTTCCGCTTTTCAGACGGCCTTTTCATATTTCAAATTTCAACCGTCTATCCATCAAAACAACCTTTTCTGCCGTCTCCAAACAAGGGATAGCAACATGAAATATAATTTCGTTATTGATTGGATTTATATGACAAAATTGTTGTTTTTTCATCATAATCCAAAAATATCGAGTTTAACGCCTATTCTCCTTGCTTTATAATGGCCGTCTGAAATAAAAATACAATTAAAGCAGAAGCATGTCTTTGCAACTTAAGCAGATTTGCATAATTAAACATATGCTTTAATCATAATAATGATAAAATAATACGGCTTTCCTCTAAATTAAAGGGAAAACTGCACAAGAAACGGAAAATAAAATGAGTGTCGGATTATTGCGTGTTTTGGTTCAAAGCCAGACCATCTCAAATCAACAAGCGGAACATTACAACAGCCTTTTACAATCGGGCAAAGAAATCCTGCCCAACCTGTTTTCAGACGGCATCATCTCCCCTAAAGCTCTGGGAGAGTTAGTCGCGCGCGTATTCAGCTATCCCCTTTTGGATTTGCACTACTACCCGCGCAATAATGTAGTCAGCGAAATTCTGACGGAAGAGCAAATGGTGCAAAACCGTTGCATTCCGATTTTCAAACGCGGACGCAAGGTTTATTTCGCCGTATCTGATCCGACCCAAATCCAAAACTTTCAAAAAATCGCTTTTGCTTCAGGTTTAAGTGTCGACTTAGTAGTGGTTCCAGACGACCAACTCAGCTCATTGCTGGAATGGCTAGGCCAACGTTCGACCACCATTCTGAAAGAAATCAACGACGAACATGAAGCAACTCAGCAATCGCAATCACTTTATATCGACAATGAAGAAGCTGAAGACGGCCCTATCCCCCGCTTCATCCATAAAACCTTATCCGATGCCCTGAACGCTGGCGCATCGGACATCCACTTTGAATTCTACGAGCAAATGGCGCGCGTCCGTTTCCGCGTGGACGGACAATTGCGTGAAGTCGTACAGCCGCCTGTCGCCGTACGCGGCCAGTTGGCATCGCGCATCAAAGTGATGGCGCGTTTGGATATTTCTGAAAAACGTATTCCGCAAGACGGCAGAATTCAAATTGCCTTCCACAAACACGGCCGTCCGATTGACTTCCGTGTCAGCACTTTGCCGACGCTGTTTGGCGAAAAAGTGGTGATGCGTATCCTAAATTCCGATGGTACATCGCTCAATATCGACCAGCTCGGTTTAGAGCCTTTCCAAAAAGAAATGCTGCTTGAGGCCATCAACCGCCCTTACGGCATGGTGTTGGTTACCGGCCCGACAGGCTCGGGTAAAACCGTTTCGCTCTATACCTGCCTAAGTATTTTGAACACGGAAGATGTGAACATTTCAACAGCAGAGGATCCGGCCGAGATTAACCTGCCGGGCGTCAACCAAGTCAACGTCAATGAAAAACAAGGCCTGACGTTTGCCACCGCACTCCGATCCTTCTTGCGTCAAGATCCTGATATTATTATGGTCGGTGAGATCCGCGACTTGGAAACCGCCGACATCGCCATTAAAGCCGCCCAAACAGGCCACATGGTTTTCTCTACCCTGCATACCAATAATGCACCGGCCACGCTGTCCCGCCTTTTGAACATGGGTGTCGCGCCTTTCAACATCGCCAGCTCGGTCAGCCTGATTATGGCGCAAAGGCTGTTGCGCAGACTGTGTCCAAGCTGCAAACGCGAAGTGGAGCGCCCGCCGGTTCCGGCATTGAAAAAAGCCGGCTTTACCGATGCGGACTTGGCTCAAGATTGGAAGCTCTACCGCCCGGTTGGTTGCGACAGCTGCCGCGGCAAAGGCTTTAAAGGCCGCGTCGGTATTTATGAAGTCATGCCGGTCAGCGATGAAATGCAAAAAGTCATTATGAACAACGGTACGGAAGTTGATATCATGAACATGGCCTATCAGGAAGGCATGGTAGACCTGCGTCGTGCCGGCCTCATGAAAGTCATGCAGGGCCTGACTTCGTTGGAAGAAGTAACTGCTCATACCAATGACTAAACTGCCATATTTTCGAAAATTACAATAAAGCGGCACGGGGAAACAGTCCGCTTTATTTCTTACTAACAAGGGATAACTCATGGCTCAAGCAGAGCAAAAAAGAAGTCTGTTCGGTTCAAGAAGCAAAGGTAAGCGTTTTACATTTGAAGGAAAAAACATCGAGACCGAACGTCTTGTCCGCGGCGAAGTAGTTGCCAAAGATGAAGAAGAGGCGCGCAAAAAACTCCAGCGCAGAGGCATTCGTCCTTTGCGCATCAGCAAAGTCAAAACCGCACGCAAACGCCGTATTACCCAAGAAGACATCACAGTGTTTACGCGCCAACTGGCAACGATGATGAAGGCAGGCTTACCACTGATGCAGGCTTTTGAAATCGTTGCGCGCGGCCACTCCAACCCGAGTATGACCGAAATGCTGATGCAGGTTCGCTCCGATGTCGAACAAGGTAGCGCATTGGGTAAATCTTTCTCCAAATATCCAAAATATTTCGACCGTTTCTATTGCAATCTGGTCAGCGCAGGCGAGTCCGGCGGCGTACTGGAAAGCCTATTGGACAAACTGGCTGTCTATAAAGAAAAAACCCAGGCCATTAAGAAAAAAGTTAAAACCGCACTGACCTACCCGATTGCCATTATCGTGGTGGCGATTGCGCTTATCTTCATCATGATGATGTTTGTACTGCCTGCCTTTAAAGAAGTTTATGCCAATATGGGTGCAGAGTTGCCAAGTCTTACCCAACTTGTCATGAACTTGTCCGATTTATTCGTCGACTACGGCTGGATTATGATCATCCTCTTGATTGTTTCCGCCTTCGGTCTGTACAAACTCCATGAAAAATCGCCTACCTTCCAAAAACGAATCGATGCTCTGATTTTGAGACTCCCTGTTTTTGGTGCTATCGTCCGAAAAGCGACCATTGCCCGTTGGGCGCGTACGACCTCCACCCTCTTCGCAGCCGGCGTTCCTTTGGTGGAAGTATTAGATTCAGTTGCAGGCGCATCCGGCAATATTCTCTATGAAGAAGCCACTCAAGACATTCGAGCCAAGGTAACCCAAGGCCTGTCGCTGACATCCAGTATGCAAAGTACAGATATGTTCCCAAATATGGTGATCCAAATGGCAGCCATCGGCGAAGAGTCAGGCTCTTTGGACGATATGCTGAACAAAGCGGCCGAATTCTACGAAGATGAAGTAGACAACTCCGTCTCCCGATTGTCTGCCTTGATGGAACCTATCATCATGGTGGTATTGGGTTCGCTCATCGGTATTTTGCTGATTGCCATGTATCTGCCGTTGTTTAACTTGGGCAATGTCGTAGGTTGATATGCTTGATAGTATTTACTCTGCCATCGACGCCCTCTCCGTTCTTGCGCCATTCGCTATTCCTTTAGCCGTTATTTTAGGATTACTGATTGGTAGCTTTCTGAACGTCGTCATTTATCGTACGCCGATAATGATGGAGCGTGAATGGACACAATTTTCCAAAGAGCATTTGGGCATCGAGCTGACAGACGAAGAAAAACAGCCATTTAATCTGCGTAAACCGGATTCACGCTGCCCAAAATGCAAAAGTCCGATCAGATTTTGGCAAAATATACCCATCCTCAGCTATGTTTTCCTAGGTGGGAAATGCCACGCCTGCAAAACCCATATCAGCATACGCTATCCGTTGATTGAGCTGCTGACAGGTGTCTTATTCGGTATTGTCGCGTGGCAATACGGCTGGTCCTGGGCAACTATTGGCGGATTGATTCTGACTGCCATATTGATTGCGCTGACCTTTATCGATGCCGATACGCAATATTTGCCCGACAGCCTGACTCAGCCCCTAATTTGGATCGGCCTGCTGTTTAATCTGAACGATACATTCGTACCCCTTCATTCAGCCGTTTGGGGTGCAATCGCAGGCTATATGAGCCTTTATACTTTATGCGCCGTCTATAAACTTCTGACCGGTAAAATCGGTATGGGCAATGGCGATTTCAAACTTTTGGCTGCACTCGGTGCATGGCTGGGCGTAGGAATATTGCCTGTTCTGATCTTCATGGCTGCCTTAGTCGGACTGTTAGGCGCACTCATCGCCCGCATCGGTAAAGGTCAGTATTTTGCTTTTGGTCCCAGCCTCGCTTTAGCAGGATGGATTATTTTGGTTGCCAATGCACCTATTACCCAACTGGTACAATGGTGGCTCGTACAATCAGGATTCCGATAATGACATTATGGATAGGCTTGACCGGCGGTATTGGCAGCGGCAAATCATCTATCGCCCAAATGTTTGCCGAACTTGGCGTACCCATTATCGATGCCGATGCCATCAGCCGCTCACTGACCGCTGAAAACGGCGAAGCGCTTCCAGCCATCCGCCAGCTTTTCGGTGATGAGGTTTTTGACAGCAAAGGCCGTCTGAATCGTACGGCTTTACGGGAAGAAGTTTTCAGACGGCCTCAATCCAAAAAACAACTGGAAAACCTGCTTCTTCCATTAATCTTAAACAAAATCCAACAGCAGAAACAAAAACTTGCTTCCTCTGCCTACGGCATTGTCGATGTCCCGCTTTTAATTGAGAATCCGGCATTTAAAGCGGAGACCGACCGCATTTTGGTTGTAGATGTTCCAGAATCCGTCCAAATCGAACGCGTATATCAACGCAATGGTTTTTCAGAAGAACAGACGCGCCAAATCATGGCTACCCAAGCTTCCCGATCTGACAGACAGCTTCATGCCGACGACGTATTGGACAATACTCATAGCTTGGAAGAAGCAAAAATCAAGGTTGCCCGCCTGCATCAATACTATCAATCCATTGCACAATCACTGAAAGAAACTGCATGACCGCTCCTGTTGTAAAATGTCCAACCTGCCACAAAGAAGTCGTTTGGAATACCGACAGCCCCTACCGCCCTTTCTGCAGCAAACGGTGCAAACTCATTGATTTAGGCGAATGGGCTCAAGAAAAATACACCGTTTCTTCAGAAGACGACCCTTTTTCAGACCTATTGGACGGCAAATAACCTACGCCGCTTCCTTCAGCCTATCCAAAACAGGCTCAAAACAGTAAAATACCCTCTTTATTCCAACCTATTCCATCCACCATGCTCACCTTCCAACAAATTATTTTCAAATTACAAAACTACTGGGCAGACAAAGGCTGCACCGTTATCCAACCTTTCGATATGGAAGTCGGTGCCGGCACTTCGCATCCAGGCACCTGCCTGCGCGCATTAGGCCCGGAGCCTTGGTTTGCCGCTTACGTTCAACCCAGCCGCCGCCCCAAAGACGGCCGCTATGGCGACAACCCCAACCGCCTGCAACACTACTATCAATTCCAAGTTGCGCTCAAACCAGCTCCCGCCAATATTCAAGACCTCTACCTCGATTCCCTGCGCGAATTGGGTATCGACCCTAAAGTACACGACATCCGCTTTGTCGAAGACGACTGGGAAAACCCTACTCTCGGCGCTTGGGGCTTGGGTTGGGAAGTTTGGCTCAACGGCATGGAAGTAACCCAATTCACCTACTTCCAACAAGTCGGCGGTATCGACTGCTCCCCTGTACTCGGTGAAATCACCTACGGTATCGAGCGTCTCGCCATGTATCTGCAAGGCGTGGAAAACGTGTACGACCTCGTTTGGGCAAAAACCCTTGATGGCAACATCGTCACTTACGGCGACGTTTATCATCAAAACGAAGTCGAACAATCCACCTACAACTTCGAATATAGCGATGCCGATTGGCTCTTGCGCCAATTCAACGACTATGAAGAACAAGCCAAACGCCTGCTTGCAGTTGAAGACACCAGTCTTGCCCTGCCTGCTTACGAGCTTGTACTCAAAGCCGGCCACACGTTCAACCTCTTGGATGCACGCGGCGCCATTTCCGTTACCGAACGCGCAACCTACATCGGCCGCATTCGTGCACTGAGCCGTATCGTTGCTCAAAAATTCGTTGAAAGCCGCGAGAAACTGGGCTTCCCATTGCTTAAAAACCAATAAGCCCGCACATGCTTACCACGCCGCCCTTTGATACATTCAAGTGGCGGCGTTTCTATTTTCAGACGGCCTTAACGTCGCTGCCATCGCAAACACTTCCAGCCTGCTTTCAGGTAAAATAAGCCCTTTATTACATAAACCGTCTGAAAACATGAGTTCATCCTCTTCTGCAAAAACACCCTTTTTCTTACTTTCCCTCGTTGCCATCATTCTTGACCAACTGAGCAAATGGGAAATCTTGAAACACTTTACCGAAGGCGAACGCCTCAATATCATTCCAGGCTTTTTTGACCTGACGCTTGCCTATAATCCAGGCGCGGCATTCAGCTTTTTAGCCGACCAAGGCGGCTGGCAAAAATTCTTCTTTTTAGGTCTGGCCGTCGTCATCAGCCTGTATTTAGCCCGTGCCATCTGGCGTGATGAGTTTGGCCGCTGGGGCAAACTGGGGGCAGCCATGATTATCGGCGGCGCAATTGGCAATGTGGTTGACCGTCTGATTCACGGCCACGTTGTCGATTTTCTGCTTTTCTATTGGCAAAACTGGTTCTATCCCGCATTTAACATTGCCGACAGCTTTATCTGCGTTGGCGCGGTTTGCTTGGTATTAGATGGTTTGCTGCACAAAAAAACATCTTCAAACGACACAAGGGCCGTCTGAAAACGGAACACACATGACTCAAAAAACCATTATCCTTGCCAATCCCCGCGGCTTTTGTGCCGGCGTTGACCGCGCCATCAGCATTGTTGAACGTGCACTCGAAGAGTTCGGCGCGCCTATTTACGTCCGCCATGAGGTCGTTCACAACAAATTCGTCGTGGACAATCTGCGGGCAAAAGGTGCCGTATTTGTCGATGACTTGGCGGATGTACCCAAGGGTGCCACGCTGATTTACTCGGCTCACGGCGTATCCAAAGCCGTACAGGAAGAAGCGGCACAACGCGGTTTCCGCGTTTTTGATGCCACCTGCCCTTTGGTAACCAAAGTCCATAAAGAAGTAGCCCGCCTCGATGCCCAAGATTACGAAATCATCATGATCGGCCACAAAGGCCACGTCGAAGTAGAAGGCACAATGGGACAGTTGCCCCCGGGTAAAATGTTTTTGGTTGAGACAGTGGAAGATGTAGCCGGGCTGAACGTCAAAAATCCTGACAAGCTGGCCTACGTGAGCCAAACTACTTTATCGGTGGACGAAACCAAAGACATCATTGCAGCTTTGAATCAACGCTTCCCCAATATCCGCAATCCGCACAAAGAAGACATCTGCTACGCCACAACCAACCGCCAAACTGCCGTTAAAGAATTGGCGGAAGAATGCGATCTCGTGATTGTTGTCGGCTCGCCCAATTCTTCCAACAGCAACCGATTACGTGAAGTAGCCGCATTGCGCGGAGTTGATGCCTATATGGTCGATAATGCTTCCTATCTGAAAAAAGAATGGTTTGAAAACAAAACCAAGGTCGGTGTGACTGCCGGCGCATCCGCTCCCGAAGTCTTGGTTCGAGAAGTCTTACAAACCATTCAAGACTGGGGACATGAGACCATACGTGAAGGAGAAGGCGTAGAAGAAAGCATTGTATTTGTCTTGCCTAAAGAATTGCGCCGCGAGGGCGAAAACAAGCAAATTCTCAATAAAGGGTAGGCTTGTTATTTGCTTTATTTGAAACTCAAGGCCGTCTGAAAATTTTCAGACGGCCTTGAGTTTATTTTGCCAATAAAAAAGACCTGCCTTAAAGGCAGGTCTTTTCATACCTTATCCTGATTATTTCTCAGGAGTGTGTTGCTGGCGGCGCAAGATTGCCGGAATTTCAAAGTCATCCAGTACAGACTGGTTGCTGAAATCAGCCGCAGTCAGGTTCATAGAACGGATATTGCGGTTGGTACGAACCAGGCTTTCAGCACTGCTTTGGCTTTGAGCTTGAGGTGCTTCTTCCGCACCGCGTACCAATTGTTGGGTACGGGCAGCAGCGCGCAGTTGGTTGTCAGTACCGTTTTCTTTCAAGCCGGTAGCAATAATGGTAATACGGATAGCGTCTTCGCTCATGCTCTCGTCTTCGGCAGCACCAAATTTGCATTCCACTTCAGGGTGTGCATTTTGGTTGACGATACGCATAATCTCGTTGAATTCAGACATTTTCAGGCAACCAGGAGCAGTGGTAATGTTTACCAATACACCGCGTGCACCATCCAAAGTAACATTATCCAAGAGCGGGCTGGAGATGGCTTGATCGGTAGCCAAACGGGCACGGTCGATACCTTGCGCGAAACCTGAACCCATCATGGCGATACCGCGATTGCTCATCACGGTTTTCACGTCGGCGAAGTCCAAGTTGATCATGTCGCTAGGGCAAGTCACCACTTCGGAAATACCGGCAACCGCGTCACGCAATACATTATCGGCCGCACGGAAAGCTTCGCGCATGGTCACGTCTTCGCCCAAGGCAGTCATCAATTTATCGTTCGGGATAATAATCAGGGAGTCAACGCGCTCTTTGAGTTGATCCAAACCTGCTTGAGCGATGTGTACGCGTTTGCCTTCGTAAGCAAACGGACGGGTTACAACCGCAACGGTCAGGATACCCATTTCTTTAGCGATTTCAGCTACAACAGGAGCAGAGCCGGTACCTGTACCGCCACCCATACCGGTAGTGATGAACAGCATGTTTGCACCGCGGATGGCATCTTCGATGGCTTCGCGATCTTCTTGGGCTGCGGCGCGGCCGATTTCAGGATTTGCACCGGCACCCAAACCGCGAGTCAGGTTTGTACCCAATTGAATGCGTTTAGCCGCATTGTTTTTAGCCAATGATTGCGCATCGGTATTGGCACTGATGAACTCAACACCATGAATAGTGTTGGCAACCATGTTGTTGATGGCATTACAGCCGCCGCCACCCAAACCGATAACTTTAATAACAGCAGGGCTTGTTGCTGATTCTGCTACGTCGTAAACAAATTCCATTCAATAATCCTCCGCGCCCCGCTTTATAAGGACGGTTCAAAAATAACTTATTATCCGTATTATATAAGAAGTATCCTGATACTGGCAAAAATCTTCTTATCATCCGACTGTCGGCGTTATATTTTTACTACAATTTTTAACAGAAAATATACAAGTTTTAAATTATTCACTTAGCAATTATTTAAAACCGTTTAATTCTACTTAAATATTCAGGACAAACGGATTCTACACCGCCTGCCCTGAACGCTTTTATCAGAAATTGTCTCTGAAGAATCTTTGGATTTTTTCCCACAGACCCATTTTTTTGCCTGAATCATTCAGGGCAATCGCACCGGTTCGGCTGGTTTGTTCACCCTCCTCGGCAGCATAGGCCGTCTGAAGCAGGCCAATTGCTGTTGAATAGCGTGGATTACGGATACGCTCAGATACACCGCCCATTTCCTGTGGAACACCGATACGTGCCGGCAGGTTGAAGATTTCTTCCGCCAACTCAACAATACCGGTCAACATAGAAGCACCGCCGGTCAAAACGATACCGGAAGTCAGCACTTCTTCAGGGAAGCCGGAACGGCGCAATTCGTTCAGCGTCAATTCCAAAATTTCTTCTACGCGCGGACCGATGATTTCAGCCAATACACGGCGTGAAATTTGACGTGATTGACGGTCACCAACGCTAGGAACTTCAATCATTTCATCCAAGCCGTCCATAGTCGGAATGGCAGCACCGTAATGGATTTTGATGTACTCAGCTGCACTGTGCGGCGTACGCAAGGCTTGTGCCAAGTCTTTGGTAATCAAATCACCGGCAACGGGAATAACCGCAGTATGGCGGATTGCACCATTGGTATAAACCGCGATGTCGGTCGTACCGCCACCAATGTCGATGACACACACGCCCAAATCTTTTTCGTCTTCAGTCAAAACGGCGTGCCCGCTTGCCAAAGGCTGAAGCATGATTTGATCCATTTGCAGGCCACAGCGTTGGATACATTTTTGGATATTTTGCAAAGCAGTATTCGCACCGGTAATGATGTGTACGCGGGTATCCAAACGCACGCCGCTCATGCCGATAGGCTCTTTCACACCGGGTTGGTTGTCGATGATGTACTCTTGAACCACGGTATGCAAGATATTGTGATCAGGCGGAATATTGATGGCTTTGGCAGTTTCGATGGCACGATCGATGTCGGCTTGCGATACTTCGCCATCTTTAATTTTGACCACGCCTTGTGAGTTCAGGCTGCGGATATGGTTACCGGCAATACCGGTGACAACGTGGGAAATTTTGGTATCTGCCATCAGCTCGGCATCTTCTACCGCCTGACGAATGGCTTGCGCGGTAGCGTCGATATTGGTCACCATACCTGCACGCAGGCCGCGTGAAGGGCTTTGGCCCAAGCCGACAATGTGGATTTCATTATCTTCCCGAATCTCGCCGATTAAGGCGATGACCTTGGACGTACCAATGTCTAAGGCACTGATATATTTATTTTGTTGTTGTTCCATAATTGCTCGTTCGCTATGTTGTCTGACTGACGGTTTGATTATTTTTGAAACAAGATTGCTTCACGTCTAATCGGCTATTCACTGTCGGAAGGGTTTTCAGACGGCCTGTAACGGACTGAAAAACCATCCTTATAACGCATATCGACATACTCGATACGACTTTGTTTTTTACGCAGCAGCGACGGCCAAATCTGGGCAAACTGCTGCAAACGTTTGATTTCGTTTTCACGCCCCAAGCGCACGGTAATGCCGTTGTTCAATACAAGCAGCCATGCCGAACGCGGCGTGTAGATCAATTCTTTGATGGTCAGTTTCAACGGACTCAAAATACCGGAAAAGTCCGCATAATGTTTGACCATGTCTTTGCCTGTCCCCTGCTGCCCTTCAAATATAGGCAGATCCTGTTTCAGGCTTGTGGCAAACACATTGCCCTTACTGTCCACCAAGCCGCCAGCGCGCCAGTGTGCAACCGGCACACGCTCGGTCAGGATAATTTCCACAGTTTCCGGAAAACGGCGGCGCACCATTGCCGAGTCAATCCAAGGCAACTCCTGAAAAGCGGCCTGCGCCGAATCAATATCGGCGCGGAACATATTGCCCCTGATATGCTCTCGTGCAACAGTTTGCAATTCTTTGCCGGAAGCATATTTCAGCTTGCCCTGAATAGCAATCTGTTTCACAGGGAAATATTTGGAATTGTAAAGCCAAGCTATGCCCGAACCTATCAGCAGAAAGGCCATCAGCAACAATAGCCGGCGGGTCAGCCGACCCAGTGCGCCTGCATCATCCCACATGAGCGGTCTTCAAAATCTCAATACATAAATCAGCAAAATCTACGCCGGTATGGGCTGCAGATTTTGGCACCAAACTGTGGCTGGTCATACCGGGCAAGGTATTGATTTCCAAGAGATACAGCTTACCGTCCGTATCTTTCAGGAAGTCCACGCGCGAACAGCCGTCCGCACCAATCGCCTGCGCGCCACGCACGGCCAGTTCGCGCATCAGGTTTTCCTCCGCCTCGCTCAAATCTTCCGACGGGCATTGATAAACCGTATCGTCGCGGTTGTATTTGGCTTCGTAGTCGTAAAACTCGGTAGCCGGAATAATATGAATGCTGGGCAGGCCTTTGCCGTTCAATACCGGGCAAGAATACTCGCCGCCGCCGATGAAGCGCTCGGCAATAATTTCACCCTGCAAATGTTTCAATTCTTCGTAAACGCTTTTCAGACGGCCTTTTTCTTTGACTTTTACCACGCCGACGCTGCTGCCTTCCGCGGCGGGTTTCACAAACATCGGCAGGCCCAATTTTTCTTCAACGGCATCAAAGTCGCTGTCGTCATGCAATACGGCAAACTCAGGAACAGGCAAGCCCACAGCCTGCCAAATCAGTTTGCAGCGGTATTTGTCCATACCCAGCGCGGAAGCGGCCACCCCGCTGCCGGTATAAGGAATACCCATCAGTTCCAATGCGCCCTGAATCGCGCCATCCTCGCCGAAAGTGCCGTGCAAAATATTGAAGGCCGTCTGAAAACCTTGTGTTTTCAATTCAGACAACGGGGTTTCTTTGGGGTCGAACGCATGGGCATCCACGCCTTTGCTTTTCAAGGCAGCCAAAATAGCGGCGCCGCTGTCCAGAGAAACTTCGCGCTCACTGGAGAAGCCGCCCATCAACACGGCCACTTTGCCAAAATTCTGCATAATTTCTACTTTCTTAAATACTGATACAGGCCGTCTGAAATATTGTTCAGACGACCTATGTGTCCTCAAAGGCAAATATGCCTGTTTATTATGATTGTTTCGACAATTCCACCAATGCAGACGGAACGCGGTTGATGCTGCCGGCACCCATATTCAACACGACATCGCCGTCTTGCAAAACATTCAGCAACATTTGCGGCAGGTCGGCAACGTTTTCGCAGTAAATCGGCTCAAGTTTGCCCAATACGCGGATGGCGCGTGCCAAGGCGCGGGAATCGGCTGCGGCAATCGGCTCTTCGCCTGCAGCATAAACTTCGGTCAACACCAGCGCATCGACAGTATTGAGGACTTTGGTAAAGTCTTCAAATAAATCGCGCGTGCGGGTATAGCGGTGCGGTTGGAAAGCCAAGACCAAGCGTTTTTCAGGGTATGCGCCACGTGCAGCGGCCAGAGTTGCCGCCATTTCGACAGGATGGTGCCCATAATCGTCCACCAGCAGCGCGGTTCCGCCGTTTGGCAATTTGATGTCGCCATATTTTTGGAAACGACGGCCGACACCTTCAAAGCCGAGCAAGCCTTTTTGAATGGCTTCAACCGATGCGCCAACTTCCAGCGCAACGCCGATAGCCGCCAAAGCATTGAGGACGTTGTGGCGGCCGGGCATATTCAAAACAACTTCAAACGGCTCTTGCTCATGTCCTTTCATTTGAACATGAACGGTAAATTTCATTTGTGCACCGACGTTTTCAATATCGGTCGCGTAGATATCGGCAGTATCGTCCAAGCCGTAAGTGGCGTAAGGTTTGCTGATTTTCGGCAAAATCGCGCGGACGTGTTCGCTGTCGATACACAAAAAGGCTTTGCCGTAGAACGGCATACGGTGAATGAAGTCGACAAACGCCTGATGCAGTTTCTCAACGCTGTGTCCGTAAGTGTCCATATGGTCTTCGTCGATATTGGTTACGACGGACATAATCGGCGTCAGATACAGGAAAGAAGCATCGGATTCATCGGCTTCGGCAACAATGTATTCGCCTTTACCCAAACGGGCGTTGGTACCAGCGGCATTGAGCTTGCCGCCGATAACGAAAGTCGGGTCGAGTCCTGCCGCGCCGAGAATAGAAGCAGTCAGGCTGGTGGTTGTGGTTTTGCCGTGCGTACCGGCAATGGCGATACCATCGCGGAAGCGCATCAACTCTGCCAACATCAGCGCGCGCGGAATGACAGGGATTTGCTGTTCCAACGCTGCAACGACTTCGGGATTGTCTTTTTTGACGGCGGTAGAGGTAACAACCACGTCGGCACCATTGACGTGTTCGGCAGTATGGCCGGGATAAACTTGGATGCCGAGAGCGCTCAAATGCTCGGTAACGGCATTACGCGCCTGATCCGAACCGGAAACTTTAAAGCCCAAATTGTGTAAGACTTCGGCAATACCGCTCATGCCGACGCCGCCGATTCCGACAAAATGGATGTTGGTGACTCGATTTTTCATCATAATGTTGCGTTCCGGTTGGTTTTTAGTGCGTAAAGGCGTTATTTTAAAGGGCTATCCGCTTCTGCGCTATGCTTTTATTGTAAAGGAATTTTAACAAAAGCAATAAAGGCCGTCTGAAACGCCGTTAATCAACTTTTCAGACGGCCTTGAACAAAGTCTGCCTGCTTATTCGGTACAGGATATGGCAATTTCCGCCACATCGTCCGCACTGTGCGGCAACGCCAAGGTACGGGCATTTTTCGCCCATTTCAGGCATTTTTCACGATTCAAGCCGCCGAGGATTTCGGCCAGTTTTTCTGCCGTCAGTTGAGTTTGCGGCAGCAGCAAACCGGCTTCGGCCTGCACCATAAAACGCGCATTGGCTGTTTGATGGTCGTCCACCGCGTGCGGATACGGCACCAGTAGCGCCCCCAAACCCGCAGCCGTCAGCTCGGCAATCGTCAGCGCGCCGGCACGGCAAATTACCAAATCGGCATCACGGTAGGCGGATACCATATCGGTAATAAATTCCACGCACTCGGCTTGCACACCCAACGCATCGTAATCCGCCTGAAGGTTGCCCAATTTATTGCGTCCGGACTGATGATACATTTGCGGACGGGCTGCTTCCGGCAACAATGCCAAAGCTTGCGGAACGGTTTTGTTCAACACATCCGCACCTAAACTGCCACCGACCACCAAAACTTTCAGACGGCCTTGACGGTTTTCAAAGCGTTCTTCGGGAACAGGCAATGCCGCAATATCGGCACGGACAGGATTACCCACCAATCCGCCTTCATGTTGAAAGGCTTTGGGGAAAGCATACAGAACACGTTTTGCCCAACGCGACAGTTGGCGGTTGGACAAACCGGCTACGGCGTTTTGCTCGTGAATCACAATCGGCACACCGGAAATTTTTGCCGCCACGCCGCCGGGGAAAGTAACGAAACCGCCAAAACCGATAACGCACTCGACACGGTGTTTCTTAATAATCTGCTGCGCCTCGCGGACGGTTTTATACAGCGTAAACGGCAACATCAGCTTACGCTTGATGCCGTTGCCGCGGATGCCTTTAATCGCCAGCGTTTCCAAGCGTATGCCGTATTGCGGCACGATACGCTCTTCCATCGAATCTTTACTGCCCAGCCAAATCACATGATGGCCGCGCTTTTGCAGCGACTCGGCAACCGCCAATGCAGGAAAAATATGGCCGCCCGTACCGCCGGCCATCAGCATAAAAGTTTTACCGCTCATGGTTTTACTCCACCGAATAACCGCGCATTTTTTGGCGGTTTTCATAATCAATGCGCAATAACAAAGTAACGCACACCAGCATGATAAAGACAGCCGAACCGCCGTAAGACATAAACGGCAAAGTCAGGCCTTTAGTGGGCAGGATACCGATGTTTACACCGATATTGAAGAAACTTTGAATACCAATCCAAATACCAATGCCGTTGGCGATGTACGCGCTGAACATCAAGCCCGAATCACGCGCCTGCTTGCCGATGGAAAACGCGCGCCACACCAGCCAGCCGTAGCAGAACACCAAAACCAGCATCCCTAAAAAGCCGAATTCTTCGCCGATGACGGCAAAAATAAAGTCCGTGTGCGCTTCCGGCAGATAGAAACGTTTTTCCAAACTTGCGCCCAAACCCTCGCCAAACCAGCCGCCGCGCGCAATCGCCATCAAAGAATGCGTCAACTGATAGCCTTTACCCAAAGGATCGCTCCACGGGTCCAAAAACGCCGCCACACGCGCCATACGGTAAGGCGCGGCCAAAATCAGCAAACCCATTCCGCTCACAACGGTCGCCACCAATACGGCAAAATACTTCCACGGAAAGCCTGCCAAAAACAGCATACCCATGGTAATCACGACAATCACGACAAACGAGCCGAAATCCGGCTGGCCCATAATCAAAACCAAACCGACCGCCACCGACATAATCGGCAGAATCAGGGTTTTAAACTTACGGAAGCGTTCCTTTACCCTTACCCAAGCTTCACTTTTAAAAGGGCTGCACACCAAATCGCCAATACCGGTAAACAAAGACGACCAACCCAAAGAATCCAAATCGCGCAACATTTCTTCACGGCGCGTAAACAGGCTGGACAAATACAAAACCGTTGCCAATTTGAAAAACTCGGTTGGCTGCAAGTTGAGCGGCCCGATATGAATCCAGCGCGTCGCGCCGTTAATCTCACGGCCGACAAACAAAACCAGCAACAGCAGCAAACCGGAAATGACAAAATAAAACGGAATAATCCGCCGCCAAAAGCTCATTTTCAGCAGGAAAAGCGGCAAGCACATGGCCACCGTAAACAGGATAAACATTGCCTGTTTGGACACAAAAGAAAACTGGCTGCCCCCATCCGATGCCGCATATGCAATAGAGGCCGAATAAATCATTACCAAGCTGAAGGTCGTCATCAAAACGACCATCCACAAGAGAGAAACATCAAACTTCCGACCATCGCGCGCAATCGGCCGGTCAAGCATTTTGGAAAGACTAATCATGAAAACATCCGTAACGGCTTGAATAAAATATTCAGACGGCCTGCAAATGGGCAAGAGGCCGTCTGAAAAAATGAATTAACGTTATTTTAAAGGTTTATTTCCAAACCAACAATTCAGAATCTACGGTTAGAAAAGAGAAAACGTGTTGACCTATCTTTAGGGATGACGATCGGTTTGTTTGAGATGAAACCCCGGCCTCAAATCCCCTACCCTGCCGAGTTTTCAGACGGCCTGACAAGCAATCGACTACCCGTTCCAACCGCCCATCACTTCAACAGGCATAAAACCTACGGCAGAATTTCAATTTCCGCATTGTGTTTCACACTGCGGTAGAGTTCGTCGATTTCCTCGTCCGTTACCGCGATGCAGCCGTTGGTCCAATCTTTTTGCAGGTGTTTTTTACCGATAAATCCCCAGCCGTTTTTCATGCCGTGGATTTTAATCAGCCCGCCCGGGCTTTTGCCTTGTGCCGCAGCGTAGGCTTTGTCGGCTTCGTTGGGATAGGAAACGCCGAGATTTTTATGGTAGCCGCTGTTGGGATTACGCTCATTGATGCGGTATTTCCCTTCGGGCGTTTTGCCGTCGCCTTCAAACTGTTTATGCCCGACCGGCTGCTTGCCCAACGAAATGGGATAGGTTTTCAGCAACCTGCCTTGCGAGTACGCCGACATAATGCGCTTGCTTTTATGCACAACCAATCTGTCAATAACCGCATCTTCAGGCAACGGCGCTTCACTTGGCGTAGCAACGGTTGTCGTGGAACGAATCGGCGCGGCAAACCAAAACACCAAAGCGGCGACAGCCGAAAGCACGACTGTCGCCAAGCCGATCTTCAAACCCACTTTCATCTTTCAGACGGCCTTACAAAGCTTTGAACGCCTCGATAAACACTTCCGAACGGTGCGCATAGCCTTTGAACATATCGAAGCTCGCACAAGCTGGGCTGAGCAACACGATATCGCCCGCTTCGGCTTGGGCATATGCCGTCTGAACCGCTTCTTCCAAAGTGGCGCAGTCGATCATATTCAGACCGCAGCCGTCCAAATCGCGGCGGATTTGCGGCGCATCGACACCAATCAGGAACACACCTTTTGCCTTGCCGGCAAGCGCGTCGCGCAGGGGCGTGAAGTCCTGCCCTTTGCCCATGCCGCCCAAAATGACGAAGAGCGGATTTTGCAAACCGGCAATCGCGGCGGCGGTCGCGCCGACGTTCGTGCCTTTGCTGTCGTCGATGAATACCACGCCGTTTTTCTCGCCGATTTTTTCCACACGGTGCGGCAGGCCTTGGAAAGTTTTGACGTGTTCGAGCAATGCTTCGCGCGGCAAACCGACGGCCTCGCACAAAGCCACGGCAGCCATAACGTTGGCGGCGTTATGCAAACCTTGCAGCGGGATGTCTTGCGTAGAAATCAAATCTTCATTGCCTTGTTTCAGGCGGCCTGTCTCACGTTCTAACCAAAAATCGGCTTCGTGTTCCAACGAAAACCATTTCACCTCGCGCCCGGCGCGCTTCATCGCACGGCAGAACGCATCATCCGCATTCAAAACCTGTACGCCATCGCCACGGAAAATCTTATCCTTGGTATGCGCATAGTCGAGCAAGTCGTCGTAGCGGTCGAGATGGTCTTCAGAAATGTTCAGCACCGTCGCCGCAGTCGGGCGCAGGCTTTCAGTGTTTTCCAGTTGGAAGCTGGAAAGCTCCAACACCCACACGTCCGCCTTTTTGCCTTCACGCTGCAATTCCGCCTCCAAAACCGGCGTACCGATATTGCCCGCGATGACGGTATCCAGCCCGCACTTGATGCAGAGATAGCCGACCAAGCTCGTTACCGTGGTTTTGCCGTTGCTACCGGTAATCGCAATCACCTTGTCGCCGCGACGGTTCACAATGTCCGCCAGCAATTCGATGTCGCCCAACACGCGCCCGCCGTTTTGCTTGAACGCCTCGATATCCGGCTGACGCTCGCTGATGCCGGGACTGAGCGCCAGAATATCGAAACCATTATCCAACGCATCTTTCAGACGACCCGTATAAAACACCAGCCCGTCAAACATCTTCCCGATTTGAGACACGCGCTCGGCTTTCAGCTCCGCATCATAAGCGGCAACCTCCGCACCGTTTTTGCGCAGATAGGCAATCATGGAAATACCCGTGCCGCCAAGCCCGGCGACGAGGATTTTTTTGTTTTGAAAAGTCATTTTGGTTTTGTCCTAAAACAAATCATATTGAGCAGAAAGATGTCCGTTCCTGCTCAAGCCGCTTTCAGACGGCATCGCGAGCTGTTCAATAACCCAGCTTCAAACGGCGGTAATTGTCGCAGCCTTTTTGGTTTCCGCTGTCGCAAGCCTTACCGTACCATTCTTGGGCAAGGGCGCTGTCTTGGCGCACGCCTTGCCCTTGTTCATACATCACGCCCAAATTATTTTGGGCTTGGGCATGCCCTTGTTCTGCAGCCCTACGATACCACTGCA
>NZ_KV835613.1:0-450 GCF_001838065.1 Neisseria sp. HMSC078C12 | reverse complement strand
TGTGCATAGTCTTGACGGACTCCTCGCCCATTGTAATACGCCACACCCAAATTATAGTGGGCTTGAGCAACCCCTTGTTCTGCAGCCCTACGATACCACTGCACTGCCTGTGCATAGTCTTGACGGACTCCTTGCCCTTGTGCATACGCCACACCCAAATTATATTGGGCTTTAGCATACCCTTGTTCTGCAGCCTTGCGATACCACTGCACCGCCTGTGTATAGTCTTGACGGACGCCTTGCCCTTGTGCATACGCCACACCCAAATTATATTGGGCTTGAGCAAACCCTTGTTCTGCAGCCCTACGAGACCACTGCACTGCCTGCGCATCGTCTTGACGGACTCCTCGCCCGTTGGCATACATATTACCCAAATTATATTGGGCTTGAGCATACCCTTGTTCTGCTGCCCTACGAAACCACTGCACTGCCTGTGCATCGTCTTGACGG
>NZ_KV835612.1:0-1063 GCF_001838065.1 Neisseria sp. HMSC078C12 | reverse complement strand
TGCACCAAATCAGCCTCGACGACGAAGTCATCACCGACATCGAACGCGATCGGCTGCACCGCGAAATCTTCCGCACACAGGGTAAACTCGCCAGCCGTTACGAACTCGATCCTTTAGGTCGTCTGAAAAAACAAATCGCCACCCTCAACGACCTGACTGAGGGCGGCAAAGGCAAAACCAAAGTAGCGGCGGGTTATGGCCAAACCGCCGTCAAACGCAGCTACGGCTACGACCGCACCGGCAACCTGACCCACAGCACCGACCAACGGACGGGCACGACCCGGTTCGAGTACGACAAACTGGGCAGGATTACCCAAGCCGGCAGAGAACTGTTCGCCTTCGACCCTGCACACAATATCCTCGACATCCCGACGGAAAAGGTCAAACCA
The DNA here is from genome assembly GCF_001838065.1 of Neisseria sp. HMSC078C12. NCBI lineage: Bacteria > Pseudomonadati > Pseudomonadota > Betaproteobacteria > Neisseriales > Neisseriaceae > Neisseria > Neisseria sp. HMSC078C12. The sequence continues at coordinate 674 of NZ_KV835612.1, read as the reverse complement.
TACCCTACCCCCTCTCCCGTGGGAGAGGGTCGGGTAGAGGGCAAAACGACAGTGCCGCTTTCAGACGGTCGCACCACCGTCCCCGACAACCGCCTGAAAACCTACAACGGCAGCAGCTATTACTACGACCACTTCGGCAACCTCATCCACCGCGAACTGGCCGACGGCGAAGTGCAGAACTATTTCTACGACCTGCATGACCAACTGGTTAAAGCGGAAATCTTCAAAAAAGATGGCACAAAAGAGACTTGGGCCTATACCTACGACGCCTTGGGCAGAAGGATAGGCAAAGGCCGTCTGAAAGACGGAGAAGTTTCAGACGACCTCGAAAACCAAACCCGCTTCGTTTGGGACGGCAGCCACCTCTTGCAGGAAGTACACCCGGACGGCAGGTATACCTATATCTACACTGACCCGGATTCCTACGAACCGCTGGCGCAGGTACATAACCGGACCAACGAAGACGGCGAAAGCCGCCAACAAACCCACTACTTCCACTGCGACCAAATCGGTATCCCAAGAGAGATGACCGATGACGAAGGCAATCTGGTTTGGTTCGGCAACTACACCGGCTGGGGTCGTCTGAAAGAGGAAACCAAGGTAACGAATAGCGCATACCAACCCTTCCGCCTGCAAAACCAATATGCCGACCGTGAGACGGGGCTGCATTACAA
>NZ_KV835611.1:315443-348995 GCF_001838065.1 Neisseria sp. HMSC078C12 | reverse complement strand
CTGGCGCAAGTCTTTGACAACGCCAAAGACGGCAAACAATACATCGCCTATTTCCACAACGACCAAGTCGGCATCCCGCGCGAGATGACCGACATCAACGGCAATCTCTTATGGTACGGCGAATACACCGCCTGGGGTCGTCTGAAAAAGGATGAACGCGTCTATCGGAACGCCCATCAGCCGTTCAGATTGCAAAACCAGTACTTCGATGAAGAGACCGGGCTGCATTACAACCTGATGCGCTATTACGAGCCTGAGGCGGGGCGGTTTGTGAATCAGGACCCGATTGGGCTGTTGGGTGGGGATAATTTGTATTTGTTTGCACCGAATATGCAGACTTGGATTGACTCATTAGGATTAAGCGGAAAGTTAACAATTTATTCTGATACACATGATTTTGTAGGACATGCATTTATTGGATTAGAAAAAAATGGCAGAACTCAATATATAGGTCAATGGCCTGGAGGAGAAGGGTTTAGATATAATTCAAAAGATATTACTAGTATTTTGGTTAGTGATATGGGGGGACTATGAGTTTTAATGATACGAGGTATTTGGATAGTAAGTATTTGGTATCAAGAAGTTATGATTTGAATGATGATCAAATGAAAAAGGTTGAGTCCTATATAAGGGACTTTAATAATAAAAATATAGAAACTTCTAGATATAATTTACGAAATAGGCAGTGTGCAAGTTTTGCATATGGAGCAAGTCAAGCTACTGATATTAAAGAAATGAAAATGTCTGGTTGGGTTACTCCTGCTTCGTTAGCTAAGAAAATTAATAAATTAAATGGTAAATAAATTATGAAATCTATTTTAAGTTCAATTTTATCTCTAATAGTATCCTCCTCTTCTAATTTACCTTATGTTTCACATTACTCGTATGATTTTCAACATGGCTGGTTGAATATAATTGTATCAGAATATAATAGTCAAAAAACTTGTGGAGACATAGGTATAAGTAATAATGAGTTACAATATAAGCTTTTTTGTGGGAAAGAAAATGGAAAAGGAATGATTCCGTTAAGTAAAATAAAATTCAAATATGAGAAAGATATTTTTTCTGCTCAAAGTATTATAAGTGGAAAAATATTTTTTTCAGTTAAATGTACACAAGATCAATACAGATATATAGAAAAATATATTAAGAAATAAACAGCAAGCAGTAGCCCGCACAAAACCTTTAGTCCTGACGTAGGGTGTGTGCGGTACGCACGCACGCGGTTTCTTTTCAGACGGCCTCACTATCTTCTTTGAGGTCGTCTGAACCATTTGTTCTTTAACAATCTCATCTAAAACTAGCTATGAATTGACGAAAGTTGATGGAAGCGGTAAGCATCCATATTTCCCAGTAGATAGAAATGCGTTTGATAAGGATAGAAAGTAATATTGGAAAGATAGGGCGAAAGCAGAAAAAAGACGCAGAAGAAAAGCTGGAAAATGTTAAGGTCAATTTACTTATATTTATATCAAAGAGGTTTGTTATGTTAGATACTAATTTTAAAGAATATCTTGATGATGAATTTGGTAGGATATTGCCAGAAAATCAAAATAAATATCGTGAATTATTCAAAAGATTAGGGTTTGGAAAAATAAATCATGACTTTGTTGAATTTTGGTCAACATATAGTGATGAAATTTATGGAAAAATTGGATATTTGGTTGATTTGGCAATGGACTTAGAGGATTTTTCAAGTAGCCAAACAGAAATTTTGAGAAAAAATATTGGATTGCCTGATAATTATTTTCGTTATTAAATAATGAGTTAGATGATTATATCTTATATGATAAAAATACCGACGAGGTTTTTTTTGTAGAGGCTCCTAATATTCAAAAGTTCATAGAAAATAAACAATTCAGCAAACATTGGAATAGCTTTGAATATTTTATTAAAGATTATCTAAATTATAATGCTTAATATGTTTAATTTTTAAGCGATTAGCAAGCTGTAGCCAATGAAACCTCCAATTCCGATGTAGAGTGCGAACGGAACGCACGCACGCGGTTTCTGTTTTTCAGACGACCTCACTATTTTCTTTGAGGTCGTCTGAACCATTTGTTCTTTAACAATCTCATTAACATTTAATATAGAGGTCGTCTGAAAACCAACTTTCAGACGACCTTTGTTGTACCGTACTTAACCGCCGCTACGCCTACGACAAAGCCGGCAACCTGATCCAAAGCGCCGACCAAAGAAGCGGCGTACTCCATTACGTCTACGACAAAATCGGACGGATTCAGGTCATAAATTCTGCAATCAAATATTTGTCATAACATACTAAAAGCATTTATTATTACATATCCAATAATCATAATTTAAGGGAAAACGTTCATGGCGTGGCGGTTTGTGTTGCCTGCCTGGGTGGTTGGGGTAGTGCTTTCGTTTGCGTCGCCGTTTGTGCCGCCATGGTGGGTTTGGTTGTCTGTAATGATGGGCATGTTTGTGTTGTGCCGAAGATTTGATATGGCTTGGTTGGCTCTGGCCGCCTGCATGGGCATGGCGTTTGGTGTGTGGCGGACAGGGCTGGTGTTGGCCGGTCAATGGCCTGTAGGGGAGGTGGCGACTAAAGTTTTGACGATTGAAGTGGCGGATATGCCGCGTGATGATGGTCGGCGCGTGCAGTTTGCGGCAAGGGCTTGGGATGAGCGTGGTCAGGCTTTTGATTTGATGTTGTCAGATTATCAGCGGCGCGATTGGATGGTGGGTAGTCGGTGGTCTGTATCGGCGCGGGTCAAGCCGGTGATTGGCGAAGTGAATGTGCGCGGTTTGAACCGTGAAACATGGGCTTTGGCCAATGGTATCGATGGCATGGGTACTTTGGGACGCGACAGGAAACTCGTGCGTCAAGGCGGCGGTTTCGGTTTGGCTAATATGCGTGATGCGGTAAGCCAAAGTTGGCAGAGAATAGAGGATAAATATCCTGAGTTTTCAGACGGCATAGGGCTGATGCGTGCTTTGAGTATTGGTGAGCAATCGGCGTTGCGGCCGCCTTTGTGGCAGGCATTCCGGCCTTTGGGGCTGACACACTTGGTCAGTATTTCGGGCTTGCATGTGACGATGGTGGCGGTATTGTTTGCCTGGCTGATCAAGCGAATTTTTCGTTATTCGCCGTGGATTCCGGCAAAACCGCGTGTGTGGATATTGGCCGGCGGTGTTGCTGGGGCTTTGTTTTATGCGCTTTTAGCCGGTTTTTCCGTACCGACGCAACGCAGTGTGTTGATGTTGGCTGCGTTTGCGTGGGCATGGTGGCGCGGCAGTGGCGGCTCGGGCTGGGCGGCATGGTGGCAGGCTTTGGCCGTTGTTTTGTTGTTGGACCCGTTGGCCGTATTGGGTGTGGGAACGTGGTTGTCTTTCGGTTTGGTTGCTGCTTTGATTTGGGCTTCATCAGGCCGTCTGAAAGAATCGGGCTGGCGTTTGGCTGTACGGGGGCAATGGGCGGCGACGGTATTGTCGGTGGTATTGCTGGGCTATTTGTTTGCTTCGTTACCTTTGCTCAGTCCCTTGGTCAATGCGCTGGCTATTCCTTGGTTTTCTTGGGTGTTGACGCCGTTGGCTTTGCTGGGTTCGGTTTTTTCTTTTGAACCTGTCCAGTTGGTAGCGGCATTTTTGGCGGAATATACTTTACGCGGTTTGGTATGGCTGGCTACGGTATCGCCTGAATTTGCCGTTGCAGCGACGTCCGTGCCTTTGCTGGTGTTGGCGATGATGGCGGCTTTGCTGTTATTGCTGCCTAAAGGAATGGGCTTGAAACCTTGGGCATGTTTGGTTTTATTGGGTTTTGTGTTTTACCGTCCTGCCACGTTGGAGGAGGGGGTGGCAAGAGTTACGGTGATGGATGCAGGACAAGGTTTGTCGGTGTTGATACAAACGCGTAACCGTAATCTTTTGTTTGATACGGGAACGGAGCAAGTGGCGCAAACAGGTATTGTGCCGAGTTTGAATGCGATGGGCGTGCGCCGTTTGGATAGCCTGATTTTGTCGCACCATGATATTGATCATGACGGCGGTTTTCAAAGTGTCGCGGCTGTCGGTACCGATAAATTGCTTGCCGGACAACCTGAGTTTTATCCGAATGCAGAGTTTTGCCAAGAAGACAAATGGCAATGGGACGGCGTAGATTTCGAGTTGCTCAGGCCGTCTGAAAATACGGGTAAGGAAGATAACGATCAGAGCTGCGTATTGCGTGTCGTGGCAAACGGCAAAGCCTTGTTGATAACCGGCGATTTGGGGGTGAAGGGTGAGGCCGGTTTGATTGAGAAATACGGCAATGCGCTGTATAGCCAAGTGTTGGTATTGGGACATCACGGCAGCAGCACGGCTTCGTCAGGCAGCTTTCTGCATACGGTTTCGCCGCAATATGCCGTAGCATCCAGCGGCTATGCCAATGCCTACAAACATCCGACCGTTGCCGTACAAAATCGTGTCCGTGCGCACGGCATTGCTTTGTTGAGAACGGATTTGTCAGGTGCATTGGTGTTTGTTTTAGGTCAAGACGATGTGTTCCGAGGCCGTCTGAAAAAGGACAAGTTTTATTGGCAGAAGAAACCGTTTGAGTAAAAAGGCTAAAAGGCCGTCTGAAAGACTTTTTCAGACGGCCGTAATATTTTTGTTTGACGGGCATTATCCAAATTTTGTGTGAATCCAATTGTGGATAGTTTGGTTTAATTATTGATAATAAAGAATAAATTGATTTTGATGAAAAAATAGGCAGTATAAAATAGGGGAATAATTACAAAGTCATTTTATAACTGTTGTTAATTTGATAAGCATTTTGAATCTGTTTGGCTGAATAAATTCACTTGTTTTTAGCTTGCTTATATAATCTAAACGCATTATTGCGCATTCAAATTAAATTTAACAAAGGGAAAAGAAATGGCTGAAACTCAAAACCAACCTAATAACGAAGAGTCCGTAGTGATTATCGGCACGCGTCGTGATGATGTGCTGTATGGCAGCTTGGGACACAATATTTTTTACGGCGGTTTAGGAAACGATACCTTTATTGTGAACAACAGGAATGACCAAATCATTGAAAGGTACGGCGAGGGTACGGATACGGTTTATACCCATACGACTTATACGTTGCCAAATTATGTTGAAAACCTGACGATGACCGGCCACGGTAATATTTTTGGTTTTGGCAACAATTCCGACAACGTCCTTATCGGCAACAGCGGCAACAACCGTTTGAGCGCCGGACGTGGCAAGGATGTGCTTTACGGTGGGGCGGGTAATGACTTACTGCTGGCAGGCGATGATGACGATAAACTTTATGGTGGCGACGGCAACGATATTTTGCGTGGCGATCATGGCAACGATTATTTGGAAGGAAACGAAGGCGACGATGTTTTAGACGGCGGAGTCGGTGCAGATATCATGCGCGGCGGCAATGGCAACGACACATATTATGTGGACAGTCAAAACGATGTCGTTATCGAAGAAGCCAATGGCGGCATTGATACGGTCTACACAGGTATGACTTACCGTTTGCCGACTCATGTCGAAAACCTGACCTTGACCGGCAGCGGCAATTATTTCGGCTTCGGCAACCATTCCGACAACGTCCTAATCGGCAACATCGGCAACAACCGTTTGATCGGAGGCCGAGGTAATGATGTGCTTCGCGGAGAGGCAGGCTATGACTTGCTGTTGGCGGGCGATGGTGACGACAAACTTTACGGCGGTACCGGCAACGATATTTTACGCGGCGATGCCGGTAATGATTATTTGGATGGCGGTGAAGGAAATGACACGCTTGAAGGCGGTAGCGGAGACGATACTTATGTGTTCCGCCGTGGTAGCGGCCATGATGTCATTTCAGACAATCTGGGCCATAACAGCATTCATTTTGAAGGTTTGAGTACGAAGGATATCAGTCTGATTGGCCGTCCCAGTGTCAGTAATCCGGCCCTCAAAGATTGGGTATTTACGATTCGTGAAACAGGCGAAACGCTGACCCTTAAAGAGCAACACAAGACCTATTCATCTGTATCCAATTATAAATTTTCGGATAGAGAGGTAGATTTTGCAAAAACCTTTAGATACCCCGAACATGATACCAGTCAAGACAGCGTGACCATGCGTGTGCTTTACAAAGATGGTCATGCCGTCACACATGCCGCCGAACAAGGGCAGTACCTTCAGACGGCCTCTTTGCAGTATTGGGAAAATATTGCCACTCAAAAAAGAGCCAATGATATTGTCCGCCCCAGTGCTAAACAGGCGCAGCATTCTATCTTTACAAAAGACAGTGATGGCGACGGTTTGGTCGATGCCATTGACCGCAATCCACAGGAGTGGAATGTTTCCGAGCGCGATTTACGGATGTTCTCATCATTGGCGTATCATTCTCCATCTGAACTGCATACTTTGTTTAAAGGCGATTATTGGTGGAATACGCAATATGCTTCTATTGCTAAGAATATTAACGACAAATATTTTAGCAATCAGGCCAATGTATCTGAATTGGTTGGGAAATGGACATTGCTTAAGGCAGGTAGTCCGGGAGGCGGTTTGGATTATGCGATTTTCGGCAATGCGAACAAAAATGGCGGTTGGGAAAATGTCGTGGTAGCGTTTAGAGGTACGCAGGCTACCAGCATTAAAGATGTTTTGGCTGATTTGAACATTATGACCGGTAATTCGCCGGCTCAAACCAAATATCTGAATGACATTGCCCGTTATATTGATATGCTTCATGCCAAAAATGTGTATTCGACCGGACATTCGTTGGGCGGCTATCTTGCAGAATACTTTGCCGCACATACCATGCAACAGCGTAATGATTGGGCAAGTGATTTCAAACGCAGCAGTCTGTTTAATCCGGCTGTTTTGAATGTGGACAGCGATTCGCCCGAAGCTTTAAAACAAGCACGGGACATGGCCGATAAAATGGCGGAAACACGTATCACGGACAACTCGGATACAACACAGACACGCCATCTGTATGAAACCAATTCCTATGTAATCAAAGGTGAATGGGTTGGAGATGGTTTTTCTGGTAAAACAGGTGCGGGTATTGGTGCAGTAGTTGGTGGACTTTTGTTTGGACCATTTGGCTTTGCTCTAGGTGCAGCTGCTGGGGCTGCTGCGTCCCAAGTTCATAAAGGATTGGGCAGATATCCGAAAGCCAAGGTTTTAGATTTCAAAAGCGATGATGTATGGGGCAAACACAATATGACCAGCTTTTATGAGTCTGATACCGAACTTGAACAATACTTCTCCCAAGGTAACCGTATCGACAAGCATTACAAAAATCCTTATTTGAGGGATTCTGACCAAGACGGTTTTTCAGACGGCATTGAAAACAAATGGGGTAGCAGCAGTAATGATGCCCAAGAAACGCCATACGCAACCGGTACCTCTGCCATTTATACCGATGACCGGCCCATGCTTGCCGTGGTTCAGACAGAGGATACGGCCGGTAACGTCCTGTCACTCAAAGGCGTGGAAATGACGGCGCACCAGCAGGGCGATAAGATGGCGTATGCGGCAAACGGCAAGGAAATCGACTTAGGCAAAAACGGCTTCGATTGGTCTATCAGCATCAGTGGAGACAACAAAGGCGTAGCGGCCTTGCATGGCAGCGTGGCTGACGATGTATTGAAAGGCAGCGATGGCAATGATTATCTGGCAGGCGGACTGGGTGGTGATACCATTGTTACCGGCGAGGGTAAAGATACGGTGGCATTTACTGCGTGGGATGTCCGCGAGGGTAAACTGGATCACTTGCTGGATTTCAATCCGGTCAAAGACAAGTTGGATTTGAGCGCCATGCGCTCGTTGCTCAATGAGAAAGAAAGCCAGGTTAGCTGGGCGGATTTGTTTGTTCGCGATGTGGATACATTCAGCCACGACCGCTCGTATCTTGTGTTCAACAGCGCCCAAAAAACCTTGGCGTATCGGGGCGCAGGAGCTGAAAGCAGCACAGAGTTTGCACGTTTCTACAACGAAGATGCTGCGCAGCTGACGGCCGCCAATATTATCGGCTGATGGTTGTTTTGAAGTTTAAGGCCGTCTGAACTTGATATTTCATGTTCAGACGGCCTTAAACTTTGTGTTTGTTAACTATATAATATCCGACCCATCTGTTTAAAAAGGCCATCGCCATGAACACCATACGCACCAAAATTTGCGGTATTACCCGACCTGAAGATGCGCAGGCTGCGGCCGAATTGGGCGCGGATGCCATCGGGCTGGTGTTTTACGCCAAGAGTAAACGGGCTGTAAATATTGAGCATGCGCAGGCGGTTGTGAGAAATTTGCCGCCGTTTGTATCGGTGGTGGCCTTGTTTGTGAATGAAAACGAGCAAACCATCCGTGAAATTTTGCGTCAGGTGCCGATAGATGTGATTCAGTTTCACGGCGATGAAGACGATGATTTTTGCCGTCGGTTTGACCGCCCGTATTTGAAGGCCGTGCGCGTACAGTCCGCTGCCGATATTCAGACGGCCTGTGCCAAATTTCCGAATGCCCGCGCTTTGCTGTTTGATGCCTATCATCCGACCGAATACGGCGGTACGGGACAAAGTTTCGACTGGACCATGTTGCACGGCAATATCGGCAAACCGTGGATACTTGCCGGCGGATTGACTGCGGAAAACGTTGCCGAAGCGGTGAAAATCAGTGGTGCGGCGGCGGTGGATGTGTCCGGCGGCGTGGAAATCTCCGGCGGGATGAAGAGCAGGGAGAAAATGGCGGCGTTTATTCAGGCGGTAAAGGCCGTCTGAAATTTTGTTTGAATTCAAAGCAACCGGAATACAGCTATGCAAGAGCCAATCGTTGAGTCCCACCCCTTCGCAGCCTTGTTGCCGCCGCAGGCAACGGTCATGATGATGGGGACGTTTCCGCCTAAAGAAGAAAAACACGCGATGCAGTTTCATTATCCGAATTTTCAAAACGATATGTGGCGCGTGTACGGGCTGGTGTTTTTCGGCGATGCGGCGCATTTTCAAAAGCAGGGCGAAAAAGCGTTTGATGCCGATAAAATCAAAGCGTTTTTAAGTGAGAAGGGCATTGCATCCTGTCCGACCGTGTTGAAGGCAATACGCGAACAGGGCAATGCTTCGGATAAATTTTTAAAAGTGATAGAAACCGTCGATTTGGCGGCAGTATTGGCGCAAATGCCCGAGTGCCACCATCTTTGCACCACTGGCGGCAAGGCAACCGAAGTTTTGTTGGAGATTCAAGGCAGCGGCATGAAAATGCCGAAAACCGGCGAAACAGTGCCGTTCCCCTATGCGGGGCGTGAGTTGACCCTGACGCGCCTGCCTTCAACTTCGCGCGCCTATCCTTTGAGTTTGGCAAAAAAAGCGGCGGCGTATCGGGCTTTTTTTGAAACGGCTGGATTGACTGTTTTTCAGGAGTAGGGCGATGGACCGTTATGAAATCTCTTTAATGACGTTTATGGCTTTGTGGTGGCTTTTTAATGTCGTCTCAGTGTGGCTGAAGGCCAAACAATGGCAGATCAAGATATTGTTGGGCGGAACGCTTTTATATGTGATACAAATATCTGCAGTCATTATGTCTGTTAACGGCCTAAATTGGATATTTTTGAACACAAGTACCATAAATACCAATGAGTTGATTATTGCTTTGCTTGTGCTTAACTTTTTGGGTTGTTGGTTGCTGGCACTGTGGCTGGGGATGTTGGCATTGAAACTATGTCTGAGAAACAAAAACGAAGAAAAATATATCGCGCCGCCGTTGGGTACGGCATTGCTTGCAACATCGAGCAGTACGCTGTTGTTCCTATTTTGTCTGCTGATATTATTATTCAATTAGTTGCCGACAAGATGAATGGAAAACGGCTATAATTGCTGACAATTTTTACTTTCAGACGACCCTTTACTGAATCGGGCCGTCTGAAACCATAAAACGAACAAGGAAAAATTCCATGAAAAACTATCACGCTCCCGACGAGAAAGGCTTTTTCGGTGAACACGGCGGTCTGTATGTTTCCGAAACCCTGATTCCGGCTTTGCAAGAATTGGCAGAAGCCTATAAAGCGGCGAAAGAAGATCCTTCATTTTGGGAAGAATTCCGCCATGATTTGAAACACTATGTCGGCCGTCCCAGCCCTGTTTACCATGCCGCGCGATTGTCCGAGCATTTGGGTGGCGCACAAATTTGGCTGAAGCGTGAAGATTTGAACCACACCGGCGCGCACAAAGTCAACAACACCATCGGTCAGGCATTGCTCGCCCGCCGCATGGGCAAAAAGCGCGTGATTGCCGAGACCGGCGCGGGTCAGCACGGCGTGGCCTCCGCCACAGTTGCCGCACGCTTCGGCATGACTTGCGACGTGTACATGGGTGCGGACGACATCCAACGTCAAATGCCCAATGTGTTCCGCATGAAATTATTGGGTGCGAACGTGGTCAGCGTCGACAGCGGCAGCCGTACATTGAAAGACGCGATGAACGAAGCCATGCGCGAATGGGTGGCGCGCGTGGACGATACGTTCTACATCATCGGCACTGCCGCAGGTCCGGCGCCGTATCCCGAAATGGTACGCGATTTTCAATGCGTGATCGGCAATGAAGCCAAAGAACAAATGTTGGAAGCCATCGGCCGCCAACCTGATGTTGCCGTTGCCTGCGTGGGTGGCGGCTCGAATGCCATCGGTTTGTTCCATCCCTATATCGAAGAAGAAAACGTACGTTTGGTCGGCGTAGAAGCCGGCGGTTTGGGCGTGGACACCCCAGACCACGCCGCGCCGATTACCAGCAAAGCCCCCATCGGCGTATTGCACGGTTTCCGCAGCTATTTGATGCAGGACGAAAACGGTCAAGTCTTGGGTACACACTCCGTTTCTGCAGGCTTGGACTACCCAGGCATCGGCCCGGAACACAGCCATTTGAACGACATCAACCGCGTGGAATACACCGTTGCCAAAGACGACGAAGCACTCGAAGCTTTTGATTTGCTCTGCCGTTTCGAGGGCATTATTCCTGCGCTGGAATCCAGCCACGCTGTAGCTTGGGCGGTAAAAAATGCGCCGAAAATGAGCAAAGATCAAGTGATTTTGGTCAACCTCTCCGGTCGCGGCGATAAAGACATTAATACCGTGGCAAAACTCAAAGGCATTGAGTTGTAAGCCTGATTGATTGAGCAGTAAAGGCCGTCTGAAAAAGCTGGGTTTCAGTCTTTCAGACGGCCTTTGTTTCCGTAATGATTCAGCGTAGTATTTTATCCGCGCAAACTCTATCAAGTATCGGCGGCTAAGGAAATTTATCCTTCCAAACTGCGCTTGTACGCTTTCTAAACCGATTATCCAAGTTATCCATTTATTGTAATTATGAAACATTTGGCAATCCATCTAAAACTATTGGGCATGGCGGCGTTTTGGGGCGCATCTTGGCCGATGGGGCGGATGTTGGGACAGGCGCTGCCGCCTTTAACGGGCGGTATGCTGCGCTTTTTGACGGCGGCGATCTTGCTTTTGGGCTGGTTGTTTGCACGGTATCGGTTGCGTACTTTGGCGGTTTTGTCGCGCAAACAATGGCTTGGATTGGCATTGGCGGCGGCATTCGGCGTATTTGGTTTTACTGTGTTGTCTATGCTGGGTTTGCAGCGGATTCCTGCTTCAAGGGCAACGGTGTTGGTCACGTTCAATCCCGTGTTGACGATGTTTTTTGCGGCTTTGCTATTTGGCGAGAAACTTAATGGCAAGATTGTGTCGGGTATGTTGTTGGCAGTGGCAGGCTCGGTATGGGCGGGTACGCATGGTGAGATTGCGGCGTTTTTGTCGGGCGGCGGCATAGGGTGGGGCGAAGTGCTGGTGTTTTGCAGCCTTTGCTGCTTGGTCACTTATACGATGATAGGCCGGGCGGTGTTGCAGGGAATTGACGCGCTGACGGTTACCGTGGCCACCGCTTGGCTGGGTGCAATGATGTTGCTGCCGCCTGCGCTGATTTTAGACTGCCTGCCGTTTGGTATGCTTGCCGAAATGGACGGCAGGGGCTGGTTTGCTTTGATTGGCCTGTCTGTCGGTGCAACGGTCTTGAGCTATGCGTGGTATTTCGAGGGCGTGAAGACTTTGGGCGCAGGCAGCGCGGCGGCGTACATTACTTTGGTGCCGGTATTCGGTATTTTGTGTTCCGCTTGGTTTTTGGGTGAGGCATTGCATGTTTCCTTGGTTACCGGCTGTTTGGCGGCTGTAATCGGGTTGGCGCTGATGCAATATGGAAGACGCGCCGTCTGAAAAGGTAAAGATGTTATATAATAACGAGAATTGTCAATCTATCTTTAAAACGAATATGTCCGAACATTCCTCCCTGCTCGATTTCGACCGCGTCCATCTGCTCCATCCCTATACGTCCATGACCGATCCGTTGCCTGTTTATCCGGTGCGCCGTGCGGAGGGCGTGCATATCGAATTGGCGGACGGTACGCGGCTGATTGACGGGATGTCGTCTTGGTGGTGTGCGATACACGGCTACAATCATCCCGTTTTGAATCAGGCGGTTGAGGCGCAGATTAAGCAAATGTCGCATGTGATGTTCGGCGGTTTGACGCATGGGCCGGCGGTGGAATTAGGCAAATTATTGGTCGGGATTTTGCCGCAGGGTTTGGACCGTATTTTTTATGCGGATTCAGGTTCGGTTTCGGTAGAAGTTGCGCTGAAGATGGCGGTGCAATACCAGCAGGCGCGGGGTTTGACCGCGAAGCAGAATATTGCGACGGTGCGGCGCGGGTATCACGGTGATACTTGGAACGCGATGTCCGTCTGCGATCCAGAAACGGGGATGCACCATATTTTCGGCAGCGCGTTGCCGCAGCGTTATTTTGTCGATAATCCGAAAAGCCGTTTCGACGATGAATGGGACGGGGCGGATTTGCAGCCTGTCCGTGCCTTGTTTGAAGCGCATCATGCGGATATCGCCGCCTTTATTTTGGAACCTGTCGTGCAGGGCGCGGGCGGCATGTATTTTTATCATCCGCAATATCTTCGCGGATTACGCAATTTGTGCGACGAATTTGATATCGTATTGATTTTTGATGAAATTGCCACTGGATTCGGGCGCACGGGCAAGATGTTTGCCTGCGAACACGCGGAGGTCGTGCCGGATATTATGTGTATCGGCAAGGGTTTGAGCGGCGGCTATATGACGCTGGCGGCGGCAGTCACTTCACAAAAAGTTACCGAAACGATTTCGCGCGGCGAAGCGGGCGTGTTCATGCACGGACCGACATTTATGGCGAACCCGCTGGCGTGTGCCGTTGCCTGCGCTTCGGTCAAACTGCTTTTGTCCCAAGATTGGCAGGCAAATATCCGCCGCATCGAAAGTATCTTAAAAGGCCGTCTGAAAGCTGCATGGGACATCCGCGGCGTGAAAGACGTGCGCGTTTTGGGTGCCATTGGCGTGATTGAGCTGGAAAAAGGCGTGGATATGGCGCGTTTTCAGGCGGATTGCGTGGCTCAGGGCATTTGGGTGCGCCCATTCGGCAGGCTGGTGTACCTCATGCCGCCTTACATCATTTCAGACGACCTCTTGACCGAACTTGCCGACAAAACCGTACAAATCTTGAAGGAACACAACAAATGAAAGGCGTTTACTTCGTCAGCGGTATCGATACGGACATCGGCAAAACTGTTGCTACTGGCATGTTGGCAAAACAATTGTTGCAGCAGGGCAAAAGCGTGATCACGCAAAAGCCTGTGCAAACCGGTTGCCAAAACATCTCCGACGACATCGCTGTCCACCGCAAAATTATGGGCATACCCATGCAGGAAGCCGACAAACAGCGGCTGACCATGCCCGAAATCTTCAGCTATCCCGCCTCGCCCCATCTCGCCGCCCGTCTGGACGGCAGGGCTTTGGACTTGGATAAAATCCGCACTGCCACGCAGCAACTGGCGGCACAATACGAAATCGTATTAATCGAAGGCGCGGGCGGATTGATGGTTCCTCTGACGGAAAACCTGTTAACCATTGATTATATTCAGCAACAGGCTTATCCCGTTATTCTCGTTACCAGCGGGCGGCTCGGCAGCATCAACCATACCCTGCTCAGCTTCGCCGCGCTCAAACAATACGGTATCAGCTTGCACAGCCTGATTTTCAACCATATTCACGACAGCAAAGATGAAACCGTTGCCGGCGATACCTTGGAATATCTTAAAGGCCGTCTGAAAGATGAGTTTCCCGAAGCCAAATGGCAGGAGTTGGCCAAAACAGAGGTGGTAAATGGCGTTTGATATACCGCGTGGCACACTTTGTTCATATGCCGAAGCTTCAAGTGTTCTGCCGTCTAAGGCCGAACATTTGCTGACCGTTTCTTCGCTAACCGCTGCGTTGCGCGCTTCAGGTAAGGATTTTTCAGTCGAGCCGGTGTATTTGGGTTTGACGAAGGGAGCAGAAAACGGAGACGAAATCTTTGTGCGCGATGTTTTGCTCAAATTGGACGGCGAAACAGTGATACAAGCTAGAAGCGCGTGCCTACCGGATAGCCGTCTATGGACAGAATTATTGGATTGCGGAACGCAGCCTTTGGGCGAGCGCCTGTTTGACGGTACATTGCCGTTGAAACGTTCGGATTTTGAGTTTCTTCGTTTTGAAGATGTCGACCATCCGTCTTTCAGACGGCCTGTTACCGCGCGCCGTTCGTATTTCAATTGGAACGGCGAAATATTGGAATTAACAGAATATTTCTTATTGAAATTAATGGATTTATACCGATAAGGCCGTCTGAAAAGAAAACCGATTGCTGAGATTTGTCATAATTCTGTTATAATACAACAAATTAAATCATTAAGATTCGTTTGATTTCAGACGGCAATAAATTATAATAAGAGCTAAGGCTCTAAAAATGCCTTTCATTCAGCATCCATACATATACAACGACACATTACACCAATGAACATACGGCGCTTTTTCCTACAATTTTTACCGCGTTACGCTGTCGGACGGATGGTGATATACGCCAAACTGATGCGCATCGACAAACCCATCGGTACCCTGCTTTTGCTGTGGCCGACTTATTGGGCATTGTGGATTGCGTCTAAAGGCGTTCCCGACGCGGATATTTTTATTGCCTTTACTGCAGGCACGTTTTTAATGCGCAGCGCAGGTTGCGTCGTAAACGACTTTGCCGACCGCAATTTTGACGGCGCAGTAGAGCGCACCAAAAACCGCCCGTTTGCCAAAGGTTTGGTTTCCAAAACCGAAGCGCTGCTTTTGACCGTCATGCTGTGTCTGATGGCGGCTTTATGCTTGGTACCGCTCAACCGCTTTACTTGGCTGATGAGCCTTCCGGCCTTGTTTCTGGCCGTCACATATCCCTTTACCAAACGCTTTTTCCCGTTGCCGCAGTTTTATTTGGGACTGGCATTTTCGTTCGGTATCCCCATGGCCTTTGCCGCCGTGCAAGGCCGAGTGCCTCCCGAAGCGTGGCTGATGTTTACCGCCAATGCCTTATGGACGCTGGCTTACGACACGATTTATGCCATGGCGGACAAAGAAGACGATTTGAAAATCGGCATTAAAACTTCGGCAATCACATTTGGCCATCACGACATTAGCGCAGCCATGCTTTGCCATTTTTGGTTTACGGTATTGATGGCGGTGCTGGGTATCAAAATCGGCGCAACTTGGCCGTATTGGCTGGTATTGCCGATAACCGCGTATTGGCAGTGCCAGCAATATGCCGCCATCCGTACGCGCGACCGTCAGTTGTGCTTCCAAACGTTTTTGGCCAACAACCGCATCGGCTTGGCGTGGTTTTGCGGATTGGTCTGCCATTATTTCTGGTTGTTTTTGGTTTCCAAATTGTTTTAAAAAACGAGGTTGGGGCCGTTTGAAAAGAAAGGGAAAAGGAGTATGCCGGACATACTCCTTTTTATTTAAACCGTGATTTAGCCAATGATGGAATTTTTACTTTAAATCAATCATAATCAAATGGTTGGATTGTTTATGGCTCGTTAAAAAATATCAAAAACAACATGGAAAATGTTAGCGGGACGAGTGTAAATTACGCCCTCAGGATTGAGATTTGCACCGACAATCGGTACAATCCCATTGTTTTGCGACATTTAAAAGAGATACATATGAGCCTGATCGGCGAAATTTTACCTTTGTCCCATATCGTTTTGGATTTGGAAGTCAGCAGCAAAAAGCGTCTGTTTGAAGAGGCCGCACAGCTGCTGGAGAATGAAGCAGAATTACCGAATGCCAACGTGTTCGACTGCCTGTTTGCTCGTGAAAAACTCGGTTCGACCGGTTTGGGGCAGGGGGTGGCGATTCCCCATGGCCGTCACGCATGCGTGAAAAAAGCCACCGGTGCGTTTATCCGCACCAAAGAGCCGGTCGCCTTTGATGCGCCCGACGGCAAACCCGTTTCCCTGATTTTCATCCTGCTTGTGCCTGAAAACGCTACCGGCGAACATTTGGAAGTCTTGTCCAAACTGGCCGGCAGATTCTCTCAAAAAGCCATCCGTGAAGCGTTGATGGCAGCTACTTCCGCCGAAGAAGTACGCACACTCCTGAGCGAAGAGTAATTCATGCCCAGCATATCCGTCCGCCGCCTGTTTTCCGACAATCAGCACAAACTCGAACTTGCTTGGGCTGCCGGCAATTCCGGCGCGGACAACCGTATCGGTGTCGAAGCCGATAAACCCGTCTTGGCCTTGGTCGGCCACTTAAACTTTATCCATCCCAACCAAATTCAAGTTGTCGGCGTAGCCGAAGCCGAATATTTGCGCCGCTTGGAATCGGGCGAGCTCAACTACGATTTCGGCGAGCTTTTCGATATTCCCATGTCTTTGGTCATCGTCGCCAACGGCTTGCCTGTTTCGCCCAAATTGCGCGATTATTGCCATACCAACAGTATTCCCTTGCTGACTTCCAAGCAGGAAAGTCCGCACCTGATGGACGTTTTGCGGATTTATCTGCAACGTACATTGGCTACTTCCACCATCAAGCACGGCGTATTTTTGGATGTATTTGAAGTGGGCGTACTCATTACCGGACAATCCGGCTTGGGTAAGAGCGAATTGGCATTGGAGCTGATTTCGCGCGGCCACAGCCTGATTGCCGATGATGCGGTCGAACTTTTCCGTACCGGCCCGGAAATGTTGGAAGGCCGTTGTCCGCCTATGTTGCGTGATTTCCTCGAAGTACGCGGTTTGGGCATACTCAATATCCGCCATATTTTTGGCGAAACCTCCATCCGTCCGAAAAAAATCCTCCAGCTGATTATTAATTTGGTTCCGGCCGACGACGGATACATGAAACAACTCGATCGATTGAGCATCCGTACCGAAACTGAATCTATCCTCAACGTCAGCGTCCGCTCCGTTACCCTGCCTGTTGCAATCGGTCGAAACTTAGCAGTATTGGTTGAAGCTGCAGTACGCAATTACATCCTTCAATTGCGCGGTAAAGACAGCACCAAAGAATTCCTCGAACGCCATCAAACACAACTCAAAGAAAACGAACAAAATCATGAAAATCGTCCTGATTAGCGGCTTATCCGGCTCAGGAAAATCCGTAGCCCTCAAACAACTCGAAGATTTAGGCTATTATTGCGTCGATAATCTGCCTTTGGAAATGTTACCTTCGCTGGTGTTGTACCATATTGAACGCGGCGAAGAAACTCAGCTCGGTGTCAGCGTTGATATCCGTTCCGGTATCAATATCCAAGAAGCGCAAGAGCAAATCCAATATTTGCGTGACGAAGGACATCAGGTCGAAGTCCTTTTTGTTGAGGCGGAAGAGGGCGTGTTGGTTCGCCGCTTCTCGGAAACCCGCCGCGGCCATCCTTTATCCGGTCAAAACCTGACTTTGTTGGAAAGCCTGCAAAAAGAACGCGAGTGGCTCTTCCCGCTTAGGGACATCGCATATTGCATCGATACATCCAAAATGAACGCGCAGCAGCTGCGTTATGCTGTGCAACAATGGCTCAATATTGAACGTGTCGGTTTGCTGGTCATTCTTGAATCCTTTGGTTTCAAATACGGCGCTCCCAACAATGCCGACTTTATGTTTGATATGCGCAGCCTGCCCAATCCGTATTACGATCCGGAATTACGCCCCTTTACCGGCATGGACAAGCCCATTCAAGATTATTTGGGCCAGCAGCCTTTGGTTCAAGAAATGGTTGATGATATTGAGCATTTCTTAAACCGCTGGCTGCCGCGCCTGCAGCAAGAGAGCCGCAGTTATGTAACGATTGCCATCGGTTGTACCGGCGGTCAGCACCGCTCCGTTTATGTTGTAGAAAAACTGGCCGAGCGCCTCAAAGGCCGTTACGAACTCCTTGTCCGCCACCGTCAGGCACAAAGCTTGGCAGGACGCTAACTTGCCGTTTCAGACGGCCTCAAAGGAAGAAACCATGAAAAAAATCAGTCTGACCGCATTATCCCTGCTTATCTTGACCGCCTGCGCGACAGAGCCTGTTACTGCTTACCGTTGGCACCGTACCGGCGCGAGCGAAGCTGAAGTTTCCCGCCAAATCAATACCTGCAAATCGCAAGTTCAAAATGGAAATACATCCAAAACGTTTGAGCAATGTATGGATGAAGCAGGCTATTACAGCTACGAGCATGGCAATCTCTAAATCCTGATTGACCGATTATCCCAATACCGAGGCCGTCTGAAAAAAATGATTGTTCAGACGGCCTCAGATACGAATAGAAAGAACAAAAAGACATGGCTATCCAATGGTTTCCCGGCCACATGAACAAGGCAAAAAAAGCCATTGCCGAACGCATTAAAAGCGTTGATATGGTGATTGAGATGTTGGACGCGCGTATGCCTGCTTCCAGCGAAAACCCCTTGCTTGCCCAGTTGTCTAAAGGCAAGCCCAAACTCAAAATCTTAAACAAGCAAGATCTTGCCGATCCCGAGCGTACCAAAGTTTGGCTCGAACACTACAACAGCCGCCAAGATACCCGCGCCATTGCGCTGGATTCTTCCGAAACCGGCGCGCATGTCAAAATTACCCAAGCCTGCCGCGCGATGATTCCGCATCGCCAAGGTATCGAGAAGCCGTTGCGTGTCCTGATTTGCGGTATTCCCAACGTCGGCAAATCCACCTTGATTAACGGCATGATCGGCAAAAAATCTGCCAAAACCGGTAACGAACCTGGTATTACCAAAGCCGAACAACGCCTTTTCCTTGCCGACGATTTCTGGCTTTACGATACCCCCGGTATGTTGTGGCCAAAAATTATCGTTGAAGAAGGCGGCTATAACCTTGCAGCCGGCGGTGCAGTCGGACGCAACGCGCTGGATGAAGAAGAAGTGGCGCTTGAGCTTTTGGATTACCTTCGCCGCCATTATCTGGCCCTGTTGCAAGAGCGCTATCAAGCTGACAAAGATCCAAGCAGCCATTGGGACGATACTTCTTGGTTGGAGTGGATTGCCAAAAAACGCGGTGCGGTTTTGAGCGGCGGACGGGTCAACTATCAAAAGGCCGCTGAAAATATCCTGACCGATTTCCGCGAAGGAAAAATCGGCAGAATCACGCTGGAAACGCCAAACCAATGGGAAGCTTGGCTGAAAAAAGCCAGACAGAAAGAGGCCGAACTTAAAGCCATACGCGAAGCCAGAAAGGCGGAACGAAAAGGGCAGCAGCCTTCAGCCGATTAATATAAAAAGCCGTCTGAAATCTATTTTCAGACGGCCTTTTGTTGGGATAGACAATTTAGAGGGCGGTACGGCTGAAGCTGTCCAGAGCTTTATCGGTTTGGATTTGGTTGAACTGCATGGTGGTTTTGTCGCCTTGCTTTTCATCCAATTCGATTTTACGCACCAGCGTATCGCCGTTGATTTCGATACGGTTGAAGATTTGGCGGGTAATGGCGGTTTTCGGAGTCAGGGTCAACGTCCATTTTTTTTCGTTGCCGTTTAATTTCAAATCAAATTGTTTTTCCAAACCTTGGGTATTGCCGCCCAAAAGGTCGAGGAAGAGTTTGATTTGGCGGCTTTGGCCGTTGAGCTTGCTGGCATTGGGGTTGACCCATTGGTTGCCGTTCCATTGCATGATGCCGTCTGAACGCACGCGCAGGGTGGTTTCAAATGGTTTTTGCATTTTCCAGAGCAGGCCTTTTTGTGGGACAAGGGTAAAGCTGCCGCTGGTGGTCATGGGTTTGCTGAGGGATTTGAGCTGGCGTTGTTGGACAAAATTGCCTTGCACGTTTTGCGGTTTTTGCAGGGTTTGTGCCAATTCGGCAGGGGAAAATGCCCACAAAGCTGGAGCGCTGATGAGGAGAGTAAGAGAAAGAAAGGTTTTTTTCATTGTGCTTCCATAAGGTCTGAGGCCGTCTGAAAGTTCAGACGGCCTTTTATTGCTTTAATTATAAGGCTGACAATGCCTGATTAAAGGTTGCGCTCGGACGCATCGCTTGCGCGGCTTTTTCAGGATTGGCTGCGTAGTAGCCGCCGATGTCGACCGCTTTGCCTTGTACGGCAGAGAGTTCTTCAACGATTTTGGCTTCGTCGGCAGTCAAAGCGGCTGCCAACGGCGCAAATGTGGCTTTCAGTTCTGCATCTTTGTCTTGCGCCGCCAATTCTTGCGCCCAGTAGAGGGTGAGGTAGAAATGGCTGCCGCGGTTGTCGAGTTCGCCTGCTTTGCGTTTAGGCGATTTGTCGTTCAACAGCAGTTTTTCGGTGGCTGCATCCAAAGTGTCGGCGAGGACTTGGGCTTTGGCGTTGCCAGTTTTTTGCGCCAGATGTTCAAACGATACGGCGAGTGCGAGGAATTCGCCCAAAGAGTCCCAACGCAAGTGGTTTTCTTCGAGGAATTGTTGGACGTGTTTCGGTGCGGAGCCGCCAGCGCCGGTTTCAAACATACCGCCGCCATTCATCAATGGAACGATGGACAGCATTTTCGCGCTGGTGCCGAGTTCCAGAATCGGGAATAAGTCGGTCAGGTAGTCGCGCAGGACGTTACCGGTTACGGAAATGGTGTCTTCGCCGTTTTTCAGACGGCCCAAGCTGAATTTAGCGGCTTCTTCAGGAGCAAGGACGCGGATGTCGAGGCCGTCGGTATCCAGTTCGGCAAGGTAGGCTTTAACTTTGGCGAGCAGGCTCTTGTCGTGCGGACGGTTTTCGTCGAGCCAGAACACGGCGGGCGTGTTGCTCAGACGGGCGCGGTTGACGGCGAGTTGTACCCAGTCTTTGACGGGCGCGTCTTTGGTTTGGCACATACGCCAGATGTCGCCGGCTTCAACGTCGTGTTGCATCAGGACATTGCCCGCCGCATCAATGACTTGAACTTGGCCGTCGGCTTCGATTTCGAAAGTTTTGTTGTGTGAACCATATTCTTCGGCTGCTTGTGCCATCAGGCCGACGTTGGGCACGGTACCCATGGTTGTCGGGTCAAATGCGCCGTGTTCGCGGCAGAAGTCGATGGTTGCTTGATAAACGCCTGCGTAGCTGCTGTCGGGAATGACGGCTTTGGTGTCTTGCGCTTTGCCGTCTTTGTCCCACATACGACCGGAGTTACGAATCATCGCAGGCATAGAGGCATCAACGATGACGTCGCTAGGAACGTGCAGGTTGGTGATGCCTTTGTCGGAATCGACCATCGCCAAATCGGGGTTGGCGGCGTAAACGGCGGCGATTTCGGCTTCAACGGCAGCGCGGGTGTCCGCATCCAGTTTGTCCAGATTGGCAAGCAGGTTGCCGAAGCCGTTGTTGACGTTGACGCCTGCGGCAGCCAGTTTGTCGCCGAATTTTTCAAATACAGGCGCGAAGAATACTTTGACGGCGTGTCCGAAGATAATCGGGTCGGACACTTTCATCATGGTGGCTTTCATGTGCAGCGAGAACAAGACGCCTTTTGCTTTTGCGTCTTTTACTTGCTCGGCAAGGAAGGCGAGCAGGGCTTTTTTGCTCATCACGGTTGCGTCGATGATTTCGCCGGCTTTCAGGGCGACGGGCTCGCGCAGCTCTTTTTTGTTGCCTTGTTTGTCGGTGAACACGATGGATACGGAAGTCGCATCGGGTACGGTAACGGATTGTTCGTTATGGAAAAAGTCGCCGCTTTGCATGGTGGCAACGTGGGTTTTGGAGTCTTTCGTCCATGCGCCCATGCTGTGCGGATGTTTTTTTGCAAAGTTTTTCACTGCTTTCGGGGCGCGGCGGTCGGAGTTGCCCTCGCGCAGGACAGGGTTTACCGCGCTGCCTTTGATGCGGTCGTAACGTTCGCGTACGGCTTTTTCTTCATCGGTTTGCGGGTCGGCAGGATAGTCGGGAACGGCAAAGCCTTTAGACTGCAATTCTTTAATCGCGGCAGTCAGTTGCGGTACGGACGCGCTGATGTTCGGCAGTTTGATTACGTTTGCATCGGGTTGTTTCACCAGTTCGCCCAATTCGGCAAGCGCATCAGGTACGCGTTGCGCTTCGGTCAGGTATTCGGGGAACGCCGCCAAAATACGGCCGGAGAGAGAAATGTCGCTGGTTTTGACATCAATATCGGCGTGGCGGGTAAACGCCTGCACAATCGGCAACAGGGATTGGGTGGCCAATGCAGGAGCTTCGTCGGTGTAGGTATAGATAATGGTGGATTTAGTCATGGGTTCATTCTCTATGTAGGTTAAGTTTTTCTTTTCGGGCACATCGCGAGATGAAATGTGCTAAGCCTATTATGGCATATTTCGGCGGATTTGGTTGTTGTTTTGATGTTATTGTTTTTTAAGTTGCGGAAAAGAAAAAGGCCGTCTGAAAAGACAGCCTAAATATAAGGACTTATCCGATAATCAAAACGGCATTGCTGCCGCCGAAGGCAAAAGACGAGCTGGCGGCAATGCGTTTTTCAGACGGCCAGCGGCTGTTGCCGTCGGTCAAAACGATGTTGGGCAGCTCGGAATCGGGTACGTTGTCCCATTGCTGGGGCGGCAGTTTGCCTTCCGGATTGTATTGGCGGTTGACCATCAACCAGGCAAACGCGGCTTCGATCGCACCGGCTGCGCCCAAAGTATGACCGGTGGACGGCTTGGTTGAGGTACAAAGGGTGCGGCTGCCAAAGACTTCGGCAACGGCCCGGCTTTCCATGCTGTCGTTGTGTTGCGTGCCGGTGCCGTGCAGATTGATCCAGCCGATGTCTTCCGCTTTCAAACCGGCTTTATCCAAAGCGGCCTGAAAAGATTGGGCTGCACCCAAACCGTCGGGGCGGGGAGAAGACATATGGTAGGCATCGCTGCTTGCACCGTAGCCCAGCAACTGCATTTCGCCGTCAAAATCGGCATCGCGCGTCATCACGAAAAATGCAGCCGCTTCGCCGATATTGATGCCGTTGCGGTTGGCGGAAAAAGGTTTGGCGATGCCGTCTGAAAGCACTTCCAAAGAGGCAAAACCATTAATCGTCAGCGGAGAAAGCGTATCCGCGCCACCGCAAATTACAGCATCACATAATCCGGCACGAAGCAACCGGGCTGCGCTGATGAGGGCGCGTGCGCCGGAAGTGCAGGCGGTGGAGACGGTATAGCGCAAGCCGTCCAGGCCGTAAACTTGGGCGATAAATTCGGAGGGCGAAGCCATGGTGTGTTGCAGCTGCTTGAACGGAACATCCGTCCATTCACCGCCTTGGACAACGTGTTGGAACAAAGGGATATTTTCGTCAGCGCCACTGGTGGACGTACCGGTAACGACAGCGACCCTTTCTTTGCCGTAACGGGTAATGGCCGTCTGAATCAGTCCGTCTATTTGCGAAAGCGCGTGCAGGATAAGCTGGTTGTTGCGACTGCGGTGTGCTTCGGGGATGCTGTCGGGCAGAGGCATCAGGGTTTCTTTGACCGCACCGAAAGCATGTGTTTTGCCTTTTACCCATTGGTCTGAAAAAGTCAGGGGCGTGTTTTCAGACGGCGTGAGTAAGGCATCGGCATGAACTTGTAAGCCGCTGCCCAATGCGCTGGTCAGTGCCGGACGGCTGAGATAAACAGGAGTATTCATGAATTAGTCTTCTGCAATCGGGCTGACCGTCCAGAAAGTTTGGTCGGGGAAGCCGATGAGGAATTGTTCGGAATGGTGGGCGACACACCATAAATCACGCTCGCGGTAGCTGAACACTGCGCCTTTGCCGTCAGGGCAGAAGCCTTGATGGGTGGCGTTTTGTTGGCGGGCTTCAGGGTAAAGCGTGGCGGCGTGTTCGGCGGCCAAAAGCGGCAACAGGGCGGCAAACAGTCGGCGCGAAGTGGCATTAGGCATCACAAAGCCGTCATTTTTCCAACCTTTGGTGCTGACCGATTGACGCGATACCGGCGCACCCAGTGCATCGGTTTGGACAAAGCGGATGCCGTCTGAATGAGGCTCGACTGCCAAGAGATTGGTTTGAACGGTTTGCCCCGCCGCATTGGTCTGCTCGAGTTTGAACCATTGGCCTTCTTTGGAAAGCGGCGGCAGCGTTTGCGGATGGGGGAGCGAGGTCGCGCATGCGGAAAGCAGCAGTGCGGCAAGCAAAGGGATAAATCGCATAAGGTTTTATCTATCGGTCAAAATATTTAATGATGAGGGTAGATTTTCAGACGGCCTGTTCTGTTTTTAGGCGCGGCCGTCTGAAAGGCATTTGTCCTTATTCTACCTTCAAATCACCCACCAATGCGGCAAGCGTGGACAAGCGTTGCTCGGATTTTTCCACGAATGGATTGTTCGTATCCCAAGCATAGCCTGCCAAAATAGACGAAATCATGCGGCTGATTTCAGGGCTGCGGTTGGGTGCGTAGATGGCGTTTTGAAAGCGGAAATCGTACCAACCGTTTACATAAGTGCGGAACGCGTTCACGCCGATCATCAGTTGGTCGGCAAATTCGGTTTGCCAATCGACGGCTTCGCCTTTGAGTTGTTTGGCCAACAAGTCGGCAGCCAGTTTGGCAGAGTGCAGGGCAATGGTTACACCGGAGGAGAAGACGGGGTCGAGGAATTCGGCGGCGTTGCCCAAAAGGGCGAAATGTTTGCCGTACAAGGTTTTCACGTTGGCGGAGTAGCCTTGGATAGAGCGGAACGGGAAGTCGTTTTCCCAAACGGCTTTATCCAAAATTTCCGCCAGCATCGGGCATTCGTACACAAATTTTTTCAACACGGCTTCTGATTCGCCGGCCAGTTTGTCGGGCGTGCCGACAACGCCGATGGAGCAGCGGTTGTCGCCGAAAGGAATCAGCCAAATCCAGACATCGCGATGTTCCAGATGCGTGTTGATCAGGATTTTGTTGCGGTCGAATTTCGGGCTGGTGATGTTGTCGTCGATATGCGTGAAGTGGGCTTGGCGCGGAGGTAGCTCGGACGGGCTTTCCAAGTCCAAAAGGCGGGGCAGGACGCGGCCGTAACCGCTGGCATCCAAAACGAATTTGGCAGTCAGCTCATAGTTTTCGCCTGTATCGGTCGCAACGCTCAAGCGTGCCACATCGCCGCTGTTGTCAAACGCGGTTACGCCATGTCCGAAGCGGACATCGACACCTTGTTTTGCCGCTTCATCAATCAGGATTTTGTCGAAGATGCCGC
Source organism: Neisseria sp. HMSC078C12 (assembly GCF_001838065.1). Lineage (NCBI taxonomy): Bacteria > Pseudomonadati > Pseudomonadota > Betaproteobacteria > Neisseriales > Neisseriaceae > Neisseria > Neisseria sp. HMSC078C12. The sequence goes on along the minus strand of NZ_KV835611.1, from coordinate 323,547 downwards.
GGCGCACTTGATAAATAGTACCGGGGCCGTCTGAAAATTTTTCAGTAAAGTTGAAATCTGTGTAACGGCTGCCCCATGAAAACGCAGCACCGTCTTTAAATTGAAAGCTGGGCTCGGCATGCACTGCGTCGGCAAAACCGGCTTCTTCCAACATTTCCATGCAATGCGGCAACAGGCTTTCGCCGATGACAAAGCGCGGGAAATGTTGTTTTTCCAATACGCAAACTTTAAAGCCTTGTTTGTTCAGCAAAGCGGAAGCAACCGAACCTGAAGGACCTGCGCCGATAACGGCAACGTCAAATTCTACGGACATTTGAAAATACCTTTGATTTTAATGATAAATAATGTTTAAACCAGCGTCTGAAGTTTTTCAGACGGCCTCTTACAACGTGACGATAGAAGTTGAAACAAAATATCGCCTTAATTTAATCGTCTTTATTTTTTGTCTAATTTTTCAGCAATGTGCCTGCCAGCCAAATATTGAATGCCACGCCGATGGTAACCGTCATGCCAAATGCGGCAACGGCGGGCGTGCTGCTGATGGCGAGCAGGGCAAAGGAAATGGCAGTCGTCGCGGCGGCAAGCAGCATACCGCCTAATTTTGCCGGCGCGCTGTGGTGTGCGGTGGCGGCATAGACGGCATAGTCCACGCCGATGGCGGACACTAAAAGCAGGCCGAACATGGCAAACAGGCTGACGGGAATGCCGGCCAAACCGAGTACGGCAACGGTGCAGATGGCGGCGGCCAGCGGCACGGCAAGGATTTTGCTGCCGCGTTTGAAACCGAACATTTTCCACAAAAGCAGCCATGCCAAGGCATAGGAAGCCAGTTTCAACCATGCGGCCTGATTGCGCGTGTGGTGGAAAAGCTCGTTTAAGTGGGCGCGTTTGTCTGCCCAATGTATGCCGGAGACGTGTTGCACTGCGGCGCGTACGGCGGCTTCATCGGTCATGCCGTTCAAACGCACGACGGCAGCAAAACGGCCTGCTTCCACTTCGCCCAAATACAAGGAACGCCAAGCTTCTGCCAAATCGGTATTCAGGCCGTCTGAAAGCGACAATGGTTGCATATCGGCGGCTTGAAGCAGGGCATCGCGCACGGTTTTGCGCGGAATACCGATTTCTGTGAGCGGTTTCCAGCTATCAGGCAACTTGGTCAATTCGCGTAGGCGGTTTTGCAGTTTTTGCTGCTCCGTTGTCGGCAGGATGAATTGGTCGGGCGATTGGATGCCGGAAAGTTTGCCTTGCGCGATTAAGGGCTGCAGGGCGTGGCCGAGTTCGGCGGTTTTCTTCAACAGGGCATCTTCGCTTTGTGCTTCGGCCACCAAATATTTGCCGCCAAAATCTGTGCCGCTCAACCGGCCGATTTGTTGTACTTCTGTCAACATCGCGGTCGGCATATTGACCCATTGACGGATGTCGTCACGCCAGTCGCTGCGCCACAATCCGACTGCCAGCAAAATTCCGCCCACGATTAACCAGCCGCGTTTGTGCAGGCGGTTTTTCAGACGGCCTGACAAGGAATAGAGCTTTTCGGTTAATGCGGCAAAAGGCACGGTTTTGGCACGGTAGCGGCGAAACAGCGGCGGCAGCCATAAAACGGTGGCACCAAACGCGCCAAATAAGGCAAAGCCTGAAAATACGGCAGTTTGGCGTAATACAGGCAAAGGGGTAAACCACAGCAGCGCGTAGCCCAAGACGGTAATCGTCAGGCTGACGGCAAAGCTCGGTAAGACATGTTTTATTGCCGATTCAGCCTGCCAAACTGTCTTTTCAGACGGCCCGAATACTGACGGAGCAAGCCAGTGCAACGGGAAATCCACCAACATACCCACCAGGCTGGTGCCGATGACGATGGTCAGGATATGCACTTCGCCGAATACCAATAAAGCGACTGCCAATCCGGTCAACATACCGGCTGCCAGTGGCAAGGACAGTAAAAATACGCGGCCGCTGCGGAAGACCCACAACAGTAGCGCAAAGGTCAGCCCCAATCCGACCATGCTCATCAGCCGACTTTCTTTTTCTGCGGCTGCTTTGGATACGGCGGCGAACAATGCGCCACCTGCGCTTAAGGTTTCCGCGCCGTTTTCCGAAGCGATTTGACGGCTTTGAGCCATCAGCGGTAAGAGAGCATCGTTGCCGGAAAATTGATCGCCGCCGGCGAGCCGTCCGCGTAAAAATACCCAAGTTTTGCCTTGGTCTTCGGCAAACAGCATGCCGTTGTCCATGTCCCACTGCAAACGGCTTTGCGGATTGGCTTTGTCGGCAACAAAGCGTCCAAAGCCCAGCCAATCTTGTTCTAAAGACAAAGGGGAGGGGGCGGCAAACGGATTGGCCGCGGCTTCTGCACGCGCTTGAAAATAGGCTTGCGGCTGCTCAAACAGCAGGCGGATTTCGTTTTGCGGTAAAACGGCCAAGCCCAGTTTCTGCATATCCGCCCGCACTTTGTCCAAATTCGGCGTCATGCTGCTGTCGACTTGTTCAAATACGCCGCTCTTGCGCCATGCGTCGGCAATTTGTGAGGCCGTCTGAAAAGCGGTTTCGGCATCGGTACTGCCGGCAAGCAAAATGACTTGCGAATTGAGCTGTGCTTCTGCGGCTTTATCCGCGGCCGTCAGTAAGGCATCGGGTTGCTGCTCGCTTGGCAACAGTGCAGTCAAATCGGTTTGGATACGCGCTTGTGAAGCAAAGGCATAAACCAAAAACAGGGTAAGAAACAGGATAAGGGCAGTATAGAGGCGGTTTAGGAGGCGAAGATTCATCGTTCAGACGGCCTTTTGCAAATGCTGCTGTTGGTGTGTGGAATCAGTAAAAGTACAGTAAATTAAATCAGATTATTATTATTTTGTCAGTTATTAGATGGTTTGCGGGTCGGTTAAATCATTGGGTTGGAGTGAACCAAAAAACTGCCATTGCAGGGCGAAGGCTTTTCCCTGCCAAACGCAGGAAAGTGCCATCGTATCCGCCAAAATCGCGCTTGTGCCGTGCCAATCGGTTTGCTTTCCAGCACGTAAACCGACGGGTTGTCCTGAATCGAAAACATAGCCGACCGATTTCATGTCTGACGGGAAATCCAAATTCGCCGCTTTAATCAAGGCTTCCTTGAAACACCACAATCGGTAAAACGTTTCAGACGGCCAGTTTGCCGTTTCCAAAAAGTCTTGTTCTTCCTGCGTGCAGACCAAAGCCGACAGCGCTTTGAAATCACGCGGGCGGATAAATTCGATATCGATACCGGCTGTTAAGGGATGAGGCGCACACAATAAAGCGGCAAAGCCTTGGCTGTGGCTCAGTGATACAGTTGGTAAATCGGTTTGCTGTTTTAATGCGCGGCTGACTTGCCAGTCCTGACGCTGCTCCAGTTGCGGCGTGGCAGCCAAACGTTGGGAATCGGCTGTGTTTAGAGAGGCATGGTCGTAGCAGGCGGCAAAAGACGGATCGGCCAGCAGGCATTGAAGGGGTGTCGTATCCATAAAATAGAAAAATGCCAAACTTCATCTTGAAGTCCGGCATTTTTGACATTGCTTAGTGGAAGCTGCCTTTCAAAACCACACGGCTGTTGAATGTAGCGATGTGGCATTCGTACTCGTTACCGCCTTTGGTTACTTTGTCAAAGTAGCTAACCAAATGAACGGATTTGGCTTTTTTGCGATGCGCAGTGCTTTGGAAACGTTTAACTGCGCTCAGGAATGCGCGTTGGCAGGTTTCATCAGGGGTTTTGCCGACTGAGTTGGAGATTTGACGGGAAGTCAAAGTCGCGCCGGATGTGCTGCCGTAGTGAACGCGGATGCTAGAATCCAAAGCGGATTTGGCTTCGGCAGAGTTCAAAGCTACATCGACTTTACACATATAAATATCGTTTTGACCTTTGCCATTGACTTTATGTCCTTCACCCATGCTGCGGCAGGCAGAACCGGCGGCAGTTGTTTTTTGAGTAGAAGTTTGAGAGGAGGAGGTAGATGGTTGGGAATTGCCGGATTGTGAGCAAGCGGCAAGCATCAGGGCGGATACGGCAACCAAAGCAGAAAAACGTAACATACGGACTCCTTTATAATAAGGGGTGTGAAAAAAGGTTTACAGAAAACAAAATCATTTTAACATATATGAAAGCCGTATAAAAATAGGATGATGCAAAAAATATTATATTTTTATTTAAATGATTTCATGGTGTTAAGAAAGTTTGGGGCGCTAATGCTTGACGAAGGAGGGCAGAGGGCGTATATTGCGGTCTTCCTTAGGAGTAATGGCTGAGAGGCTGAAGGCACTTCCCTGCTAAGGAAGCATGTGGGGTCAACCTGCATCGAGGGTTCGAATCCCTCTTACTCCGCCAAATATGAAAGACACCGTTTATACGGTGTCTTTTTTATTATCCGGGACCGTTTGGAATCTAAGGCCGTCTGAAAGTGTAAAATGAACGATTTGATTATCCTAAACAAGCCTTATGGCGTGATTTGCCAGTTTTCTGCACATGAAAAACATCCGTGCCTTAAGGATTTTGTCGAGAAACCGGGATTTTATCCGGCCGGACGTTTGGATACGGACAGCGAGGGTTTGCTGCTATTGACCAATAATGGCCGTTTGCAGGCGCAGATTGCCGACCCGAAATTTAAGCAGGTCAAAACTTATTGGGCGCAGGTGGAGGGTTCTCCTGATGAAGCCAAATTGGATTTGTTGCGCCGTGGCGTAGATTTGGGCGATTTTGTCACTCGTCCGGCTGAGGTCAGGGTATTGGAAGAAGGCGAAGCGGATGTTTTATGGCCGCGCGTGCCGCCGATTCGTGTGCGTAAGTCCGTGCCTGATTTTTGGGTGGAGATTAAAATTTCGGAAGGGAAAAACCGCCAAGTGCGAAGGATGACGGCGAAAGCAGGCTTTCCATGTTTACGCTTGGTCCGCGTGGCAATAGGCCGTCTGAATCTGTTTGATTTGAATTTGGAATTGGGACAATGGCGGTTTGCGCCGCATCGTCCTTAAATAGGATGAATAAAGGCCGTCTGAACTATTCAGACGGCCTTTTGTTATGGAAAAATCAATGATGTGAATGACCGATTTGGAAAGTTAAAGTAGTGTAGTTCGCCTGTTTTTGGCACACGCTTTGATCGGGGAAATCGGCTTTGTGTTCTACGCTGGTTTTCCAGAAACCTTGGCGCAATGGAATGATGCTGACTTCGCCTTTGTCATCGGTAGTATCGGAGAAGGCTTGGGCTTCGGTTTTATGGGTTTTGCTGCGGTCGCTGGTGTCGAAGCCGTCAAATGTGGCGGTAACGGTGGCGTTAGGCAGCGGCTCGCCATTGAAGAGGACGCGGACTTTGAAGCGTTCGCCGACGTGGACGTTGGCAGGGTTGTCCAAAGGTACGATTTCCAAATGTTGGCCGACTTGTTTGGTGATGATGGCGGTATCTGCGCTTTCGTGGCCGACATTGACGATGTTTTTACCGAACATACGGGTTTGTTCGCAATAGCTGGCATCAGACATTTCTTTGATGCTTGCCTGTTTCCAGCCTGCGCTGTTTTTAGACCAGAAAGTCGGTTGGTATTCGGCGGTTACCAAATAGCTGCCGTCTTTGACCGGCAGTTTGCTGCGGTATTGGTAATTGTATGTGCCTTTTTGAATCATGTTTTCTTTACCTTTTTCAGTCACCAGTTGCATGGGTTTGCTGAAAATGTGCAGGCGGTCTTTGGCGATGGGCTCGAGCTCCGGGAATTCGCCGTAGCCCAATTCGGCTTCAAGGTATTCGCCGCCATGTGTGTGGGCGGTTTCAACCCAAACGCGATGGGCGTGTGCGGCAGTGCTGAACAGGAAGGCGGATGCGATAAGCAAAGCGGTTTTTTTCATGATTCCTCTCCGATTTTCGATGTGTAGAAAAGATAGAATAAAGTCGTTCGTTATAATATAACAAAATTATTTAAATTTAAAGAGAGGCCGTCTGAAAACTTTCAGACGGCCTTGTAGATGATTGTTTTTTAAATCGGATTATCAAAACGGTTTAGTCCCCGTCACGACAGACGTCAATCGCTTCCTGCAAACTGCTGACGCCGTAGATTTTCAGGTTTGGAAACTCTTTGGCATTGCGCGGCATATTGGCTTTGGGGACGATGGCGCGTTTGAAGCCGAGTTTTTCCGCTTCTTTGAGCCGCTCTTGTCCGCGTGCGACAGGACGAACTTCGCCGCTTAGGCCGATTTCGCCGAATACAACGGTTTTTTCGGGCATAGGGCGGTTGCGGAAGCTGGAGAGCATAGCGAGGATGACGGCGAGGTCGGCGGCGGGTTCGCCGATTTTGACGCCGCCGACAGCGTTTAGGAACACGTCTTGGTCAAAGCAGGCAATGCCGCCGTGGCGGTTGAGGACGGCGAGCAACATGGCGAGGCGGTTTTGTTCGAGGCCGACGGTGAGGCGTTTGGGGGTAAAGCCGTGTGCGTCATCGACCAATGCCTGAATTTCGACCAGAAGCGGGCGGCTGCCTTCCTGCGTGACCAAAACGCACGAACCCGGGGTGTCGTCACGGTAGCTGGCGAGAAAGATGGCGGACGGGTTGGACACGCCTTTCAAACCGTTTTCGGTCATGGCGAACACGCCCAGTTCGTTTGCTGCGCCGAAGCGGTTTTTGATGGCGCGGATCATGCGGTAGTTGGAATGCTGGTCGCCCTCGAAATACAGCACGGTATCAACCATGTGTTCCAGCACGCGCGGGCCGGCAATCGCGCCGTCTTTGGTAACGTGTCCGACCAGTATCATGGCGATGCCCATTTGTTTCGCCATACGCGTCAGTTGGGCGGCGCATTCGCGCACCTGCGACACGGAGCCGGGGGCGGAAGTGATTTGGTCGGAATACATGGTTTGGATGGAGTCGATGACCACGACTTCGGGCTGATGCTGTTTCAAGGCCGTCTGAATGGCTTCCATGCGGATTTCGGCAAGCAGGTTCACGCCTTCGGTGGGCAGTTCCAAACGTTGTGCGCGCAGGGCGACCTGTTGGGCAGATTCCTCGCCGGAAACGTACAGCACTTTACGGCTTTGCGCCATTTTGGCGATGGTTTGCAACAGTAATGTGGATTTACCAATGCCGGGGTCGCCGCCGAGCAGGATGACCGCACCATCGACCAAACCGCCGCCCAATACGCGGTCGAGTTCGCCCATGCCGGTCGGATTGCGCGGCACTTCGGTGGCGGTAACGGCGGAGAGGGACTGGACGGTCGAAGTGTCCGCCGCCCAAGATTGGAAGCGGGCATTTTTCGGTTCGGGCGCGGCCAGGCTTTCTTGAAGCGTGTTCCACTCGCCGCAATGCGGGCATTTACCCTGCCATTTCGGGGAAGTACCGCCGCATTCGGAGCATTGGTAGATGGTTTTTGGGGCTTTTGCCATGGTGTTTTGTTTCCGCAGTATTTAGTGGGAAGGCCGTCTGAAAAGTGAGGGAAGTTTTCAGACGGCCTTGAGATTATGGGCGTGTTTTTTTGCTGTTTTCAAGATGGTTGAGTATTTTATCCGGATCTTGTTTAAAGTAGCTGGTTTGGTTGCCACTGGCTTTGTCAGTCAATTCCAACATGCCGGGCAGGCCTTTGATCATGAGGATTCTGGCTTTTATGGTACTTTTTTCACCTATTTTTTGTTTGTTTTGTTCTTCTTTGCCGTTGATGGAGGTTTTATAGTCAGTTACGGTTTGGTGGATTTCTTGTTTTTTCTCGTCAAATGTCCAATTAAAGTCCTGTCTGATGGTGAAGATTTTGTTGGTGGCTTTGAAACTCATTATGGCGATGTCTGTGCCAGTGTTGTCGGGGTTAAAGATAGTTGTGTTAATAAGAGCACCTTCTTCGTTTTCGACTGCATTGCCCCAGAAACCGTGTAGGTTTTCACCGATAATTTTGTTGGCAATGTACATTTCAGAGGCTTGTTCGGGTTTGGCTGCCGATGATACTGGGGAGTTTAGGAGGAATAGGCCGGTCAGGATAGGGAAGATGAGTCTGGAAATGTTCATGTTTGTTCTTGCCTTGGAGTAGGGAGAGGTGTTTATAGGCCGTCTGAAAATGGGAAAGTTTTCAGACGGCCTTTTATCGGGTAAAGAAGGGTTTATTTTTTGCTGTCTTTATCCGCATCTTTTTTCGGTG
>NZ_KV835611.1:214290-315343 GCF_001838065.1 Neisseria sp. HMSC078C12 | reverse complement strand
TTGCTGTCTTTATCCGCATCTTTTTTCGGTGCAGGTTTTTTCGCTGCCAAGCCCAAAGATTTTTGCCATTCGGCTGGATTTTTCACTAAGTCCAAGGCTTTGCGGAGCTGATCGTCTTTGGCCGGATTGGGAATGCGGCGGCTGGAGATATCTTCGTCTTTGTCTTTTTTAGACTTATCTTTATCGGCTTTGGTTTCTGTGTTGACAGGCGTTTCGTTGCTGCTGTTGACGTCTTGGCCGCCCAGCGGATTGCCGATATGGCCGACCAAGTCGGCTTCGCGGCTTTCAAAGGCGCGGTCTTTGTCTTTAACTTCAACGTCAGGGACAATGCCTTGTGCTTGAATCGAGCGGTCGTTCGGCGTGTAGTACAGCGCGGTGGTCAGTTTGACTGCGCTGCCGCCGGAAAGCGGAATCAGGGTTTGCACTGAGCCTTTGCCGAAACTTTGTGTGCCGACGATGACGGCGCGTTTGTGGTCTTGCAATGCGCCGGCAACGATTTCGGAAGCGGAGGCCGAGCCTGCGTTAATCAGGACGGTCATAGGAATGGTTTTCAGCTCGGCAGGTAATCCGGCCAACGGGTCTTTGCCGCTGGTGGTGATGTAGTCTTCGGCAGTTGCTTTGAGAACCATGCCTTCTTTTTTGTTGCGGCCTTTGGTGCTGACAACGGTTACGTCAGGTTGCAGGAAGGCTGCGGATACGCCGACTGCGCCGTTGAGCAGGCCGCCTGGGTCGTCGCGCAAGTCGAGGATGATGCCTTTGAGCGGGCCTTTGTTTTCTTTGACAAGGGCTTGTGCGGCTTCATTAAGGGCGGCAACGGTGCGCTCTTGGAATTGAGAGACGCGGATGTAGCCGTAGTCTTTTTCAAGCAGATGGTGGCGCACGCTTTTGACTTTGATGATGGCGCGGGTCAGGTTGACGACGATGGGTTTGTCGGCATTTTTGCGTGAAAGGGTCAGGGTGATTTTGGTACCCGGTTTGCCGCGCATTTTTTTGACGGCTTCGCTGACGGTCAGGCCGCGGGTAGAGGTATTGTCGATTTTGACGATGAAGTCGCCGCTTTTTACGCCGGCGCGTTCTGCAGGCGTATCTTCAATCGGGGCAACGACTTTGACGAAGCCGTCTTCTTGTCCGATTTCCATGCCCAGGCCGCCGAATTCGCCGCTGGTGGATTCTTTCATTTCGGCATAGCCTTTTTTGTCCATATACTCGGAATGCGGATCGAGATCGGACACCATGCCTTTCATTGCGCCTTCAAAAAGCTCGGCATCGGGTTTGTCTTGGTAATAGTTGGCTTTGATTTGGCCGTACACTTCTGCCATGGTGCGGATGGTCTGCACGGGCAGGGCCTCGTTGTCTTTTTTGTCTTTTTCGGCGGCAAAACTTTGTACACTCAGACTGAGGGCGATGCCGCTAAATGCGCCGAGAGTGTAGATTGCAACTTTTTTCAAAGTGGATTTTGTTGACATTCGTTTGACTTTCTTTTTGTGTACGGTAAGCAAAGTGGTTTTTGTTTTCTCTGAACCCGTTGACTTTATGTGATTTAAACGCTCGGAACAATAAGTTTAAGGTAAAAGTTTGTTGTTTAATGTGCTGAACAGGCGTGAAAATCGTGTTTTATTGTAGTTTATGATGAAAATTCAGACGGCCTGGAGGGAGAATTCACTCAGGCCGTCTGAAACATCAGTTAATCCATGAAAGCGGATTCATGACTTGTCCGTTGTAGCGGACTTCAAGGTAAAGGCCGGTTTCGCCCGACGGTAAAGTGCCGCTGGTGCCAATTTTACTGCCGGCATTGACGGCGTAGTTTTGGGCGATGTCAATTTCACTCAAACCAGAGTAAATGCTGACATAGCCGTCGCCGTGATCGAGGACGACTACTTTGCCGTAGCCTTCAAGTTCGCCGGCAAAAGTAACCGTGCCTGAGGCAATGCTGCTGACCGGAGCCGGAACGGTATTGTAGAACACGCCTTTCCAAACTTCGCCATCGCCGCGGTCTTGACCGAACAGGCCTGCCAATGTGCCGTTGACCGGTTTTTTCAGACGGCCTTGCATACGGCTGAAGCTGTTGGCGTTGCTGACGGTCAAGCCTTGGGTATTTGGGGCTTGCAGTTTCATGTCTTCGTCAGTCAGCGTGGACATGGCGGCGCGTTCGGCTTCGGCTTTTTGTTGGGCGGCAGCCTGCTCTTTGCGTGCTTTTTCGGCGGCGGCCAAACGAGCTTCGGCGGCTTTTTTACGCGTTTCGGCTTCGGCTTTGCGTTGCTCGGCTTTGCGTTTTTCCAAATCTTTCAAGAGATTGTTGAGGCGCTGCTCGTTTTCTCTGTGGTTGATTTTCTTTTGCGCTTCTTTGGCCATCTGCGCGTTTTGACGGCGGCTTTCGGCTTGTTCGGCGGTATTGGTCACGCCTTGTTGACGCAACGAGGCTTGGATATTGGCTTGCAGTTTTTTCAGGTAAGCCAATTCATTGTTAATTTTTTGCTCTTGCGCCGCCAGCTCTTTTTGTTGTTTTTCCAAGTCTCTCATGACTTGGTCGTTGGCGTTGTTGATATAACGCGTGTAACGCAGGAAGCGGGTTTTTTGACCGGCATCGGCGTTTTTCAGGAAGAGGGCAACCGCGTTGGGCTGGCTGTTTTTATAGTTGCCGGACACAAAGCGCGAAATTTGGGCGCGCGTGTTGGAAACTTCGGCTTTCAACTGGTTGGCATCGGCATTGAGTTTTTGGAATTTTTCCCATGCATCGCGTTGTTTGCGGTTGATGCCGGAGAGGTTGTTGCGTGTTTGTTGCAGCTGTTTGAGCGTGGCATTGACATGGATAATGAAACCCTCGTTGCGTTTGGCAAAGGATTTCTTGCTTTCCATCTCGTTGGCAGCGGCAGTTACGGCTGCTTTGAAATCGTTGTCGGCTGAAGAGACGGCTTTAGGCTCAGCTTTAGGCTCGTCTTTTTTGTTTTGCTCTTTGGCTTTTGTGTCTTTTTTAGCGTCTTTTTTATCTTCAACAGCTTTTTTGGCAGGCTCTTTGGCTTTGGTTTCTTTAGCGTCAGCCTTTTTGTCTTCGGCTGCTTTTTTTACTGGTTCTTTGGATTGACGGTCTTTTTTATCCTCAGCCGCTTTTTTAGCAGGCTCTTTGGTTTTGGTTTCCTTAGGGTCTGCTTTTTTTACGGGTTCTTTGGCTTTACTGTCTTTTTTATCTTCAACAGGTTTTTTGTCTTGTTCTTTGGCTTTGCCGGATTTTGCGGCTGCAGCTTTTTTGTCTTTGGCTGTTTCTTTAGGCTCTTCGGCTTTGCGGTTGGCTTTTTTATTGTCGACAGCGGCTTCGGCGGCTTTAGCCGGTTTATTTTTGGCTGAAGCGCGTTCGTTCTTGTCGGCGGTTTCCTTCTCTTTGGAGGCTTTGGCTTTAACCGCTTTTTTGTCTTCCTCTTTTTCTTTTACCGCTTGTTTTTTTGAGATTTCTTTTTTGGCATCCGCCTTAGTGGTTTCTTTCTCTTTTTTCACGGGCGCAGCTTTTTTGACGGCGGCCGCTTTTTCTTTTGGCGCGTCTTTGGCAGCATGGGTTGGCAGGGAGAAGCTGAGCAGCAGGGCGAGGATGAGGGGTTTGTAACGCATGGTTCGATCTTGCTATTAAAGTAGGAACAATAGGACGGATTATACTGTCTGTCAGGCCGTCTGAAAATAATATTGGGTTGCAATATGGACGAACGGTCTTATATAGTAATGATGGAGTAGGCGGATATGATTCCGCCTGCCTGGAAACTGACAGTCTGCATTGACAGGATATTATGAAAAAATATTTATTAGTAGTGTTGGGCACCATGGTTTTGGCGGCTTGCGGTAACGATACCGATAAAATCGGACGCGCCAGTACGGTGTTTCATATGTTGGGTAAAAACGACCGTATTGAAGTGGAAGGTTTTGATGATCCTGATGTGCAGGGGGTTGCCTGCTATATTTCGTACGCGAAAAAAGGCGGTTTGAAAGAAACGGTCAATCTGGAAGAAGATGCCAGCGATGCATCGGTTTCCTGCGTGCAAAGTGCGGAAGTCATCCGTTATAACGAGTCTGAAGTTTTGAAACCGCGACAAGTGTTCAAACGCAGCGCCAGCATGGCATTTAAGAGCCAGCAGATTATCCGCTACTACGACCCGAAACGTAAGTCTTTCGCTTATTTGGTGTACAGCGATAAAATCGTTCAAGGCTCGCCGAAAAACTCTTTGAGCGCGGTATCGTGTTTTGCCCATGCGAAAACCGATACGCCGGTACCGGCAGGCGGTGCGGTTTACGGCGCCTGCGTGGTGGACGCGCCGATTTCCGACGGCCAAAAATAATAAAATCAGCTTAATAGATTAAGAAGAATATGAATTTAGCCAACCATTTCCTGATTGCCATGCCTCATATGGACGATCCGTTTTTTACGGATACGGTCATTTATGTGTGCGAACACGATGAAGAAGGTGCGCTGGGCATCATCATCAACAAGCCTTCGCCGATTACCATGGACATGATTTTCGCCGCCGCCGACCGCAATATCCCGTTGCGCCTGCAACATGAAAACGTGATGATGGGCGGGCCGGTTCAGATTGAGCGCGGCTATGTTGTGCATACGCCGATCGGCCGCTGGCAAAACAGCATGGTGGTAACCGATAACGTGGCGCTGACTTCTTCGCGCGATGTGATTGAAAACCTGTCTAAAGAAGGCGCGGTGGATAAGGCTTTGATCAGTATCGGTTATTCGAAATGGGGCAAAGGGCAGTTGGAGCGCGAGCTGGCAGAAAATGTTTGGCTGACTGTCCCTGCGGACGAGCATATTCTTTTTGATGTGCCTTACGAACTTCGTTATGCCGCCGCTTTTGAAAAATTGGGCGTCAATCCGAACGCCTTGGTTTCAGGAGTCGGCCATGCCTGAAGCACCAAAAGGCACGGTTTTGGCCTTTGACTTCGGCGAGGCGCGCATCGGCGTGGCGCAGGGCGAGGCGGAGCTGGGTATGAGCCATCCGCTGGCGACGGTAACCGGCAACAGCAATGATGAAAAATTCGAGGCCATTGCCAAGCTGGTCAAAGAATGGCAACCCAAGTATTTTGTGGTCGGCCTGCCGACGCATACCGACGGCACGGAGCATGAGCTGACCCGTTTGAGCCGCAAGTTTGGCCGCCGTTTGCACGGACGTTTTAATTTGCCGGTTTATTGGGTGGACGAAAGGATGTCTTCCCTATACGCGGAAAGCCTGCTTGCGGAAGCCCAAGTATTTGGCCGAAAACAAAAATCCGTGCTTGACCAAGTGGCGGCACAGGCGATTTTGCAAGGCTTTTTTGAAGGTGGAGCGGCCGAGTATTTCAATGGCCGCGAAGAATAACGTTATTGATTATTAGGCCGTCTGAAACCGGATTTCAGACGGCCTTGGTTTTGTTACGGCTTTGGGATAAAAGAAGTTTAGTTTGGTTAAGCCTGATTTTTTCCGGTATAAATTTTGCTACACTCCGCTTTCTTTTTTTAGACATAAACACACACAAGGAAAAAGTCATGGCTCTCATGGACAATCTTTTGAATGCGGCTACCCAAATGTTGGGTGGCAACAGCGAAAACGGCGCACAAGGTTCTCTGACCGATATGGCGATGGATTTGGTTAAACAGCAAGGCGGCGTGGGCAACCTGATCAACCAACTGCAACAAGGCGGTTTGGGTGATGCCCTGAGCAGCTGGGTGTCCAACCAATCCAGCAACCTGCCTGTATCCGGCAGCGACCTGCAAAATGTGTTGGGCAGCGATACCGTGAACCAAATCGCGCAAAAATTCGGCGTGGATGCCGGCCAAGCAGGCGATTTGTTGGCTAAAGTGCTGCCAGACTTGGTCGATAAAGCGACGCCTAACGGCACGGCTCAAGATGCGGATGGCTTCGGCTTGGACGACATCGCTTCTATGCTGCTGAAAAACTTTATAAAATAATGAGTTGAATTGTTATGATGAGGCCGTCTGAATCCGTTCGGACGGCCTTATAACTTTTGGTTTACGGTAAATAACCAATTAATCTTTTTCTAACAAAAACGAATGGCTTATCATGCCCACTTCGTTTTATTACAAAAAAGGTCATAAAGATGTCACGTTTAACCATACACACAGTCGAAACCGCTCCTGAAGCCGCCAAACCACGCGTTGAAGCCGTATTGAAAAACAACGGCTTTATTCCTAACCTGATCGGCGTTTTGGCCAATGCGCCGGAGGCTTTGGCGTTTTATCAAGAAGTCGGCAAAATGAATGGTGCCAACAGCCTGACTGCCGGCGAAGTCGAAGTTATTCAAATCATTGCCGCGCGTACCAATGAATGCGGCTTCTGCGTTGCCGGCCACACCAAACTGGCAACCTTGAAAAAACTGCTTTCCGAACAATCCATCAAAGCTGCGCGCGCATTGGCTGCGGGTGAGTTTGACGATGCCAAACTGAGTGCTTTGGCGACATTCACCCAAGCCGTTATGGCGAAAAAAGGCGCGGTATCCGACGACGAGCTGAAAGCATTCTTCGATGCCGGTTACAACCAACAGCAAGCCGTTGAAGTCGTTATGGGCGTTGCTTTGGCAACCTTGTGCAACTACGTCAACAACCTTGCCAAAACCGAAATCAACCCTGAATTGCAGGCATTTGCCTAATCCCATCAAAGGCCGTCTGAAAATTCAGACGGCCTTTCTTAAAAGAACTCAATATCGCCAAAATATCCAGAGGAAAAAAAATGACACGCGAAGCTTTACTGAACAATGTTGCCGAACTCGTTAAAAGCAAATTAAAACCATTGGTGGACGACATCGACCGCAAAGGCCTGTACCCGAAAGAATTTATGCTGGAATTGGGCAAAATCGGCGGTTTTGCCGCGACCGGTACGGTTGAAGAAGGCGGTAACGGTTTGGGTTTGGCAACGCAAATCGCCGTATTGCGCGAAATCGGTAAAGAATGCGGCGCGACTTCGTTCAGCGCATGGTGTCAGGCGGCTTGCGCGTGGTATCTGCACCAATCTCCTAACCAAGCGGTCAAAGACAAATATTTGGCCGATATTCTGCAGGGCAAAGTTTTGGCCGGTACGGGCATGTCCAATACCGTCAAACACCTTGCCGGTATCGAAAAACACAACCTGCAAGCCGAACGTGTCGAAGGCGGCTACAAAATCAACGGCGCTTTGCCTTGGGTATCCAATATCGGCGAAGACCATATTTGGGCAAATACCGCCCAAATCGGTGACAGCTATGTGATGTTTATCACCGGCGGCCAATGGGAAGGCGTTACCTTGCAAAACTGTCCTGAGTTCTGCGGTTTGGAAGGCACGCGCACTTACAGCCTGAATTTTAAAGATGTGTTTATTCCCGATGAAGATGTGATTGCTGCGCCTGAGCAGTTCCAGTCTTATATCCCGACCATTAAAGCCGGTTTCATTCTGCTGCAAATGGGTATCGGCGCCGGTGTGATTGACGGTGCGCTCGGCATTATCCGCATGGCCAATGTGGTGAACGCAGAAGTAAACTCATACCTCGACCACAGCTACGATGAATTGAAAGCCGCTTTGGACGGCGCATGGGCGGAAACAGAACGTCTTGCCGATGATGCGTGGAACAATAAACCTGATACGCTGGCAACCTTGAAACTGCGTGAAGCGGCTGCCGTATTGGCATTGAACGCCACTCAATCTGCTGCATTGCATGCAGGTGCGAAAGGCTATCTGATGCGCAGCCCGGCGCAACGCCGTGTCCGCGAGGCCATGTTTGTCGCCATCGTAACACCGGCCATCAAACACCTGCGCAAAGAAATCGCCGCTTTGGAAGCAGCGCAATAAATTCAAAATATCAACAATAAGACACACAAAAGGCCGTCTGAAATACGGTTTCAGACGGCCTTTCAAAATAGAAGGAACACCAAATGGCTCAATATATGTGCGGCCCTTGCGGCTGGATTTACGATGAAGATGTCGGCGACCCCGAACACGGCCTGCCGGCAGGTACCAAGTTCGAAGACATCCCCGACGACTGGAAATGCCCTGAATGCGGCGTAGGTAAAGAAGATTTCTACCTTCTGGACTTCACCATATAAATTATCCGATTATTTAATAAAAAGGCCGTCTGAAGTTTCAGACGGCCTTTGTTTGCTTAATCGTCAGCGGTAGAGCGAAACAATGGTTTCGGCTGCTTTGACACAGCTTTCCACGTCGGCAACCAAAGCGATGCGGACGTAGCCTTCACCCGGATTGCCTTGCTCGGTATCGCGGGCAAGGAAGCGGCCGGGCAATACTTGGATGGCGGCTTTCTGCCACAGGTTGCGCGTGAATGCCAAGTCGTCACCGTCGGGAACTTTCAGCCAAATATAGAACGATGCGTCAGGCAGTTTGACATCGAATGCTTGTTGCAAAATCGGAATGACGCGGTCGAATTTTTCTTGGTAGAGGCGGCGGTTGGCAATGACGTGTTCCTCATCGTTCCAAGCGGCAATGCTGGCGCGTTGGACAGGAATGCTCATCGCGCTGCCGTGGTAGGTGCGGTAGAGCAGGAAGTTTTTGAGCAACTCGGCATCCCCTGCGACAAAGCCGGAACGCAAACCGGGGATATTGGAGCGTTTGGACAGGCTGGTAAACATAATAATGTTGTGCGTGCCGCGTCCTAATTGCGCCGCAGCCTGCAAGCCGCCGATCGGTTTGTTGTCATCAAAATAAATTTCGGAATAGCATTCGTCAGAGGCAATAATGAAGCCGTATTTATCTTGCAAATCAAAAATTTCTTTCCAGTCTTCTAATTGCAGGACGCTGCCGCTCGGATTATTGGGCGAGCAGACAATCAGGACTTTGGTGCGCCGCCATACGTCTTCGGACAGGCTGCTCCAATCGGGGTTGAAGCTGGGTGCCGGGCAGTTGGCAAAATGGATTTCGCCGCCGCCTAATATAGTCGCGCCTTCGTAAATTTGATAGAAAGGATTAGGGCTGATAACGACCGGTTTAGGGCCGTCTGAAGCCGGATTCAAAACGGTTTGGATAAAGGAGAACAATGCTTCCCGGCTGCCCAATACGGGCAGGATTTCATTGTCGGGATTGAGGCTCAAACCATCATAACGGCGGGCAACCCATTCGGCGCAGGCTTGGCGCAGTTCGGGCAGGCCTGCGGTCAGCGGATATTTTTCCAGTTCGTGCAGGGAGGCGGTCAGCGCATCGGTGATGACTTTGGGCGTCGGGTGTTTCGGCTCGCCGATTTGCAGATGGATGGGCGTTACGCCTGCGGGTGCGTCAATGCCTTGCATGGCTTCACGCAAGCGGGCAAAAGGATAGGGTTTGAGGTGGTTCAATAATGGATTCATGATGTTTCTGCTGGATAAATTCAGGCGATAATCTTAGCATTTTTTAGATGGATTGGGACAAAAAGGCCGTCTGAAAACAGGGTTGAATGTTTTTCAGACGGCCTTTTGAGTGTTGATACGTTTATTTGGCAGGGATGGCAGGCAAGGAACCGTTTAAGAGATATTGAATGGTTTCTTGAACCGTACGGATGGCGTTGCCAAACGGCAACGGGTCTTTACCGCGGAAAAACAGGCCTTTATCGACTTCGCCACGGAATGCGGCGGAAAGTTGGATGTCGATACAGAATTGACCGGCTTTGGCCAAACCGTCGCGCAAACCGCAGCTGGTCAGGCAGTTCAGGCCTTGGGTGCAACGGCGCGGATCGTTTTTGGCGTTGGCTTGCAATTTGGCTTCGCGTTTGATGTAGCTGTCGAGGAATTTGGTGCGCACGCCGCGTGCAGGCAAACCGGCGACAGACATGAATTCAACTACTTTTTCGGTTTCTGCACCGGCCAGCGTTTTTTTGAAGTTGATGTGGGCATCGCCTTCTTCGGTTACGGCAAATGCGGTACCGATTTGGACGGCGGATGCGCCCCAGTTTTTCAAGGCTGTTTTGACTTTTTCAAAGTTTGCCATACCGCCGGCGAGTACCAACGGGATTTTTTCGCTTTCCAAACCTAAGTTTTTGAATACTTCAAATGTCTCTTCAATGACGCGTTTGAACTCGAATTTGGCATCGTTCACGCCGTCAACGGTTGCCGCACCCAAGTGGCCGGCCGCGTGGGCAGGGTGTTCGATAACGATGGCATCGGGCAAAACGCCTTTTTTCATCCAACGTTTCAAAACGATATTGATACCGCGTGATTCGGACAAGATAGGGAAAAGGGCGACATCTTTGTGATAGCCTTCGGCCATTTCCGGCAAGTCCAAAGGCAAACCTGCACCCATTACAATCGCGTCCGCACCGGATTCGCAGGCCTGACGGACGTAGGCGGCATGGTCTTTGACGGCTTTCATGACGTTGACGGCAATCATGCCTTTGCCTTCTGAATCGGCTTTGGCTTTTTTGATTTCGCGGTCAAGCGCGATGCAGTTGAGGCGGGTGTATTTTTCTTCGCTGGAATTGATTTTCGATTCGGCCAGCAAATCTTCATGCAAGTGGCGCAAATCGACGCTGGCGATGGTACCCACGCCGTTTTCGCGTGCAACCGCGCTGGAGAGTTTTGATGCGGAAACGCCTACACCCATGCCGCCCTGTACGACGGGAATCAGTGATTTGTCACGGATAATCAATGGGTCAAAGTTGTTTTGCATGAATGCTCCTTCATAGATTCTGGGTGGTGTCGTCTGAAATCCTATGAAATGAAAGGGATAACGGACTGATGTGTGTATAAATTCGGTGTGTTTTAGCCGCTGTTTTTCAGACGGCATGAAGTATGTTTTTAAAATTTTAGGAATTATACTCTAAGTTAATGTAAAAATTAGAGTATTAATACAGTTTTTTTAAAGAAAAAATTGAAAAGTCTTGTTAATAAAGGAATAAATCTTATATTGAGTCGGATGAGCAAGAAAAACCGGCCGATAAATACGGCAAATAAAAAGGCCGTCTGAAACGTAAATTTCAGACGGTCTTCAATTAAGTAAATCAGACAAAGGTCGGATTACATTTGTTTTTTAGCGGCGTCGATGGCGCGTTGGTCAGGGTTGATCAAGATTTCAACGCGGCGGTTTTGTGCGCGGCCTTCAACAGTGGCGTTAGAAGCGATGGGTTGACGGGAACCGTAACCGAAAGTGCTCAAACGGGTGCTGCTTACGCCGCGGGATTGCAGGAAGGTGGCAACAGATTCGGCGCGGTTGCGAGACAATGGCTCGTTGATGGCGTCGTTACCGGTGTTGTCAGTGTGGCCGTTGATGGTCAAAGTCGTATCAGGATATTGAACCAAAGTTTGTGCAGCGGCAGACAAAGCGCTTTGAGCTTGGCCGCTCAGGGCGGCGCTACCGGTGGCGAAGGTTACGTTTTCAGGCATAACCAGCTTGATTTGGTTGCCTTGGCGTTCGACTTCGATATTGGTGTTGGCCAGGCTTTGACGCAGTTTTTTCTCTTGGTAGTCCATGTAACCGCCGATACCGGCACCTACTGCACCACAAGCCAATGCGGAGTTACGCGCGCCTTTGCCGCCGTGGGTCAACGCGCCGACGATGCCGCAAACGGCCGCACCGCCCAAGCCGTACATGGCGGTTTTGCTGGCGGATTGTTGGCCGGTAACAGGATCGGTCACACAGCCGGTGAGCGCCAAAGGAATTACAGTAGCAATAACGGTCAGGGGTTTCAAGAATTTCATGTCGTATCCTCTTTTTAGATGACGGCCCGGGCCGTCTGAAAAAAATGAATAAAAACCGCGTGGGTCATTACGGATTTATGATACCCAATATCCGAAACGCAAAAGAATGGGTTTAACCCGATATTACGAAAATATTTGCCAGTTAACATAATTCTGAAGCATTTCTGCATTTTTCTAGTAGCTTGGCCGTTTTGCCGTGAAATAACCAGCAAAGTTTTTTACAGTTTCTTCCGTTTTTTCTGCTTGCGGCGATACCAGTTGACGAATGCCCATTTCAATCTGACCTTGACGTCGTATCCCACCGAACCCGCACCCAGTATGAGCAAAACGGCGGAAACGGGCAGGGCGAAATGATGGCCGACCAGATGATAACCCCATGCGCCAACCACGCCGCCCAGCAAAAACGACAGCATCAAGCCGCTTAAAAGCCACATTTTCGGTTTGTTGACGCGGACGTGCGGCAGGCGCGGATGATGCTGTTTGGAGTAATAAAGCGCGCGTGAAATTTCAATGCCCAAGTCGGTCGCCGTGCCGGTCATGTGGGTGGAACGGATGGCGCCGCCGGAAAGAAGCGTGATAACCGTATTGTGCATACCCATAATAAAACACAATAAAAACAATGCTAAAGACGGCATAATAAAATCAGAGCCGCCAAAATCCCATTCCATCGCAGCAATACCGAACCAACCGAATATCAACAGATAAACTGCTTCCAGCCACATGGAAAACCCAAAGCTGCCACGGAAACGCATCTGCTGCGTCCATAAAATCACCCAACCCGAATGCGCGGCACCGGCAACAAAACACAACACGCTGATAAAAGTTACTGCGGCAGACCACCAGTCTTGAAGATACAGTACATCAGCCAAAAGAGACATGGAGCCGGTTACATGGGAAATATAGCGCGCAAATGCAAAGAATCCCCCCGCATTAATCGCACCGGCAAGAAAGGCCATGATGTAGCCCAGCCGTCTGAAACGGGCATCGGAAATATTGTGTTCGTGCAGATACGGGCGGTCCGCCTGCCAAAACGGAGGCGTGTGTTGCCTATGGTGGCGCAATCGGTAGGAGTGGGGCGGTTTGTCGGCGTTCATTGAGTGGGTTTGGAGTTAAACATTCATACAGGGTGTATTTTATATGCAACTGTCTGCCGATAAGAACAAATAATCCAAAGTGTTCCCAAGTTGCCACACTTGCCCATTACACAATGAGGGCGTACATTAATAGAAAGATATAAACATAAGGAAACATCCGATGAATCCTATCCGTCTGACCTTATTGTTTGGCACCGTTGCATTGCTGGCCGCCTGCGCCACCACACCCGAGCAAAAAGCCGCACGCGCCCAAGCGCAGAAACGCTATGAGCAGGATCTTCAAGTACATCTTGCCGGCCAATGCGATCAGGACACTGCCGCGCTGATCCGCCGCAAATTTGACGAAGAAGGCAAACCCGGTGCTGCAACTGCGGAACAAAAAGCCTTCCGCCTCAAATATATCGACAAAGTTTCCGATCCGATGTTCCAAGCCTGCTACAAAATGGCATGGCAAAACTATATTTCCCAAGAACAGCTGCGCGAAGCCCGCTACTATCGCTATTACGACGATTGGGGTTATCCGTTTGGCCGTTATCCTTGGTGGTGGTAAAGCATTAACAAACCTCAGGGCCGTCTGAAAGCATATATTTATTGGTTTTAGACGGCCTAATGTTTATTGAAACGGCAATAACGTTTACAATAGCCGCCTATTCAAACACACTACCCACCACCCATGAACATCTGGCTTGGACAGCGACACCCGCCCCAATTTCCGCAAGGAGCCGCCGTAACCATCGGCAACTTCGACGGCGTACACCTCGGGCACAAACATATTCTACAAAAACTCAAACGAGAGGCAGACCGGCGCGGTCTGCCTGTTGTCGTTGTTGTTTTTGAGCCTCAGCCCAAAGAATTTTTTGCGCGCAAAGCCGGGAAAAAGCTGCCTTACCGCATCAGCCCGCTGCGTACCAAATTGCGCCTTTTGCGTGAAACCGGCTGTGTGGATGCCGTTTGGGTCTTGCGTTTCAACCAAGCTTTCTCCGATATGAGCGCACAAGCATTTATCGACCGGCTTTTGCGCCAAACGCTCAACACGCGTTATTTGTTGATTGGCGACGATTTCCGTTTCGGTGCCGGCCGTGAAGGCTGTTTTGAACTCTTGGCTCAACAGTCCGATATGCAAACCGAGCGCACGCCGTCCATTATCGTTGAAGACATCCGCACCAGCAGTACCGCCGTCCGCCAAGCCCTTTCAGACGGCAAGTTGGAATACGCCAAAAGACTGTTGGGCCATGATTACGTGTTAAGCGGCAAGGTCAAACACGGACAAAAACTCGGCCGCACCATCAACGCGCCTACCGCCAATGTCCAGCTTCCTCCGTATCATTATGCGCTAAGCGGCGTATTTGTCGTTGAAGCAGACGGCACATTCGGTACGCGCCGAGGTGTTGCCAGCTTTGGTTTTAACCCTACTGTCAGCAACAACCGCTCGCAGAAGCTGGAAGTTCATCTGTTCGACTTCAACGGCGATTTGTACGGCCAACGCATCTTCGTCCGCTTCCTGCACAAACTGCGTGACGAGAAAAAATTTGAGAGTATCGAAGCATTGAAAACCCAAATTTTGCAAGATATGGAAGATGCGAGGGTTTGGGAAGCATAGAAACGCTTCTAGAAGCTTATAAAATCAAGACAATTGTGCTACAATAAGTCCTTTGAATTTTTTCAGACGGCCTGTTCTTTCCAAAATGAGCAATCAGGCCGTCTGAAACCGAAATACCGCAACAATAGAGATCAAAAAATGACCGATTACAGTAAAACCGTAAACCTGCTCGAGAGCCCGTTTCCAATGCGCGGCAATCTTGCCAAGCGCGAGCCTGCATGGCTGAAAAGCTGGTACGAGCAAAAACGCTACCAAAAACTGCGCGAAATCGCCAAAGGCCGTCCGAAATTCATTCTGCACGACGGTCCTCCGTATGCTAACGGCGACATCCATACCGGTCATGCCGTCAATAAAATTCTCAAAGACATCATTATCCGCAGCAAAACCCAAGCCGGTTTTGACGCGCCTTATGTACCGGGTTGGGACTGCCACGGTTTGCCTATCGAAGTAATGGTAGAAAAACTGCACGGCAAAGACATGCCTAAAGCCCGTTTCCGCGAGTTGTGCCGCGAATATGCCGCCGAACAGATTGCCCGTCAGAAAAAAGACTTTATCCGCTTGGGTGTGTTGGGTGACTGGGACAATCCTTACCTGACCATGGATTTCAAAACCGAAGCCGATACCGTGCGTATGCTCGGCGAAATCTACAAATCCGGCTATCTCTACCGCGGCGCGAAACCGGTTCAATTCTGCTTGGACTGCGGCTCTTCATTGGCCGAAGCGGAAGTGGAATACAAAGACAAAGTATCGCCTGCGATTGACGTTGCCTATCCGTTTAAAGACACTGCCGCGCTTGCCGCCGCATTCGGTTTGCCAGGTATCGAAGGCACAGCGTTTGCCGTCATCTGGACGACCACGCCTTGGACGCTGCCTGCGAGCCAAGCTGTTTCAGCCGGCGCAGACGTGGTCTATCAACTGATTGATACGCCTAAAGGCAAATTGGTATTGGCCAAAGATTTGGCAGAAGACGCGCTCAAACGCTACGGCTTTTCAGACGGCATTTCTATTCTTGCCGAAACCACCGGCGATAAGCTGGAAAACCTGCACATGAACCATCCGTTCCTCGAACGCGATATTCCCATGCTCAACGGCGACCACGTTACCACCGATGCCGGTACCGGCTTGGTGCATACTGCGCCTGCTCATGGTTTGGAAGACTACGCCGTCTGCAATAAATACAGCATCGAGCTTTACAACCCTGTAAACGCCGAAGGCAAATACATCAGCGAAACCCCGCGCGTTGCCGGCATGAGTGTTTGGGAAGCCAATCCCGTTATCCTGCAATGGCTGGAAGAGACCGGCAACCTCTTGGCCAGCAGCAAAATCGAACACAGCTACGCCCACTGCTGGCGCCACAAAACCCCGCTGATTTACCGCGCGACGGGCCAATGGTTTATCGGTATGGACAAAGCCGGAAGCGACGGCAAAACCCTGCGCGACAAAGCCATCAAAGCCGTGGACGACACCGAATTCTTCCCGTCTTGGGGTCGCGCGCGCTTGGAAGCCATGATCGAAGGCCGTCCTGACTGGGTGGTTTCGCGCCAACGCTACTGGGGCACGCCGATGACCTTCTTTGTTCACAAAGAAACCGGTGAGCTGCATCCGAACTCTGCCGAGCTTTTGGAGAAAGTAGCACAACGCATCGAAGAAAAAGGCATCGAAGCATGGTTCTCACTCGATAAAAGCGAATTGTTGAGCGCGGAAGATTGCGAAAACTACGACAAACTTTCCGATACCATGGATGTATGGTTCGACTCCGGATCGACCCATTATTCCGTCTTGAAACAGCGCAAAGAATTGGACTGGCCCGCCGACCTCTACCTCGAAGGCAGCGACCAACACCGCGGCTGGTTCCAATCTTCCATGCTGACCGGTTGCGCCTCATCCATGGGACGCGCCCCATACAAACAGCTGCTGACCCACGGTTTTGTGGTTGACCAAAACGGCCGCAAAATGTCGAAATCCATCGGCAACGTCGTCGCGCCGCAAGAAGTCTATAACGAGTTCGGCGCAGACATTTTGCGCCTGTGGGCGGCATCCACCGATTACAGTGGCGAATTGGCGATTTCCAAAGAAATCCTCAAACGTGTCACCGAAAGCTACCGTCGTATCCGTAACACTTTGAGCTTCCTGTTTGCCAACCTCAGCGACTTCAATCCTATTGAAGATGCCGTGCAACAGGCAGACATGGTGGAAATCGACCGCTATGCCTTGGTATTGGCACGTCAGCTGCAAGAGCGTCTGGCAGGCGACTTCTATCCGCGCTATGCCTTCCACTTTGCTGTAAAAGACATTGTTTCTTTCTGTTCGGAGGATTTGGGCGCGTTCTACCTCGACATCCTGAAAGACCGCCTCTATACCACCAAAGCCGACAGCCACGCCCGCCGCAGCGCGCAAACCGCCCTGTACCACATCACGCGCAGCCTGGTTCTCTTGATTGCACCGATTTTGTGCTTCACCGGCGAAGAAGCGTGGGACATCATCGGCGGCGGCGAAGAAGACAGCGTCCTCTTCCACACCTGGCATGAGTTCCCGCCTATCAACGAAAAAGCCGAAGCCGAACTGGTGAAAAAATGGACGGCAATCCGCGAAGCACGCGAAGCGGTAACCGCCGCTATCGAGCCTTTGCGTACGGACAAAACCGTTGGTTCTTCATTGCAAGCAGAAGCCGAAATTACGGCTCCAGAAGAAATTGCCGACTATCTGAACACTTTGGGCGAAGAATTACGTTTTGCTTTGCTGGTGTCTAAAGCCAAAGTGAAAGTAGGCGATGAACTTGCCGTTACTGCCAAAGCCAGCGACGGCGAAAAATGCGAACGCTGCTGGCACTACACCCACGATGTGGGCGCAGTTGCAGGCCATGAAACCATCTGTAAACGTTGTGCCGACAACGTTGACGGTAAAGGCGAAGACAGACATTACGCTTAATTGTTTGGTCTAAGATAAAGGCCGTCTGAAAACTTTGGAAATAGGTTTTCAGACGGCCTTTGTTTATTGAATCTGTTTTGTATAACGAATAGATTTTTAAAGAGTAATTGGAATTTGTAGTTTTGATAAATAGAGATAGTCAGTATGGGCATAGTGGATTTGACGCATGTTGAAAAATATATTCTCGTATAAAGTACCTTTCAAAGTGGCTTACTTATCCTTAGGTTATGAGCGTGTAAATAGCTCATGTTTGTACTTTTATCATTAAAACATATTTGTTTATTCAACATAAAAAGCCGTCTGAAAAAGTTTTCAGACGGCCTTTAGCTATTCTATTTTTAAGTAGAAATTAGCGGGCAGAGCAAGAAGTTTCTACTTTGTTGCCGTATGGGTCAGTGAAGCCGAAGAATGCTTCGCTGCCTTTTTGATGCCATTCGGCACCTTTGCCGAACAAGCCTTGGTTGGCAACATAGCGTTCGCCTGAACCTGCAACGGCAGAAGACAGGGTGGCAACTTTGTCGTCAAGGCGCAATTCAACTTGATCGGTGCTCAGGTTGCGGATTTGTACAGACAGGCCGTTTTCGCAGCTGAATGATTGAACACGGGCATCATGATGTTGGTGGTCGTGTTCATGTGCACGGCCGTGGTCATGATTGTGCTCGTGACGGTGACCATGGTCATGTTGATGGGCTTCGGGTGCGGCGCAGGCAGCGAGGCTCATGGCGGCGGCAATTGCAAGCAGGGCTTTTACTTTCATTTTTGACTCCTATGGTCAGTGTTGAAGGGAGGATGTAGCGGCATGTTATAAATATCTTTATGGCTTCACAATAGGGATAACCATTATTTACTTTTTCTTCCTGTTTCCGGGAGTATGGCAGGATTCGTTGTAGTTTTGATATGAATGATTAATGCCGTTTGAAAAAAAGCCGCACTTGCGCTAGAGGTAAACGAAAGTGCGGAAAATTCAGAGAGTTACATTGAAATATGGGTTGGGCCGCCTAACGCTGGCGTGCTTTAAAGCGTGGGTTGCTCTTGCAAATAACGTACACTTTGCCTTTTCGGCGGACAATTTGGCAGTCGCGGTGTCGTTTTTTTGCAGTTTTCAGGGATGAGAGGACTTGCATCATTTATCCTTTCTGAAGGAAGACATCATGGATTGGTAACGTTGGTTGAACTTGCTGGCGCGGCCTTCGATATTGACGTTGCGTTGTTTGCCTGTGTACACGGGGTGGGACGCGGAAGAAGTATCAAGCGAAAAGAGGGGATATTCTATGCCGTCTTTCCAAACCATGGTTTTGCCGTGAGTATTGGCGCATGAACGGATGAGCCATCCTTGGTCTGCGCCGCTGTCGTAAAACAGGACGGTACGATAGTTGTCCGGGTGAATATCGGGTTTCATTTCTTTCTCCAGTAAATGTTATGATATAACATTATACTCCTAGAAAAAGAGCAGGCAAGTGTTTTTTGTTTTTCTTTATCACGGGATTGCGGCATTTTGATAAAATATGCAGTTTCAGACGGCCTTTTTTTATGAGGCCGTCTGAAACATTTTGTTTTCTGATGATAGGAATATGATGTATCTGCATAAGGGTTTCAGATTGGGCGGTGCGGTAAGCAAGGTGATGCCGATTGTCCATGTATTGTCCAAGCTGGGGCTGTTGTTTTCATTGCTGTTGGCCGTGCCGACGCTGATGTCGTATTTTTATCACGACAGCGCGTTTTTCGTGTTTGCCTATACGGCTTTGACGGTATTGCTGGTGTCGTGCGTTACTTGGGTGCTGACTTTGCGTTTCAACCGTGAGTTGCGGCCGCGTGACGGATTTACCCTGGTATTGATGCTGTGGCTAGCCTTTGCTGTCGTGGCGGCGATGCCGATTTATTTCTATATGCCGTCCATGAGTTTCACCGATGCGTTTTTTGAGGCGATGTCGGGGCTGACGACAACGGGGGCAACAGTGATTTCCGGCTTGGATACGCTGGCGCCGTCTGTAAACTTTTGGCGGCACATGCTCAACTGGCTCGGCGGCATGGGTATTATCGTGCTGGCTGTGGCGATTTTGCCGATGTTGGGCGTGGGGGGCACGCAGCTTTTCAAAGCCGAAATTCCGGGTATGGATAAAGAAAGCAAGATGGCTCCCCGCATTTCGCAAGTGGCCAAACGGCTGTGGTTTGCTTATGCGCTGACAACTGCTGCCGCCTTTGTATCCTTGCATATTGCCGGTATGGGCTGGTTTGATGCCTTATGCCATGCGATGTCGGCCGTGGCCTTGGGCGGTTTTTCGACACATGATGACAGCGTTGCTTTTTTTGATTCCTTGGCAGTCGAATGGACGTTGATGTTTTTTACTGTCTGGGGCGGTATTAATTTTGCCAGCCATTTTACTGCGCTGGGCAACCGCTCTTGGCGAGTGTATTGGAAGGATGAAGAATGCCGCACCATGCTGCTGGTTTTGTCAGGCAGTATTTTGATTTCGGCATTGTATCTGTGGCAGCAGGACGTGTACCAAAGCCTTGGCGAAGCTTTGCGTTTTGTCAGCTTCAACTTTGTGTCCATCGGATTGGCCAGCGGTTTTTCCAATGCCGACTTTGCGCAATGGCCGCTGATTGTGTCGTTGTGGATGTTTTTCCTGTCGAACGTCTTGGCAAGCTCAGGCTCTATGGGCGGCGGTATTAAAAATGTGCGCGCTTTGGTGTTATTCAAATTCAGCTTGCGCGAGATGTTGATTTTGCTGCACCCGCGTGCGGTTCGTACGGTAAAGGTCAACAACAACTCCATTCCGGATCGTATGGCGCTGACCGTTATGTCGTTCATTTTTATTTACTTTATGACGGTCATCGTATTCAGCTTTTTACTGATGGCCGCAGGCTTGGACTTTTTATCCGCCTTCACGGCAGTCATTGCCTGTATTACCAATGCCGGCCCGGGCTTGGGTGCAGTCGGTCCGTCGCATAATTATGCTGCGCTGAGCGATGTGCAGAAATGGTTGTGTGCGGCAGTGATGCTGTTGGGACGTTTGGAAATTTTTACTGTTTTAATTTTGTTTACTCCGGCATATTGGAAGAAATAAGTGTAGAAAAGGCCGTCTGAAATTTCAGACGGCCTTTTTATAAATAGTTGAACTTAAGCGTATTGCTTGAGCAATTCTTTAAATTGTTCGCCGGTTTCAGGGTGTTTCAGACCGTAAGCCACAGTCGCTTCAAGGTAACCCAATTTGCTGCCGCAGTCGTAGCGCTTGCCTTCAAATGCGTGAGCCAAAACAAACTCATGATCAAGCAGGCGGGCAATACCGTCGGTCAGTTGGATTTCGCCGCCGGCACCGCGCGGCAGGTTGGTCAACAAGTCAAAAATACGCGGAGTCAGGATGTAGCGGCCGACAACGGCGAGGTTGGAAGGTGCTTCTTCCGGTTTGGGTTTTTCAACGATGTTGATAATACGTTGATAGTTTTTCAGCTGCTCGACTTCGACAATACCGTAAGAACCGGTTTGGGAAGGATCGATGGTTTCAACGCCTAAAACGCTGTTGCCGCTTTGGTTGTACACGTCAACCATTTGTTTTAGCGCACCTTTAGGCGTATCAATCAAATCGTCTGCCAAAATAACGGCAAAAGGCTCGTTACCAACGGCTGCCTGCGCGCACAATACGGCATGACCTAAACCCAATGCTTCGGTTTGACGGATATACATGCAGGTAATGTTGGGAGGCAGAATATCGCGAACGTGCGCCAGTAGTTTGTCTTTTTGACGCAATTCCAATTCGGTTTCCAACTCGTATGCTTTGTCAAAGTGGTCTTCGATGCTGCGTTTGTTACGGCCGGTGATGAATACCATTTCGGTACAGCCGGCTTCAACCGCTTCTTCGACTGCATATTGAATCAGAGGTTTGTCCACGATAGGCAGCATTTCTTTGGGGCTGGCTTTGGTTGCAGGCAGGAAACGGGTGCCCATACCGGCAACAGGGAAGACGCATTTTTTAATGGGTTTCATATTGGTATCCTATTTGTCTGAGGGTTTAGCCCCCGAAAGTGTAATTGTGTGTAACGATAATACCACATGATAAAGTATCAGTCGGTTTAAAAGGCGGATTGCTCATAGATACTGTCTTATCCCAGCAACGTCAGTAATTCTTCTTCGCTTAATACGGCTATGCCCAGCGTTTGGGCTTTTTCCAATTTACTGCCTGCTGCTTCTCCGGCGACAACGTAGTCGGTTTTTTTGGATACGCTGCTGGAAACTTTACCGCCTGCGGCTTCGATCATAGCTTGGGCCTGGTCGCGTTTGAGTGTGGGTAAAGTCCCTGTTAATACAAAGGTTTTACCTGCTACGGCCTCGTTAATGCCGTCTGAAATAGTTTCATCTTGAAGATTAGACAGTGTTTGTGCAAAGAAAGTTTTCATATTTTCAAGCAGGACTGCGTTTTGCGGTTTGCTGCGCCAGGCTTGCCAATCGGCAGGTAATGCTTTGTCGGTTTGCAGACCTTCTATACTTTTTCCGGCGAGTTCCCACAAGGCCAGTGCTTTGGTTTCGCTGATTTTAAAATCGGGCAGACGGGCAATCCAGCGTTGCGGCTCGGCATGGCGCAGCGGCGGGATGGTAACAGCCTGGCTTTGCGGGGCAACACCTACAGCCAGTAGCTCGTCGATCATCGCCTGTTGCGCTTCTTGGGCAAAAAAGTGGGCGATGGAGTGGGCAACCACCGTGCCGATATCGGGCAGGCAGGCGAGGATGGGTTCGGGGGCATAGCGGACGTGTTCCAGTGTACCGAATGCCTGCGCCAGCGTTTTGGCTGTGCGTTCGCCAACGTGACGGATGCCGAGGGCAAAAAGGAAGCGCGCAAGTTCGGGCGTTTTGCTGGCTTCTATGCCCGCAAGGATGTTTTCTGCCCATTTGGTCGGCTGTTTTTTATTGTTTTTGGCAAGCAGAGTATTGCCGGTCTCGCCTTCAAAGTCTCCAATCTCACTGTTTGATGGTTCTTCTTCACTAGCTGATGCTTTGTCCGCCATTTCCTTCATTTTTTGCAGAGTCGGGATATCGAGGCGGTAGAGGTCGGCGAAATGGCGGACGAGGTCTTGGGCGACAAGCTGCTCGATTTGTTTTTGACCGAGTCCGTCGATGTCCATGGCTTTGCGTGAGGCGAAGTGGATTAAACCTTGCGCGCGTTGTGCTTGGCAAAGCATACCGCCGCTGCATCGGGCAACCGCTTCGCCTTCTTCACGTTCGATTTCGCTGCGGCAGATAGGGCAATGGGTGGGCAGGCGGTAGGGTTTGTGCAGTGGTTTGGCTTGGGTTTCAGAAGGTGTTTTGGCAAACAAATCGTCTTGCAGGCCGTCTGAAACGGTAACGTTAGCCTCTTGCATTGGGCGGCGTTCGAAAATTACGCGCACCACCTCGGGAATCACGTCTCCGGCGCGACGTACGACAACGGTATCGCCAACGCGTACGTCTTTTCGAGACACTTCGTCCTGATTGTGCAGCGTAGCATTGGTAACGGTAACGCCGCCGACGAATACAGGTTGCAGGCGGGCAACCGGGGTTACTGCGCCGGTGCGCCCGATTTGTACATCAATGGCTTCGACAATGGTCAATGCTTCTTCGGCAGGGAATTTGTGGGCAATGGCCCAGCGCGGCGCACGTGAGATGAAACCCAGTTTTTCTTGTTGTGCCAGACTGTTAACTTTGACCACCATGCCGTCGATTTCGTAGGGCAATGTAGGGCGTTTTTGCTGCATTTGCTCGTAAAACGCCAATACTTTGTCGATATTGGGGAAACAGCCGAAATTACCGTCAGGCAGGCTGAAGCCGAGTTCTTTACAGTAGCTCAGTTCTTGCAGGTGTTCTTCTGCGATAAAACCGCCTTGTTGTCGGGCGATGGAATAGGGAAAGAAATGCAGTTTGCGCTGTGCCGTAATGCGCGAATCGAGTTGGCGCAGGCTACCTGCGGCGGCATTGCGCGGATTGGCGAAAGGTTTTTGTCCGTTTTCAGCCTGTCGTTGGTTTAAAGCGGCAAAATCAGCTTTGAGCATCAGAACTTCGCCGCGTATTTCGATAAGCTCGGGAATATTTTCTCCATGCAGACGCAGGGGAATGTTGGATACGGTTTTGACGTTTTGGGTAACGTCTTCGCCTGTGGTGCCGTCGCCACGGGTTGCCGCTTGAATCAATACGCCGTCGCGGTAGAGCAGGCTGATGGCCAGACCGTCAAATTTAGGTTCGATAACGTATTCCGGTTTTTCGCCGTTCAAACCGCCACGCACGCGCTCATCGAAAGCATACATTTCGGCATGGTCGAATACGCCGTTTTCATCTTGTGGCGAGAAGGCGTTGGTCAGCGACAGCATCGGTACTTCGTGGCGCACTTCGGCAAAGCCTGCCAAAGGCTCACCACCGACGCGCTGGGTCGGGCTATCGGGCAGTTTGAGCTCGGGATGGTTTCGCTCCAATGCTTCAAGCTCGCGGAACAATTTGTCGTATTCGGCATCGGGTACGCTGGGCGCATCTAGGGTGTAGTATTCGTAGGCGTAGTGGTTGAGGAGGTCGGTCAGGTATTTGATACGTTGTTCAGTCGGATTCATTGTGTAATCGGAATAGAGTTTTCAGACGGCCTGATGATAGAGAGGCCGTCTGAAAATTGATGAATATTGAAGATGAAGGGATTTTACCTGAAAAAAGCGGATATGCCGTCATTGCATATCCGCTTTTTGATTGGGGAAGTTTAAGAGAACAGGCGCAGGGCTTGTTTGCTGCCGGGTTTGAGGCCGACTTTAAGCATTTCTTCCTGACGGGCCAAAACGTAGTTGCGTACGTCTTTGAGCCATTGGGTGGAAACTTCTTCCATTTGGTCGTTAACCAAATCCAAGCTGAGTTGGCCGGAAAGTTTGACTGCCAAGTCCATGAATTTGTCGAAAGTTTTTTCGCCGGCCGGAACGTGCGGAATATCCAGCAACATGCTGAAGCCGCGGTAGGCTTGGTTGTCCAGCAAAGGATTGGTAAACGGTTTGTTGTCCAAGGTATGGATGGAGAACAATTGAGGATTGTTGTTGTCGCCGAAGTGGAACGCGCCATCTTCGCCCAATTTGAAACCAGTTTCTTCTACGGCGGCACGCAATTCTACGCCGCTGATATTGGAGTGGGAAACCAAGTGAATGGCGATGGTTTGGTCAACACGCGCACAGAATTGGTCGAGGGCTTGTGCGACTTCGGTGAACGCGTCCAAGTCGGTATGCAAAACTTTGCCGTCCATCAGTTGGGCAAAAGCATCAACCTGTTGGTCGAAGTGTTGCAGCTCTTCACGCGCGGACAAACCGTTGCGGCTGACAGCTTGCAGGCCCATGACGAAGCCTTGGTAGTAAACACCCGGAATCGGCTCGGCAACGCGGAAATGGTCGTCCATGGTGCAACCGATGATTTGGAAGCGGTGGGTAGCGGAAAGGCGCGGCAGGGCGTGCAATTCTTGGGCTTGTTTCAGGGAGATGTAGGCCATGTAGTCGAAGCGCGGGTCAAACCAAGGCAGCTCGACTTGAGACAATTCGTCCAGGCTGATCAATGGTACTTGTGCCACAGGTTCGGCTGCGGTTTCTACCGGAGTGGAAGCGGCTTCGGCTGGGCTTACGGTAATTTCGTTGTTCAAGCCGATAACGGTGTGTTGGACTTTTTCTTCTGCGGAGAAGTCGTCTTCCACAGTCAGCTCGACATCGGTTTTAAGCTGGGCAGGGTGGGCCAGTTTGGCTTTGGCCGCGTAGATTTCATCTTGTTCCTGCAGGTTGCGCAATGCCTCTTCGTTTTTTTTGTTTTTCTTGATAAACAAACCTTGGCCACCGGTTTCTTTGCTGTCTCGGACGTGTTTGGTTTTGCTGGTCAAAAGTGCGTCTTTATCGGAATGGCCGAATTGTTCGCGCACTTGTTTGCGGTATTGGTTTTCCTGGTACATGTTGTAACCGATGACCGCCAAAAGGGCGGCGAGGGCTAAGACGATGAAAATCATGGAGTAATCACTTTTTAAAAAGGCAGCATTCCGTCTTTTTCAGGGTGCGGAATCTTGCTGCGCGGGCAGTTCGTTGGAGCCGGACTTTATGCGTCCGAATGAATAGCTGAATTATAACGAAAATAAACGGTTGTGACAGCATTATGTCTGCCAATCATTGTTCAGGCCGTCTGAAAGTTATCCGCGCCGGATGGGGAAACCTGCTTTTTGAAGGCGTGGCCAACTGAAGAAATGTCCGGGATCGGTTTTCCTGTCCGGCGCGATGTCCTGATGACCGGTAACGGCCTGAATCGGATAATGCTCGGAAATGGCGGTCAGCAAGGCTTGCAGGCTGGTGTATTGTGCTTCGGTAAAAGGCTCGAAATCGCAGCCTTCCAGTTCGATACCGATGGAAAAGGCATTACATTTTTCTCTGCCTTGAAACGACGATATGCCTGCATGATAGGCCATGTCGTCGCAGGAAACGAATTGGACGGTTTCGCCTTCACGGCTGATGAAAAAATGGCTGGAGACGCGCAAGGTGTGGATGATGCTGAAGAAAGGATGCTCGTCAGGGTTGATTTGGTTGGTAAACAATTTTTCCACTGCCCCTGTGTTGTACTCAAAAGGAGGAAGGGAAATATTGTGGAGGACAACCAATGAGATGTCTTCATCCGGTTCGCGCGGGCTAAAATTGGGCGAATGAGTTTGGCGTGCATTCAGCCAACGGCCGTTTTGCCAAGTGTTTTTTGAAGGAGAATTCATGGTTTCAGACGGCCTTTCGGGATAGGAAAACATACGTTGGGGAATGCGGCAGGCTTAATATGCTTGTTTTCGGTTATACTGTCGCCCGACACGTTCACAAACCAAGAATCCTACCATGTTGAAAAAATTGTTGAAATGGCTGGCCGTATTTTTGACGGCATTTGCCGCCGTGGTTGCCGCATTGTTGTTTGTTCCGAAAAACAACGGCAAACCATACCGTATTACCGTTGCTAAGAATCAAGGTATCTCTTCTGTCAGCCGCAAACTGGCTCAAGACGGCATTGTTTATAACCGTTATGTGTTGGTAGCCGCCGCATATGTGATGGGCGTGCACAACCAACTCAATGCCGGCTCTTACCGCCTGTCTGCCAAAGTATCGGCTTGGGACATTTTAAAACGCATTAAAAAAGGCCGCCCTGATTCGGTCAGCGTGCAAATTCTAGAGGGCGCGCGGTTTGCACAAATGCGCCGTATTATCGACAACACTGCCGATATTTCCCATGATACGCGCGGTTGGAGCGATGAAAAACTGATGGCCGAAGTGGCGCCCGATGCCTTGAGCAGCAATCCCGAAGGACAGTTTTTCCCGGATAGTTACGAAATTGACGCCGGCGGCAGCGATCTTCAAATTTATAAAATCGCCTACCGTAAAATGCGGGAAAACCTACAAGAAGCATGGGACGACCGTCAAAGCGGCCTGCCTTATAAAAATCCGTACGAAATGCTGATTATGGCGAGTCTGATTGAAAAAGAAACCGCGCACGAAGACGACCGCGCCCATGTGGCCGCCGTATTCGTCAACCGCCTGAATATCGGCATGCGCCTGCAAACCGACCCGACTGTCATCTATGGTATGGGTGATGCGTATAAGGGCAGAATCCGCAAAGCCGACCTGCAACGCGATACGCCTTACAATACTTATACGCGCAGCGGTTTGACGCCGACACCGATTGCGCTTCCCGGCAAGGCCGCGCTTGAGGCGGCGGGTCATCCGTCTAATGAAAAATATCTGTATTTCGTCTCAAAAATGGATGGTACGGGCCTGAGCGAGTTCAGCCATAATCTTTCTGAGCATAACGCCGCCGTACGCAAATATATTTTGAAGAAATAAACCGAATAGGCCGTCTGAAACATTTATAATCCCTGTTTCAGACGGCCTTGAGATTAACGATATCCATATGAAACCCAGATTTATTACCCTTGACGGCATAGACGGCGCAGGCAAATCCACCAACCTCGCCGTAATGAAAGCATGGTTTGAGAAACACAAGCTGCCCGTATTGTTTACGCGCGAACCGGGAGGCACGCCTGCCGGAGAGGCATTGCGCGAAATTCTGCTCAACCCCGCCACCCAAGTCAGCCTGCGTACCGAAACCCTGTTGATGTTTGCCGCCAGACAGCAACACTTGGAAACCGTCATTCTGCCTGCCCTGAAAAACGGCACGCATGTCGTTTCCGACCGTTTTACCGATGCAACGTTTGCCTATCAAGGCGGCGGACGAGGCGTTCCCTTGCAAGATATTGCCACGCTTGAGCATTGGGTGCAGGGCGATTTCCGCCCAGATTTAACCTTGCTGTTGGATGTGCCTTTGGAGGTCTCAATGGCGCGCATCAACCAAACACGTGAGAAAGACCGCTTCGAGCAAGAAGCAGCCGAGTTTTTCAATCGGGTGCGCGAAGTGTATTTGCAACGTGCTGCCAAACAGCCGGAACGATACGCCGTCATCGACAGCAGCCAAAGTCTGGACGCAGTCAAAACCCAGATTGAAACCGCGCTGGACAGCCATTTCGGATTGAATGTTTAAGTTTAAATAAAATGCCGTCTGAAAGCAGGTAGTGTGGCGAAGAAATATTATTACAGAAGTTTTTAGACATAAAACCGATTAAAACGAAATATCAAAACAAATGTAATAAATATCGGTATGCGCCACCAAAAGAACATGATAAAATTACGGCCTGTTACAAAGCCGGTCTGTTAACAAACCGACTTTAGAAGTTTAAATGTCTGAAGCAGCCCGTTTCAGACTTGTTCGCTGTAAAATCTCTCTCTCGCAAACAGGATCGACAAATGGAAAATTCATTAAAAGAAGCCGCCCTGCAGTTCCACGAATTCCCCGTGCCGGGCAAAATCTCCGTTACCCCAACCAAATCTCTGGCCACTTCTAAAGACTTGGCGTTGGCGTACTCTCCGGGCGTAGCCGCTCCTTGTATGGAAATCCATGCCGATCCGCAAAATGCCTACAAATACACTGCCAAAGGCAATTTGGTTGCCGTGATTTCCAACGGTACCGCAGTGTTGGGTTTGGGCAACATCGGCGCATTAGCCGGCAAACCTGTTATGGAAGGCAAAGGCGTATTGTTCAAAAAATTCGCCGGCGTTGACGTGTTTGACATCGAAATCGATGAAAAAGACCCGCAAAAACTGGTGGACATCATCGCTTCTTTGGAACCGACTTTCGGCGGTATCAACCTTGAAGACATCAAAGCACCCGAGTGCTTCTACATCGAACGCGAATTGCGCAAACGTTGCAAAATCCCTGTATTCCACGACGACCAACACGGTACCGCCATCATTACCGCTGCCGCTGTACTGAACGCTTTGCGTTATACCGGCCGCAAAATCGAAGAAGCGACTTTGGTGTGCTCCGGCGCAGGTGCGGCCGCGATTGCCTGCTTGAACCAACTGCTCGATTTGGGTTTGAAACGCGAAAACGTGACCGTTTGCGACTCCAAAGGCGTGATTTACAAAACCCGCGAAGACAAAGACCGTATGGACGAGTCCAAACAGTTCTACGCCATTGAAGATAATGGCCAACGCGTATTGGCCGATGCCGTTAAAGGTAAAGACATCTTCTTGGGTCTGTCCGGCGCAAACCTGCTGACGCCTGAAATGCTGAACACCATGAACGAAAAACCAATCGTGTTCGCCATGGCAAACCCGAATCCGGAAATCCTGCCTCCATTGGCAAAAGAAACCCGTCCGGATGTGGTCATCGGTACCGGCCGTTCAGACTTCCCGAATCAAGTGAACAACGTATTGTGCTTCCCATTCATCTTCCGTGGCGCATTGGATGTCGGCGCGACTACCATCAACGAAGAAATGAAACGCGCCTGCGTGTATGCTTTGGCTGATTTGGCGATGGAAGAGGTAACTGAAGAAGTGGTTGCCGCTTACGGTAAGAAATTTGAATTCGGTGCGGAATACCTGATTCCTACCCCATTCGATTCCCGCCTGTTGCCTCGCGTTGCTACGGCTACTGCTAAAGCAGCAATGGAAAGCGGCGTGGCTACTCGTCCAATCGCCGATTTGGATGCGTATGCTGCTAAACTGGCCAGTTTGAAATTGTAATCCGGTAAGTAGTGTTTGATTGAAAATGCCGTCTGAAAGTTGTATTTCAGACGGCATTTTTGTTTGTCGCGTATTTTATAGAGAGCTTAATGAAACGGCTGGAATGATGAACATGGTAAGCTGCCGATTCAAAATGGGCGTGGAAATATGAATTGCTTTCTAAAATAGGTTGCTTATTTTTGAGCCGCTTTGATTTTGTAGAATTGGTATGGGTTTTAAATACAACATTTTTGCCAGTTTTTAAAAAAACATCAGGCCGTCTGAAATTGGGTTTTCAGACGGCCTGAGTGAATGAAACGGTTTATTTTTGCCAATAGGTTTTGACGTTGACGAATTCGTACAGTCCGAATTCGGATAGCTCCCGTCCGTAGCCTGAAGCTTTGACGCCGCCAAAGGGGAGGCGCAAGTCGCTGCTGGTGTGGCGGTTGATAAAGACAGAGCCTGCTTGGATTTTTTCGGCGTATTTCCATGCATTTGCCGTGTCGGCTGTGTAGATACAGGCGCCGAGGCCGAAAGGTGTGTCATTGGCAAGCGCAACGGCGTGATCCGGATTGTTGGCGCGTAAGATCATGGCAACCGGGCCGAAGACTTCTTCATGCCAAACGCGGCAGTTTGGATTGACTCGATCCAAGACGGTAGCCGGGTAAAACCAGCTTTGTCCATCAGGAATATAGCCGCCACTCAAGCATTGCGCGCCGTGTGCAACTGCATCTTGAACCTGCTCGTGCACGTTTTGGCGCAGGTCTTGGCGGTGAAGCGGGGCAAGGGTGGTATTTGGGTCTTTAGGATTGCCGGTTTGCAGTTTGGCGCACTCGGCAAGGAAGAGCGGGATAAATTGTTCGGCAATATTTTGGGTAACAATGATGCGTTTGGCGGCGTTGCAGGATTGTCCGGCATCGCGGAAGCGCGAATAGCAGGCATCGATGGCGGCGCGTTGGAGATCGGCATCGGGCAGGATGATAAACGGATTGCTGCCGCCCAGTTCAAGGACGGTTTTTTTCAGATGTTTGCCTGCATGGGCAGCCAGCAGGCGGCCGGTATGGGTCGAACCGGTAAATGCCATGGCATCGGTATCTTCAATGGCTTTAAGCGTGTCTTCATGACTTAACCATGCGCCGATAAGCGGCAAACCTTTGGGGACGAGGCTGAAGAGGGTTTCGCTGACGCGGGCGACACTGGGCGCAGGTTTGACCGCGCAGGCATTGCCGGCGCACAGGGCCGGGATGGCAAATCGTAAAATCTGCCAGACAGGATAGTTCCACGGCATGACTGCCAAAACAACGCCCAAAGGCTCGAAGCGGACTTGGCTGAGGCTGGCTTGGGTGGCGATGGTTTTATGGGAGAGCAGTTCGGGCGCGAGGCGGACGTAGTAGCGGATGAGCTCGATGGATTTGCTGATTTCGGCGCGGCATTCGTGCAGGCAACGGCCGACTTCTTCGCAAACCATTTCGGCAAGGCGTTCTTGGTTTTGGGTGAGGCTGTCGGCAAATTGCTGTAAGAGGGCGGTGCGCTCGATAATGCTTGATTGTGCGAAGGTTTGCTGAAGGGTTTGGAGGCGGTTTAATTCGTCGGTAAATTCGGTGTAGCTTTGTGCCGGTCGGCGGCAAATGGTTTCACCGGTAAAGACATGGGTGCTGTGAAACATGGTTAGGCTCCTTTGTTTTTATGTTTTTATGAGGCCGTCTGAAAATGTTTCAGACGGCCTTTTATTGTGATGATTGTACTTCAAGCGACCAGTTGGGGAAAAATAGATTTTAAACCGGCAACAATAATCTCTACGGAAATGGCGGCAAGCATCATGCCCATGATGCGGTTGAGGATGGTCAGGCCGGTCGTGCCCAAGCGTTTGCTGATGCGTCCGGCAACGATCAGGATGAGATAGCAAATCAGGCTGACCAGAAAGCCGGAGATGATAATCAGGGCAATATCGCTGTAATTTTTGGCGGCAGAGGAGTAAATGATGACGGTGGAAATACCGCCGGGGCCGATGGTAATCGGAATGGCAATGGGTACGACGGCAATCGCTTTTTCATTGCGGCGGACTTGTTGCGCACTTTGATGTTCTTCTGAATTGGGATCAATTTTGGGCTTGGCAGGATTATCGTTGCCGTTCATTAAGGAGATGGCAATCAGCAAAACCAAAATGCCGCCGCCGACTTGGAAAGAGCCCACGCTGATACCGAGTACTTTCAACAGGATACCGCCGCCCAGTGCAAAGACGACAATCACGATGAAAACGGCCAGTGCGGCAGTACGCGCAATTCTGCGTTTTTCTTTGGTGCTGTGGTCTTGCGTCAGGTCAAGATAAATCGAGAGTGCGCTGAAGGGGTTGATCAGTACAAGAAGTGCAACGAGAAGTTTGCCGATTTCTACACCTAATTCCATATTATTCCTTGCTTTCAGTCAGGTCGTCGTTGTCCATATTACGGCGGCGGAGGTTTTTATGTTCGTTGGCGATACCCATCAACAGGGCGAGCACCACCATGATGGAAAGCGTAGCCGTACCGCCGTAGCTGACCAGGGGGAGGGGGACACCGACAACGGGCAAAATACCGCTGACCATGCCCATGTTTACAAAGGCGTAGCAGAAAAAGGTCATGGTCAATGCGCCTGCCAAAGTACGGCTGTAAAGGGATTGCGCTTGTGCGGCAATCCACAATCCGCGTGCCAAAATGATAAGGTAAACCAGCAGCAAAAGGATATTGCCGATCAGACCGAACTCTTCGCCGAATACCGCAAAAATAAAGTCAGTCGTTGATTCGGGAATATAGTCCAAATGGGTTTGCGTGCCGTTGAGCCAGCCCTTACCCCATATGCCGCCCGAGCCGATGGCAATCATGGATTGGATGATGTGGTAGCCTGCACCCAACGGGTCTTTGGTTGGGTCGAGCAAGGTAAGGATGCGGGTTTTCTGGTAGTCGTGCATGCCGTAGTTCCACAAGAGCGGCAGGGCGGCCACAAAGGCAATAATAGCGGCAAAAATGGCTTTCCAGGGCAAGCCGGCAAAAAAGATGACAAAAATGCCCGAAGCCATAATCAGCGCGGCCGTACCGAGGTCGGGCTGTTTCAAAATCAGGGCGACAGGAACAAGAATCAGCACGAGGGCGACAATATAATGTATCCATTTCAGACGGCCTTCATAGCGTTGGAAATACCACGCGACAGTCATGGGAATACCGATTTTCATAATTTCGGAAGGTTGGATACGGGTAAAGCCGAGGCTCAGCCAACGGGTCGAGCCGTTGACGGTAACGCCGGCAACTTCGACGCCAATCAGCAGCAATACGCCGACGATATAAACAGGCAGGGCAACTCTGGCGGCCGTTTGCGGCTTGAATACGGCAATAATCCATAACAGGGCAAAGCCCAAAACGGTATGGATGGTTTTGTTTTCCAATTGGCCGAACTCTTGCCCGTCTGCAGAATAGAGCAGGAATAGGCTCATGATGTAGATGGCGAGCATGGCAAAAAACAGCCAAGGGTCAATCGGGGCTGCAATGGTGGATTTGAAATTTTTCCACACTGATGTGTTATTCATGATGAACCTCCGGCTGTGAGGCAGGGCTTGTCGGCGTCAGTCCGTAGGCAGATTGGAAAATGCTGGTAATAGGCTGATGTTTATCAGTTTTTTCAGTTTGGGTCAAATCTGTTTCAAGGCCGTCTGAAAACTGTTGCGGCTTGACGTGAAGCATATAAAAATCAGTCATTTCACGGGCCAATGGCGCGGCATACGCACCCCAGCCGCCGTTTTCCAAAATAACGGCAATGGCGATTTCAGGTTTTTCCAATGGCGCAAACGAGATAAACCATGCGTGGTCGCGGTGTTGTTCGCGCAGGGCTGCGGCATTGTAGCGGCCGCCCTGTTTGATTTGTACGACCTGGGCCGTACCGGTTTTACCACCCATCGTATAAGCGAGTCCGCCACCGATACGGTGTGCCGTACCGCCCGGTTTCAATACCTTCTCCATTGCGCGTTTGACGTATTCGAAGTTGTCGGCTTTGAACGGAATTTGACGTTCGGGATTAGGATTGATACGGGTAATTTTGCGCGCACCGAAATCCAATATTTCTTTGACCAAATGCGGCTGATGGACAACACCGTTGTTGGCCAGAGAGGCTGTCGCATGTGCCATTTGCAAAGGCGTGTAGGCATTGTAGCCTTGGCCGATACTGACGGAAACCATCTCGCCGGCACGCCATTCTTTGGCGGTTGGATCGGAAGATTTGGCAAAGCGTTTGGCTTTCCATTCGCGGCTGGGCAAAACGCCTACATATTCACTAGGCAGGTCAATACCGGTTTTTTGGCCGAAACCGAATTGCGCCAAATACGGAGAGGCTTTGTCGATACCCATTTCATAACCCAAGCGGTAGAAGAAGGTATCTGAGGATACTTGAATGGCTTTGCTCAAGTTGGCCGAGCCGTGACCGCTGCGGACAGAGTCGCGGAAAATATGGCGGCTGCCGGGTATACTCCATGCGCCGGGGGCAGGGACGATGGTATTTTGAGTGATTTTGCCGCTTTCCAACAAAGCCATGCCCATAAAGGGTTTGAATGTAGAGCCAGGCGGATAGAGGCCTTGGGTAACGCGGTTGATCAAAGGCTTTTTCCAATCGTCATTCAGCATTTTCCAAGTATCGCTGTCGATGCCGTCAATAAAGAGGTTGGGATCGAAGGAAGGTTTGGAAACAAAAGCCAATACGGTACCGTCTTGCGGATTGATAGCCACCAATGCGCCACGGCGGTCGCCCAAGATTCGGTCGGCTTCCTGCTGCATACGGATATCCATCCCTAGGCGTAAGGTTTGCCCCATTTTGGACGGAACATTTTTCAATACGCGGACGATGTTGCCATAAGCGTCTTTTTCGACTTCTTGATAGCCTGGAACGCCATGAAGCTGGTGTTCGTAATATTTTTCCAAGCCGGATTTGCCGATATGCGTACTGCCACGGTAGAGGGCGGTCAGGCCTTCTTCTTCCAGTATTTCTTTGTCTTTATCGCTAATACGGCCGATGTAGCCTAAAAAATGGGAAGTCAGCTTGCCGTAAGGATATTCGCGGAATGTGCGTGAATTGACCTCTACGCCTTTGAATTCGCGCAGATGCACAGACAAGCGTGCAGCCTCTTCATCGGTCAGCTTGAGCTTGAGTGGGATGTTTTCAAATTTTCGATAGCTTTCGCGGTATTTTTTGAAGCGTTTTAAATCTGTCGGTGTGATATCGACGTATTTTTTCAATGCTTCAATGACATCTTCCATCTTGCCTTCGATGCGGCTAGGAATAACTTCAAGCGAAAAGACGGGATAGTTTTTGGCCAAAGGAACGCCGTTGATGTCGACGATTTCGCCGCGTACGGGCGGCGTTGGAATCAGGGTAATGCGGTTGCTCGATGCTTGGCCGGAAAACTCATTGTGTTGAGTCACTTGCAAGTAAAAGAACCGCGCCAGCAAGATGGAAAAGAAGATGACAATCAGGATAAAAGCAACGAGCAGGCGTAATAGGGCATCGGCTTGTGCTGCCTGAGCGGAAGGGTTTTGGGTATGTTGACCACCGGAAAGACGGCGTGGAAGAATCGGTTTCATCTTTTCAGTGCGCGCGGTAAATACGGGTCACAATCAGCATCAGCTGGCTGAGTATCGGCCAAAGCAATGCGCCGACAAATGGGGCAACAAAGCCTTGCAAAGTGATGACCTGATGATTGAGGAACAGACGTGCAACAGTTAAAACGGCCTGATTGAGAAGCAGGGCAGCCAAGACAGCGGCCAATTGCATAATGTGGCCGTACAGCATGATTTGGCGGCGTCGGTTTAAGATGAAATAAGTCATCACAACGTAAGACAGGGCGTGCAGGCCCAAAGTCGCGGCGGTTGCTGCATCGACAATCAGACCGATGGCAAAAGCCAGTCCCATGCCTGCACGTTGCGGCTGGTGTAATGTCCAATACAGCAACATCAGTGCCGTCATTTCAGGCAGCCAGAAGAATCCGTCAAAGGAAAACGGCATAAAGTCCAGTATCATCATCACGATGAGACTGGCCGCCATGATGTGCAGCGGTACTGCACGGTAAGAATCGTCAAAATCGTTCATGAAATCAGCGTGGGGAAGAAGGGCCGGAAGAAAGTACCAAGACAAAACGACTGCTGCGTAAAGCAGCCAAAGGCGTCAGTTGCGTATCGTAATAAGGTGTTCCCGATGCACGGACAACCTTGCTGACGGTTGCAACGGGAATCCCCGCCGGATAAGTACCATCCAAGCCGGAAGTCAGCAGAACATCACCGGGTTTCAAGTCCGAGCCGGTTGGGAAATAGCGTAAATCCAAACCGCTGCCATTGCCGTATGCCAAATTGCGTTCACCGGTGCGGCTGACGGCTACGGGGACAATACTTTGTCCGCTTGAGATCAGCTCAATTTCCGCGCTTTGTGTGTGGACTTGTGTCAACAGGCCGATCAAACCGCTTTGATCGATGACCGCATCGCCAACTTTCAAGCCGTCTTGACTGCCTTTGCCGATAATCAGTCTTTCGGAAAGCGGATCTTTGCCATTGGAAATGACTTCCGCGCCGATAACATTGTGGATGCCTTTTTGTTGCAAACCGTACAGTTTTTTCAATTCGCGCAATTCATCGGTATTGACTTTATCCCGCTGCAAATCGATTTTCAGACGGCCATTTTCTTCTAAAAGCCGGCGGTTTTGTTCCAAAAGCTCGGATTTAGACTGGGAGAGGTCGGCAAAATATTGATAAAGTTGAACGGGTTGATTAGCCAGCCATTGAGCAGGATAGAGCATGGGCATTACCGCCGCACGCACAGGCTGCATCAATGAAAAGCGATAATCTGCCACCATCAGGCCGGCCGCCAGGGCGACATAAACGACAAAACGAGGCAACAGCTTAGGGCCTTTTGCCTCGTCAAAGCGCAAAGAAGAGCGTTCCATAGCCATCTACCTTATGGGTTTTCCGTAAACACGGTATCCCATTTGCCGATATAGTCCAAAGCCTTACCGGCGCCATAGGCGACGCAGTTCAGAGGCTGGTCGGCAATGCCGACGGGCAGGCCGGTTGCATCGGCCAAGACGGTATCGATACCGTGCAGAAGCGCACCGCCGCCGGTCAGCATAATACCTCGGTCGGCAATATCGCCGGCCAGTTCGGGCGGAGCTTGTTCCAAAGCCAGACGGACGGCACGGATGATTTGATTTACCGTTTCACTCAATGCTTCACGGATTTCATTCGACGTAACCGCCAAAGATTTAGGCGTACCTTCGGCCAGGTCGCGGCCTTTAATGCGCATGGCTGTTTCGGTTTCAAAGCCCGAGGCTGAGCCGATTTGT
Organism: Neisseria sp. HMSC078C12; assembly: GCF_001838065.1. Lineage (NCBI taxonomy): Bacteria > Pseudomonadati > Pseudomonadota > Betaproteobacteria > Neisseriales > Neisseriaceae > Neisseria > Neisseria sp. HMSC078C12. The sequence continues at coordinate 278,690 of NZ_KV835611.1, read as the reverse complement.
TTCTTCAACTCCTCCGCCGTCGCTTCACCGATCAAGACACCGCGATGGCGGCGCAGGTAATGGATGATGCTTTTGTCAAACTCGTCGCCGGCTGCGCGGACGGAAGCAGAATAGGCCATACCGCCCAGTGAAAGGATACCGATTTCAGTCGTGCCGCCGCCAATATCGACAATCATCGAACCTGCCGCATCTTCAATCGGCAAACCCGCGCCCAAAGCGGCGGCCATCGGTTCTTCAATCAAATGCACGCTTGCCGCGCCGGCGGCAAATGCAGAATCCAAAATCGCTTTACGTTCCACTTGGGTAGAGCCGCCCGGAACACAGATAACCACACGGGGCGGAACCAAAGATCGTCCTTCGGTGGCTTTTTTAATCAACATACCCAGCATACGCTCGGTAATCACAAAATCGGCAATCACGCCGTCCCTCATTGGGCGGACGATTTCGATATTGCGCGGCGCACGGCCCTGCATTTTTTTGGCTTCCGTACCAACCGCCATGATTTTACTTTTATTGCCCGCGCCGGATTGAATCGCAACCATGGACGGCTCATCCAAAACAATCCCTTTGCCGCGTACAAAAATCAGCGTGTTGGCCGTACCCAAGTCGATGGCAATATCATTAGAGAGAAAACGAGATAAAAGACGAAACATAGGATACCTGAAATTCCGGCCCAGCCCGGATGTGTTTAGCGTTATTTAAAATAAGAAAAACAGGTACACGGTTTAAGACGGATAAATGAACCCTGAAAAGGCCGTCTGAATCAAAACACCATGCCAACCTGTTTGGTTTTCGGTTATAATTCTTCGCTTCATAGAAGACGAAATGCAATGATACCCCAAACCCAAGGTGCATTGCTATCAGACAAGGATTTTTTATGGCTTTAAGCTTAAATGATGTGGAAAAAATCGCAAAACTCTCGCGCCTCACTTTAACGGACGAAGAAAAAAACAAAACGCTTGCCGAGTTGAACGACATTTTCGCCATGGTTGAAAACATGCAAAGCGTCAATACCGACGGCATCGAACCCATGGCGCATCCGCACGAAGCCGCTTTGCGCCTGCGCGAAGATAAAGTGACTGAAACCGACCATGCCGCCGAATATCAGGCGGTTGCCCCCGAAGTGCGCAATCGTCTGTATATCGTTCCTCAAGTGATTGAAGAATAAGGTTTCAGACGGCCTTTGCTTATCGGCAAGCCCCTATTGCAAGGCCGTCTGAAAGGATACTTTGTTCAGACGGCCCGATTTATTGATTTAAACGGATGTTTTCAATATCTGTTTTGAAAGCAAAAACTGTTTTATAGAAAGTACGGCACAATGACCGCTTACACGCTCAAACAAGCCAGCAGCCTGCTGCAATCCAAACAAATTTCCGCAGTCGAATTGGCGACTGAATATTTGGCCGCTATTGCTGCGAAAAACCCTGCCATCAACGGCTATGTGACCATCGATCAAGATAAGACCCTTGCTGAAGCCAAAGCAGCCGATGCGCGTATCGCGGCCGGTAATGCAACGGCTTTGACCGGTGTGCCGGTTGCTTACAAAGATATTTTCTGCCAAACAGGTTGGCGCAGTGCATGCAGTTCCAAAATGTTGGATAACTTTGTTTCCCCTTATACTGCCACTGTGGTGCAAAATCTGTTGGATGCCGGCATGGTTACTCTCGGCCGTACCAATATGGACGAATTTGCCATGGGTTCGACCAATGAGACTTCGTTCTACGGTGCAACCAAAAACCCATGGAATTTTGAACATGTTCCCGGCGGTTCGTCAGGCGGTTCGGCTGCCGTGATTGCGGCGCGTTTGGCACCGGCTGCATTGGGTTCGGATACCGGCGGTTCCATCCGTCAGCCTGCATCGCATTGCGGTATTACCGGCATCAAGCCGACTTACGGTACGGTTTCACGCTTCGGTATGGTTGCTTATGCTTCCAGCTTCGACCAAGCCGGCCCTATGGCGCAAACAGCCGAAGACTGTGCAATTTTGTTGAACGCCATGGCCAGCTTTGACGAGCGTGATTCCACCAGTTTGGAACGCGACAAAGAAGATTACACCCGTGATTTGGATAAGCCGCTCAAAGGGTTGAAAATCGGTTTGCCTAAAGAATATTTCGGCGAAGGCGCGGATACCGATGTTCAGACGGCCTTGCAAAACGTGATTGATTTGCTTAAAGCCCAAGGCGCTGAGACTGTTGAAGTTTCGTTGCCGCAAACTTCATTGTCGATTCCCGCTTATTACGTTCTCGCCTCCGCTGAAGCAAGTACCAACTTGTCCCGTTTTGACGGCGTACGTTATGGTCATCGTGCAGCGCAATTCGGCGATTTGGAAGAAATGTACAGCAACACCCGTGCCGAAGGTTTTGGTAGCGAGGTCAAACGCCGTATCATGATCGGTACTTATGTATTGAGTCATGGTTACTATGATGCTTATTACCTGAAAGCGCAAAAACTGCGCCGTCTGGTTGCCAATGATTTTCAGACGGCCTTTGGTCAATGTGATTTCATTTTAGCACCGACTGCACCGACTGCAGCGCCGAAACTCGGCAGCGACATCCACGATCCTGTGCAAATGTACTTGTCCGATATTTACACCATCGCCGTGAACCTTGCTGGTTTGCCTGCACTGACCCTGCCTGCCGGTTTCAGTACAAACGGTCTGCCGATTGGTGTGCAATTTATCGGCAACTATTTCTCCGAAGTAAAAATTCTGGGTGCCGCACATCAAGTTCAACTGAACAGCGATTGGCATACTAAAGCACCGGAATAAGGGCAGGGAGTCTATATGCCTGAGAAGTTTTCTTTTCCAGGATTTAAAACTGTTTATCAGAATGCGCCAAAGTTTAAAACGCAGCATTTAAAATTTACATTGAGGACATTGTGGTATCGTAAAGAAATTAAGGCATTTGAGCAGTTTGTAAATACTTCGAAAATATGCCAAAGTTTTTTTAGTCAAATGCCTCAAGATGCCTATCCTTTGATACATGAGTTTGTTGATAAACAATTTAGTGGTGCCGATAGATTAAAAATTATGCAGTCAGATTTTGAGGCTGCAGAAAAGCTGTTTGGAAAAGAAAGAGTAATGGGTATGAAAACCCGTTCCTTTCATATTGTTTTGGCAAAACCTTCAGACGGCCTTGAGATTTGGCTTAACCGAAATGACAATTGTGTCGATGAGGGAATGTGGTCTCTTTCTTTACGGGAAGACGGTGGGAAACGGCTGTATATGGCAACTTTTGCCTTTGTAAATAATATGCTGCTTGCCGCCTCTCTTCAGGGGCCTGCAGGAGAAGAGGCAAAAGATACAGTCCGGAGCTTAACTAAGAGGCTGCATGGATTGCGTCCTCAGCAACTGATGGTGCATGCATTGCAATATTTTGCTATTGCATTAAAGCTGGATGGTGTGAGTGGTATTACACAAGATAGGCAAGTTAAGCTACGTTGGCGCTTAAAGAAACGTGTCAAAATGAATTATGACCAATTTTGGCAGGAGCATGGTGCCCGAAAAGGTGTTGATGGATTATGGCATCTGCCAAAAGAGCCGATACGTAAGGACTTTGAGGAAATTGAAAGCAAAAAACGGTCTATGTATCGTAAGCGTTATCAGATGTTAGATGAAATAGAAATGCAAATAAGAAATGTTTTAGCATCTACAAATTAAACTATCATCTGACGAGTAATACATGTTATGAATACAACCGACTTCATCCAAATCATTGGGACAGCCGCGTTTGCCATTTCCGGCTATTTGGTCGGCTACAACAAGCGATTGGATGTGCTCGGTGTCGTCATTACAGCGTTACTGACGGCTGTCGGCGGCGGCATGATACGCGACGGCTTGGTCGGCCGGATTCCGCAGGTGTTTTTGCAAACCGATGCGCTGATTGTTGTATTTGCCACACTGGCCATTGCATGGTTGATAAGGGTGCAACGTTATCGCAGCACTTATTTGGCCGCTGCCTTTATTATTGCCGATGCCGTCGGTCTGGCTGCGTTCAGTATTACCGGCGCACAAATCGGCATGGCTTTGCAGCTTAATCTGTTCGGCGTTATTTCTTTGGCTTTTGTGACTGCTGTTGGAGGCGGTATTGCGCGCGATATTTTGGTCAATGACGTGCCGATGATTTTGCGTACCGACCTTTACGGCAGCGTGGCCATTTTGATTGGCGGACTGATTTATCTGTTCGGGCGTTTGGGCTGGATTAATATTTTTACGTTAAACCTGCTCTTTGCCGGCGGCTTGTTGTTTCGCCTGACTGCATACCGGTTCCATTGGCAACTGCCCGGTTTCCAACGCCGCAGGAAATAAACTTATCTTACAGACGGCCTGTTATGTTTTTTATTCAGGCCGTCTGAAAAACGAATCATTCATTTAACCGATTAACTTTTTTTTCGACAGAAAGACCCTTATGACTTGGGAAACCGTAATCGGACTGGAAATCCACGTCCAACTCAACACCCAATCCAAAATCTTCAGCGGCGCATCCACTGCATTCGGTGCCGAACCTAATGCCCATGCCAGCGTGGTTGAGTGTGCGTTGCCGGGCGTATTGCCGGTAATGAACCGCGAAGTCGTCGAAAAAGCCATCAAACTCGGTTTGGCTTTGGATGCGAAAATCAATCAGAAAAACGTGTTCGACCGTAAAAACTATTTCTATCCTGATTTGCCGAAAGGCTATCAAATCAGTCAGTTGGATTTGCCGATTGTTGAACATGGCAAATTGGAAATCGTAGTGGGCGACGAGGTTAAAACCATCAATGTTACCCGTGCGCACATGGAAGAAGATGCGGGTAAATCCGTACATGAAGGTTTGAACGGTGCAACCGGTATCGACTTAAACCGCGCCGGTACGCCTTTATTGGAAGTTGTCTCCGAGCCTGAAATGCGTTCCGCAGCCGAAGCCGTGGCATATGCTAAAGCATTGCACGGTTTGGTAACTTGGCTGGATATTTGCGACGGCAATATGGCGGAAGGCTCGTTCCGCGTTGATGCCAACGTTTCTGTACGTCCAAAAGGTCAGGCTGAGTTCGGTACACGCCGTGAAATCAAAAACCTCAATTCTTTCCGCTTCTTGGAACAAGCCATCAATTATGAAGTGGAAGCTCAAATCGAAATTTTGGAAGACGGCGGTAAAGTACAGCAGGCAACCATGCTGTTTGACCCTGAAAAAGGCGAAACCCGTGTGATGCGTTTGAAAGAAGATGCGCACGATTACCGCTATTTCCCAGATCCGGATTTGCTGCCTGTCATTATTTCAGACGGCCAATTGCAAAAGGCCAAAGAGCAAATGCCTGAGTTGCCGCATGAAATGGCAGCGCGTTTTGTTGCCGATTACGGCGTGTCCGACTATGATGCGCGCCTGTTGACTGCGAGCCGTGCTCAAGCTGCCTATTTTGAAGAAGCAGCCAAAGCCTGCGGCCAAGGTAAATTGACGGCGAACTGGATGAATGGCGAGCTTGCCGCCACCTTGAACAAAGAAGGTTTGGAATTGGCTGAAAGCCCGATTACGGCTTCACGCCTTGCCGAGTTGGTTGCTAAAGTCGCGGACGGAACATTGAGCAGCAAACTGGCGAAAAAAGCTTTTGAAGCGATGTGGGCCGAGCCTGGAGCAGGTATTGCCGAAATCATCGAAAAACACGGTTTGCAACAGATTACCGACACTGGCGCAATTGAAGCGATGGTGGATGAAGTGTTGGCAAACAATGCGAAAGCCATTGAGCAATTCCGTTCCGGTAATGAAAAAGCCTTAAATGCGATTGTCGGCCAGGTGATGAAAGCAAGTAAAGGCAAGGCCAATCCGGCTCAGGTTCAAGAGTTGATTAAAGCCAAATTGGCTTGATAGATAGGACAGGCCGTCTGAAAACAGGTTTTATTTTCAGACGGCCTTTGTTTTTGATAATAAATTTATTCTAAATACCATGACACATACCATTACCTTACCAGATCAAACTACATTTACGGCGAATGAGGACGAAACGGTTCTTGCTGCCGCAACCCGTCAGAATTTAAATTTGCCTCATTCTTGCAAAAGTGGTGCCTGCGGGCAGTGTAAGGCCGAGTTGATTAGTGGCGAATTTGAAATGGGCAAGCATATTGATAAAGCCATCAGTGAAGAAGAAAAAGCACAGGGCAAAGTGTTATTGTGCTGTACCACTGCGAAGAGCGACCTCAAAATCAATGTGCCGGGTTTTAATCAAAATGCTTTGCCGGTACGCACATTGCCGGCACGTATTGAAAACATTGAAATCAAACACGATGTTGCTTTGCTCAAACTGGCTTTGCCTAAAGCGCCGCCATTTGCATTTTATGCCGGGCAATATATTGATTTGCTGCTTCCCGGCAATATCAGCCGTAGCTATTCAATCGCCAATTCGCCTGATCAAGAAGGCATTTTGGAACTGCATATCCGCAACCGTGAAAACGGCGTGTGCTCAGAAATGATTTTTGGGGCAGAGCCTAAAATCAAAGAGAAAGGCATTGTCCGTGTCAAAGGGCCATTAGGTACATTCACTTTGCAACAAGACAGCAATAAACCGATGATTTTGTTGGCAACGGGTACAGGTTATGCCCCTATTCGCAGTATTTTGCTTGATTTGATTCGTCAGAATAGCGAGCGTCAGGTTCATTTTTACTGGGGAGCACGTCAACAGGTGGATCTGTATGCATTGGAAGAAGCAGAAGCATTAATAGGTCGTCTGAAAAATGCGAAATTTTCGCCGGTTCTTTCTAAGCCTGATTCTGAGTGGAAAGGGGAGAATGGCTATGTGCAAGATGTTGCTGCGCAAAATTATCCTGATTTGGGCCAATATGAAGTTTATGCTTGCGGATCACCAGAGATGACCGAAAGTGCACATGGTTTACTGACTCAAAAATGCGCTTTACCGGAAGATGCTTTTTTCTGTGATGCTTTTTCACCGGCATAGGAATATATTTTACGGAATTTATATGTTTGAATATGGATATTAAGAGTAGAGTCTGACAGCAATCTGTTTGAGAAAGAGTGTGTTTTTACACACTCTTTTTTGATACAGTAATTTTCAAAAAATATTTTTATTTTAAAGAGAAGGCTATTCTGTTTGTCATCAAACATTAACTTGATTATCTATCATCAAGAAAAAGGCCGTCTGAATCTTCCAGACGGCCTTTGTTTTAAAGCTAATATTAGCTACCAATCAGTTTCAAACGTTGACCGGGAGATACAGTACGGGTATTGCGGTTCCAACGGCGGATATCGTTAATATCAACATTGAAACGGCTGGCGATGGTGTTCAGGGTATCGCCTTTGCGTACAGTGTAGGAAACGTTTTGAACCGAGTTGCTGCGGACTTTTGCCGGAGCGGCTGTAACACGGAGGATTTGGCCTTTTTTAATATTGTTGCCTTTGATATTGTTGGCAATAATCAAATCGGCTACGCTCAGGTTATAGCGTTTGGAGATGTTAAACAATGTATCGCCATCTTCCACACGGTGGGTACCCGTTGCAAGTGCTGCAGTTTGTGTGTTTTGCTGACCGCTTACACGGGCAAGACGCGCATTGATACGGCGTTGTTGTTTAGCCATATTGGCTGCGATGCGTGCCGTGCGTGCGCTTTCGGCGGTAACAACAGTTTGAACTTGTTTGTTCTCCGGTGTGGCCTCGGCAATAGTCGCTGAAGATTCCTCTGCTGGTCGGCTTTGTACCAATGCCATCAGGTCGTCATGCTCTTCTTGTGCCGGCGCAGCGGCAACAGATTCAACTGCTGGAGTAGGGGCTACATCGTTTGCGGCAACAGTTGGTACGGTCAAGTCTGCAGGGATGGCTGATTTGGGTGCTTCTGCAACATTTTTAGCAACGGTCTCGGTAGTCGCATGGGTCATGGCTGTAACTGGAGCAGCCATTTCCGCATTTGCAACTTGAGGTTGGGCTTTAGTTTCTGTTACCGCTACTGAAGTAACGTTTTCAGCTTTGCTGCGTGCAATAAAGTCAACCGGTTTGCTGGATTGTGGAACAACAGGTGCAACAATATCAGTAACCTTGGTTTGGGCAACTTTAACCGGTTCTACTGCGTTGGAAGCAATAATCGGAGACATGGCCGGCATATTGGATTGGTAAGTATCCGGCGTATTGTCTTTATCGATAAAATTAATGATGTCCTGGCTTTGGCTTGCTGAATTTTTAGCCACCAAAATGCTGCGGCCTTCGGAAACGGCGCTACCGCTCAGGCCGTTGAGGCGTTTGAGTTCGGCAACGCTCATGCCGGTATCGTTGGCAATGGCATTCAGTTTTTTGTTGCCTAAAGAAGTATAAATATCCCAAGACATCAGAGTATCCGGGTTAGCATTGCGGTAGTTCTTTTCAAATGTGGAAACCGCAGCAACCGGCAACAACAGACGACGGTTGTTTTTAGGGATGAATACAGGCGCATTGAAACCCGGGTTGAGTGCCAACAATTCGCTTTCGCTGATGTTTGCAAAGCGGGCGATTGTGCTGTTATCAATAGGTTTGTCGATGCTGATAGATTTGAAATACGGCTGGTTGCTGATTTCGCTGATATTCATGCCGAAGGTTTGCGGATTGGCAACGATATTGCGGACGGCCAAAAGTTTGGGAACGTAATTGCGTGTTTCGTTCGGCATACGCAGGTTTTCGTATGTCGGCTCCAAACCTTGCGCGCGGGCGCGGTTGACAGCGCGACCGACATTACCTTCGCCCCAGTTGTAAGCGGCAAGCGCCAAAGACCAGTCGCCGAACATACCGTGCAGGTATTGCAGGTAGTTCAATGCGGCATCTGTAGCAGCGTAAATATCGTGGCGGCCGTCATACAAAGGTGTTTTTTCCAAGCCGAAGTGGCGGCCGGTAGCCGGCATAAATTGCCACAGGCCGGATGCGCCGACGTGTGATTTGGCTTTGGTTACGAATGCGCTTTCAATGAAAGGCAGCAAAGCGATTTCGGCGGGCATATTGCGTTTTTTAACTTCATTGGCAATATGGTACATATAAGGTTTGCTGCGTGAGATGGTGCGGTCGAAATATGCGCTGTTTGCAGCAAATTTGTTTTCATGGCGGCGAACCAGTTCTGTGTTGACTTCGTTGATGCGGAAGTCTTTACGCAACGATGCCCATAAACTGCCGGAGCCGAAGGTTTGTGCTTTGGCTTGGTCGAGCAGGGCGGAGTTGAGGCGCATCATGGCCATGCCGACTTGGTTGGGTGTAGCGTTTTGTGCGTAGGCTGTGGCGGAAACCGCCGACAGGCTTGAAACGGTCAGAGCGATGGTTTTTAGTTTTGCCATAGTAAATAAAGTTATCAAATATATAATAAAATTTCGTCTTTTTGATAGTATCGTTTCAGCATTTAAACGTCAAGTCGAGCAGGGAATTTGCTTGTGTGATGTGGCCGTGGTGTTAAAATTCTGTCACACAAGTCGGGATGCATAGGGGAGCCTTGAATGGAAGTTTTTTTTATGCAAACGCCAATGGGGCAATATCTTGCTCAAAAAGAGGCGGATTTTTTCAGACGGCATTTGCAGTATTTGAATAGGCAGGTGGCGGTTCAATTGGGCGGTGTATGGCAGAGGCCGTCTGAAAACATGATTGTAGTGCCCCGCGATGTGCGGATGGATGCTGAAATGTTGGCATTTGAAACGCATTCCGTGGATGTGTTATTGATGCCTCATTTTTTGGAAGTTTCATCTGCAGATTTGGTGTTGCAAGAGGCGTTTAGGATATTAAAACCTGAAGGCAGGTTGATTTTGACGGGGTTCAACCCTAAATCTTTGTGGGGGTTGAGCTCTTGGTTTGATGGGGAAAAGCTGCCTTTGAAATCTCAATGTTTGGCTTTAGCCGAGCTGAAACGAAAAATTGCGGATATTGGTTTTGAAATGGAATATGGGCAGTTTATGGATTATCTGCCTGCTGTGAATTCGCCTTCTGCTTTGAAGTTTTGGCGGTTTATGGAAAAGGCGGGGGATAGGTGGTGGCCGCAGTGTGCGGCGGTTTATGGGATGGTGTTAACGAAACATTTGATTGGTGTCCATCCTTTGCCTGAATTGGAATCTGCATTTGATGGCAATACGGTTGCTTTAAGTACGGCACGTTTGGCCGAATAGTTTTCAGACGGCCTGTATATTAATGATGAATTTGGAGAATAATGATGCCTGAATTACCTGAGGTGGAAACGACTTTACGCGGGATAGAGCCGCATATTGATGGCAAAAAGATAGAAAAAGTCACTATCCGCCAGTTTAAATTGAGATGGCCTATTCATCCAAACTTGGCGCAAATTTTGGCCGGCCGCAAAGTTTTGGCATGCAACCGGCGTGCGAAGTATTTGATTATTACTTTCGAAACGGGTATTTTACTTATTCATTTGGGCATGTCCGGCAGTTTGCGGATTTTTACTGCCGATGATGAACGTATTGCTACGCCGGATAAACACGATCATTTGGATTTTGTATTTGATGACGGTACTGTATTGCGTTATCACGACCCGCGTAAATTTGGTGCGGTATTGTGGTATGAGGGTATTGTCGAACATCATCCGCTGTTGGAAAAACTGGGGCCGGAGCCGCTCTCGGAGGCGTTTGATGCAAATTACCTGTATCAGAAATTGAAAACACAAAAGCGTGCAGTCAAATTGGCGCTGATGGATAATGCGGTGGTGGTTGGCGTTGGCAATATTTATGCGAATGAAAGTCTGTTTAAGGCAGGTATTTCGCCATTGCGTCCGGCGAATAAGCTGACCAAGAAAGAATGCGCATTATTGGTGGAAACCGTTAAAGCGATTCTGCTGAGGGCGATTGAAACGGGCGGCAGTACGCTGCGGGACTTTGTCAATAGCGATGGCAAAAGCGGCTACTTTCAGCAGGAATATACGGTCTATGGTCGCCACAATGAGCCTTGCGTTCAGTGTGGCGGATTGATTTTTAAAGAAACTTTGGGGCAGCGTGGAACATTTTATTGTCCAAATTGCCAGAAATAGTTTCAGACGGCCTTAAATGTCAGAGGCCGTCTGAAAATAATAAATACCATACAGAAGAAATTTTATGTCTAAACAAAAAGCTCCTTTTTTTAAACGACTCGGCAGACTTTGCCGTTTGGCAGCTTGGTTGTTCCGAACCGGCCGGAATTTGCGTGCCATCGATGGTAATAATGCAGAGGAACGCAATCATGCTGTGGTTGTTTTGGGAAAAGGCGCGTTGGATGCTTTGGATATTGAATTGGAAATCGGCGTACCGCCTCAAGGAAATGTGAGCGGTACATTGGTGGTGGCCAACCATGTGTCTTGGTTGGATATTTTTGCCATGAGCGCCGTTTATCCGAGCAGTTTTATTGCGAAACAGGAAATCAGCAGTTGGCCGGTTTTGGGGAAAATGGGTAAAAATGCCGGTACGGTATTTATCAACCGCAATTCCCGCCGTGATGTCGAGCCGATTAATCAGGCGATTTGTGCGGCATTGAAAGCAGGGCAGAATGTAAGTTTTTTCCCCGAGGCGCGCACTTCTTCCGGCTTGAATATTTTGCCGTTTAAAGCAGCCCTGTTTCAATCGGCAATTGATGCGAAAGCGCCTATTCAGGCAGTAACCTTGCGCTATTATGATGATGACGGACAACGGACGGACTTGCCGTCTTATGCAGAGGTAAACCTGTTTCAGTCTTTGTGGCGTATTGTTTCTATGAAGAAAATCCGTATCCGTTTGGATTTCTCGCCTCAGTACAAACCGACAGATATGCCGGATAAAGACCGCTATGCTTTGAAAGATATTGCGGAAAAATCCATCGGTGAAATTGTGGCTTCGGATTCTCCCGTTCAGCCTTTACCTAAAAAATAATTTCGGTCAGGTACTTGTTTTCTTTCAGATAGCCTTTATTTAATGATTTAGCTGTTTTCGGTTGGATTAAATTGATAGTTTAATATAATTAATATTATTTGAACTATAAATTATACAAATCGATAGGCCTGCATTAGAATGCAAGCATTAATTCATTTCTCAAACCCGAATTTTTAAAGGAGCTTAAAAATGGCTTTGCAAGATCGTACCGGTCAAAAAGTACCTTCCGTAGTATTCCGCACTCGTGTCGGCGACACTTGGAAAGATGTTTCTACTGATGATTTGTTCAAAGGCAAAAAAGTAGTCGTGTTCTCTCTGCCTGGCGCATTTACTCCGACTTGCTCTTCTTCTCACCTGCCACGTTACAACGAATTGTTCGGCGCGTTCAAAGAAAATGGTGTTGACGCTATCTACTGCGTATCTGTAAACGACACTTTCGTAATGAACGCTTGGGCTGCTGAAGAAGAAGCTGACAACATCTACATGATCCCTGATGGCAACGGTGAATTCACTGAAGGCATGGGCATGTTGGTTGGCAAAGAAGACTTGGGCTTCGGCAAACGCTCTTGGCGTTACTCCATGCTGGTTAACGACGGCGTGGTTGAAAAAATGTTTATCGAACCTGAAGAACCAGGCGATCCTTTCAAAGTGTCTGACGCTGACACTATGTTGAAATACATTGCTCCTGACTGGAAAGCTCAAGAGTCTGTTGCCATCTTCACCAAACCTGGCTGCCAGTTCTGTGCTAAAGCTAAAAAAGCTCTGCAAGACAAAGGCTTGTCTTACGAAGAAATCGTATTGGGCAAAGATGCAACTGTTACTTCCGTTCGCGCTATTACCGGCAAGATGACTGCTCCTCAAGTATTCATCGGCGGCAAATACATCGGCGGCAGCGAAGACTTGGAAGCTTACTTGGCTAAAAACTAATTGCCTGTATGCTTGAGACGGTTTGAAAAGGCCGTCTGAAAGATAAAATATAGAGTTATTCAGACGACGTTTACAATTCGGCGTTCTGAATAACTCTATATTTACAAGTAGAATTTGAGATTATTGTTTTAAATCGATATTTAGTAATTGGCTATTAATTTTTATTTTTTGATAGTTAATAAAAATTTTCCGTCTGAAACTGAATAAGCTGATGGCAATATCGGTTTGGATATAGACAGTAAGGATAAAATATGAAAAAGATTCAAGCAGATGTGGTAGTACTGGGCGGCGGTACAGCCGGTATGGGCGCATTTCGCAATGCCCGCCTTCATACAGACAATGTTTACCTGATTGAAAACAATGTGTTCGGCACGACCTGCGCGCGCGTGGGCTGTATGCCTTCCAAACTCTTGATTGCCGCCGCAGAAGCGCGCCATCATGCTTTGCATACCGATCCGTTTGGCGTGCATTTGGACAAAGACAGCATCGTTGTCAACGGCGAAGAAGTCATGCAACGCGTGAAGTCCGAACGCGACCGTTTTGTCGGTTTTGTGGTCAGCGATGTAGAAGAGTGGCCTGCCGACAAGCGTATTATGGGTACGGCAAAATTTGTTGACGAACACACCGTCCAAATCGATGATCATACGCAAATCACTGCAAAAAGTTTTGTGATTGCCACCGGTTCACGTCCTGTGATTTTCCCTCAGTGGGAAGCTTTGGGTGATCGCTTGGTTGTAAACGATGATGTTTTCTCTTGGGATACTTTGCCTAAGAGTGTGGCCGTATTCGGCCCCGGCGTTATCGGCTTAGAGTTGGGCCAGGCTTTGCACCGTTTGGGCGTGAAAGTTGAGATTTTCGGCGTAGGCGGAGCCATTGGCGGTATTTCCGACCCTGTTGTCGCTGAAGAAGCCAAAGCTGTGTTTGGCGAAGAGTTGGCTTTACATTTGGACGCTAAAACCGAAGTCAAACTGGATGCGGAAGGCAATGTTGAAGTTCATTGGGAACAAGACGGCGAAAAAGGTGTGTTCGTTGCCGAATATATGCTGGCAGCCGTAGGCCGTCGTCCGAACGTGGACAATATCGGTTTGGAAAACCTGACTATCGAGAAAGATGCGCGCGGCGTGCCTGTTGCCGATCCGCTGACTATGCAAACCAGCATTCCGCATATCTTTATTGCAGGCGATGCGTCCAATCAATTGCCTCTGCTGCACGAAGCTGCCGACCAAGGAAAAATTGCCGGCGACAATGCAGGCCGCTATCCGAATATCGGCGGTGGTTTGCGTCGCAGTGTAATCGGCGTGGTGTTCACCAATCCGCAAATTGCCTCTGTCGGCTTGAAATACGCGCAAGTTGCGGCGAAATATCAACCCGAAGAGTTTGTAATCGGCGAAGTTTCCTTCCGAAACCAAGGCCGCAGTCGCGTTATGTTGGTAAACAAAGGCCATATGCGTTTGTATGCCGAAAAAGCAACCGGCCGTTTCATTGGTGCGGAAGTTGTCGGCCCTGCTGCCGAACATTTGGCACACTTGATGGCTTGGGCGCATCAAATGAAAATGACGATTCCGCAAATGTTGGATATGCCGTTCTACCATCCGGTTATCGAGGAAGGTTTGCGTACTGCATTGCGTGATGCTGATGCAAAACTGAAACAGGCTTGATTATTTGATGGAATAAAGGCCGTCTGAAACCCGCAATGAGGTTTCAGACGGCCTTTTTTATACTTTGAAGCTTTTACTTTTAAATCAATTCTAAATCCGGGCCGGCATTTTGTGCGCGACGGCTTCTTAATTGAATATCTAGGCGCAAATCATGGGCAGAGTCGGCATTTTTAATGGCATCTTGATAGCTGATATCGCCGTTTTCATACAAATCATACAAGGCTTGGTCAAAAGTGATCATGCCCATGCCGGTTGATTTTTTCATCATTTCTTTGATATTGTGGACTTCACCTTTTTGAATCAAGTCGGCAATAATCGGAGAATTGAGCAAAACTTCGACCGCCGCAACGCGACCCCGGCCGCTTTCACGGGGAATCAGTCGTTGGGAAATAAAGGCTTGCAGGTTGAGCGATAAGTCGGTCAGTAACTGGGTACGGCGCTCTTCGGGGAAGAAGTTGATGATGCGGTCGAGTGCTTGGTTGGTGCTGTTGGCGTGCAGTGTTGCCATACACAAATGGCCGGTTTCTGCGAAGGCAATGGCGTAGTCCATGGTCTCGCGGTCGCGGATTTCGCCAATCAGAATGACATCCGGTGCTTGGCGCAGGGTATTTTTCAGTGCAATCGGCCAATTTTCGGTATCCACGCCGATTTCGCGTTGGGTGATAATGCAGTTTTTATGTTGGTGGATAAATTCAATCGGATCTTCGATGGTGATAATGTGGTCGAAGCTGTTTTCGTTTCGATAGTCGATAAGGGAGGCGAGGGAAGTGGACTTGCCCGAACCTGTACCGCCGACAAAAATAACCAGACCGCGTTTTCTGAGGGCGATGTCTTTCAGAATCGGTGGCAGATTGAGCGTTTCAAATTTAGGGATATTGCTGGTAATAGAGCGGAACACCAAAGCAGTTGCGCCACGTTGAACCATGGCATTGACACGGAAGCGGCTGGTGTCGGGCAGGCTGATGGCGAAATTGCATTCGTTGGTGGTAGAAAATTCTTCGATTTGTTTGGAAGACATAATCGAAAAAGCGATTTCCATACATTTTTCAGCGCTTAACGGCTCATCGGTCAACCGCATGATTTTGCCGTCCACTTTCATGGCTGGCGGGAAATTGGTGGTAATGAAAAGGTCGGAGCCTTTGTATTTGTTCATATGGCGTAGCCAAGCGAACAATTCTTCTTTTGCGTCCGGAGTATTTTCGTCAAACATAAGAATTCAGGTATTTAAAATTGAGTTATTTTATTGAGAATAATTGTAACAGAAGTAACCATTATTTGCTGTTTGCCAGCTCGAGCGTCAATCTGTTTTAAATTGAGTGTCGTGCTGGGAATATAGCAGATTTTTCAGCATCCCTGTGATTTTAAATTCTGCTGTTATAATGTTGCCCGATTAGTGAATGGAAAGGTAATGAGATGTCAGCACAAACAATTGCCGTGGTCGGCGCAATGGAACAGGAAATCAAGCTTTTGCGTGAAAGCATGGCCAATGTCAAGCATGTGTCCTTCGGTAAATTCTCGGCTTATGAAGGCGAATTGGCCGGAAAACGCATGGTTTTGGTTTTGAGCGGTATCGGTAAGGTCAATGCGGCGGTTTCGACTTCTTGGGTTATTCATCAGTTTGCACCGGATTGCGTCATCAATACCGGCAGCGCAGGCGGTTTGGGCAAAGGGCTGAAGGTTGGCGATGTGGTCATCGGCGAAACTGTGGCGCATCATGATGTTGACGTAACGGCTTTTGGTTATGTTTGGGGGCAGGTGCCGCAACTTCCTGCCGTGTTTGCATCGGAGTCAAACTTGATTCGCCAAGCAGAAAAGGCGGCGCAAGTGTTTGAAGGTGCGGCCGTAACTCAAGGCCTGATTGTTAGTGGCGACCGTTTTGTGCACAGCAGCGAAGTTGTAGCGGAAATTCGCAGCCATTTCCCTGACGTTAAAGCAGTAGAAATGGAAGCTGCGGCGATTGCGCAGACCTGTCACCAGTTGGAAGTGCCGTTTGTGATTATTCGTGCCGTATCCGATTCGGCAGATGAGAAAGCGGATATCAGCTTTGAAGAGTTTTTGAAAACGGCGGCCGTCAGCTCGGCGAAGATGGTTACCGAGATTGTCAAATCGCTATAAAATCATGCAGAAACGTTGAATTTCCGTTAGAATACGGAACGATTCAACCTTATTCTAAGGCCGTCTGAAAACCGAATCCCTGTTTTTTCAGACGGCCTTTCAGCCTTTAATTGCATTTATCTTAATAACAATATGAAAAACATACGGAATTTCTCCATTATTGCCCACATCGACCACGGTAAATCGACGCTTGCCGACCGTTTCATCCAATACTGCGGCGGTTTGGATTTGCGCGAAATGAGCACGCAGGTGCTCGATTCCATGGACATCGAAAAAGAGCGCGGCATCACCATCAAAGCGCAAACCGCCGCACTCAACTACAAAGCACGCGACGGGCAGGTGTATCAGCTTAATCTGATTGATACTCCGGGACACGTCGACTTCTCTTACGAAGTCTCCCGTTCGCTGTCTGCCTGCGAAGGTGCGCTTTTGGTCGTTGACGCGTCTCAAGGCGTAGAAGCGCAAACCGTGGCGAACTGCTACACCGCGATTGATTTGGGTGTGGAAGTCGTGCCTGTTTTGAACAAAATCGACCTGCCCGCCGCCGACCCCGAACGCGTGGAACAGGAAATCGAAGACATCATCGGCATCGATGCCGTCGGCGCGGTGCAATGTTCCGCCAAAAGCGGTATCGGCGTGGAAGACGTTTTGGAAGAAATCGTTGCCAAAATCCCCGCGCCGACAGGCGATGAAAATGCGCCGCTGCAAGCCGTTATCGTCGATTCGTGGTTTGACAACTACGTCGGCGTAGTTATGCTGATTCGTGTGAAAAACGGCACCATCAAGCTGAAAGACAAAGTGCGCTTTATGAGCACCAAGGCGGAAACACAGGTCGAGCAGTTGGGCGTATTCACACCGAAATCGGTTCAAAAACAAGAACTCAAAGCCGGCGAAGTGGGTTTTCTGATTACCGGCGTGAAAGAATTGGGTCAGGCGAAAGTCGGCGATACGGTTACTTTGGTTGCCAACCCTGCCTCTGAGCCGCTGCCCGGCTTCCAAGAAGTACAAAGCCAAGTATTTGCGGGTCTCTATCCTGTGGAAAGTCACGACTACGAAGCTCTACGCGATGCTTTGGAAAAATTGCAGCTGAACGATGCTTCGTTGAAATTTGAGCCTGAAGTTTCCCAAGCATTGGGATTTGGCTTCCGCTGCGGCTTCTTGGGTCTGCTGCACTTGGAAATCGTACAAGAACGCTTGGAGCGCGAGTTCGACATGGATTTGATTACCACCGCGCCGACGGTGGTTTACGAAGTCGTATTGAAGAGCGGCGAAAAAATCGAAGTCGAAAACCCGTCCAAACTGCCCGACATCGGCAGCATCGAAACCATTCTCGAGCCGATTATTACCGCGACCATCCTCGTGCCGCAGGAATACGTCGGCAACGTCATGACTTTGTGTAATCAAAAGCGCGGCGTACAGGTCAATATGCAGTACATGGGCCGTCAAGTCATGCTGACTTACGATTTGCCGATGAACGAAGTTGTAATGGACTTCTTCGATAAACTCAAATCCACTTCGCGCGGCTATGCTTCGCTGGACTACCATTTCAAAGAGTTCCAACCGTCTGATTTGATTAAGCTCGACATTATGGTCAACGGCGAAAAAGTCGATGCCTTGAGCCTGATTGTCCACCGTCAAAGCGCGGTTCACCGAGGCCGCGAGCTGGCAGCGAAAATGCGCGAACTGATTCCGCGCCAAATGTTCGACATCGCCGTACAAGCCGCCATCGGCAGCCAGATTATCGCCCGCGAAAACGTCAAAGCCCTGCGTAAAAACGTTTTGGCGAAATGTTACGGCGGCGATATTACGCGTAAGAAAAAACTTCTCGAAAAACAAAAAGCAGGTAAGCGCCGCATGAAACAAGTGGGCAACGTGGAAATCCCGCAAAGCGCATTCTTGGCAATTCTGCAAGTGAGTGATAAATAATGAGTATAAATCTGACTTTAGGCGCAATCGTTGTACTGTTGGCCGGCTTGGTCCTTAACTTCAAAAGCAGCAAAGAGCGTCAGGAAAACGGCGAATGGAGCTCCGGCCTGCAATGGAGTTACCTCCTGTGCATGGTTGGTGTATTCGGCATTTTGTCCGATTTTATGAGCTTTACCGCCGTATTGCTGGTGTTTGTCGTGTTTACCGGCATGGTTTGGGCAATCCATAAAGGCCGTCTGAAAAAAAGCGAGACCGGCGAAGACAATGCGCATTTTACCGACTACATGGGCGGATTTTTCCCTATCATCTTAGTTATCTTTGTATTGCGCAGCTTTATTGCCGAGCCGTTCCAAATTCCGTCCAGCTCCATGCGTCCGGGCTTGGTCAAAGGCGATTTTATCTTGGTAAACAAATTCTCTTACGGTATCCGCCTGCCAATTTTGAATAAGGTCATTATTCCTGTCGGCAATATTGCCCGAGGCGATGTCGTGGTGTTCAATTACCCGCTTCAGCCAGAGATGAATTACATCAAACGTATCGTCGGTATTCCGGGCGATGTTGTGGAATATCGTGATAAGGTTTTGACTGTTAACGGTGAAATTATTCCCGAAAAACCAAACGGCAATTATCAATACGCAGATGATACCGATCCGTCTATGATTCATACGCTTGAGCGTTTTCAGACGGCCTTGAACGGCAAAAACTTTGACGTGGTCAAAGAAGCCGGTCAACCTTCCGTATCCATTGCTGTATTGAACAAATACACCTCCGAAGTGATGCCTGAAAGCAATTACTCGCTTGAAACAAGCGGTTTGGAAAATTGCGAATACGCAGAAGACGGCAATGGCTTTATCTGTAAAGTTCCAGAAGGCCGTTATTTCGCGATGGGCGACAACCGCGACAACAGCGCTGATTCTCGTTACTGGGGATTTGTCGATGATAAGTTGATTGTCGGTAAAGCCTTCTTTGTTTGGATGAACTTTGGCGAACTCAGCCGTATCGGTACCAGCATCCAATAAGCAATAAACAGATTAAAAGGCCGTCTGAAATTTTTCAGACGGCCTTTTTTGTATCTATTTTTTGTCTTTTAACGAACCCAAATAAATCGCCAATAAAGTCAAAGTGGCGCCGCTCCATTGGACGGTATTAATCGGTTTATCCAGCCAGAAATAATCGATCAACATGGCGGCGACTGGTTCGGAGAGCAGTAGTAGGCCGGTTAGTGACAAGGATAAAAGCGGGATGGCATAAGCAATCAATGCCCAAGCGAAGCATTGCATAACGATGCCGTAGATGGAGACTAGAATCACATCGTTTAAAGTCTTAGGATATAGATGGGCGGCATCGAATAGCAGCGATGGGATGACCAAAGCTATTGCACCGCCGAAGCTTAAAATCATCATCAGCGGAAACAAACCGACTTTTTCCTGCTCATGGGTTTTGCGTACGAAAACCATAGACAGGGCCAGCATGGCGCCGGATACTACGCCGCTGACAAATCCCCATGCGGTGTTGTCGTTATGACCGAACTCCGGGCTGCCGATTAAGGCTACGCCTATGGTGGCTAATATCAAACTTAAAATTTGTAAGGTGCTTAGACGTTCTGAATAAAAGAAGAAGCCGATGGCGGCTAAAAAGAAAATCTGCAGGCTGTTGAGCAAGGTGGAAATGCCCGGGCCTACGGCGTGAATGCTTTCGTGCCAAAGGGCAAGGTCGAATGCGAGGAAGACACCGGATAAGAGTGCGTAGCCAACCGTTTTTCTTTTTGTGGGCATTTTTTGCCTGAAAAAACGTCCGAGCAGAAAAAATATAGGGGCGGCAATCAGCAAACGCCAGAATGCGATGGCATAAGAGCCGACATCGACAAATTTGACGATCAAACTGCCCAAGCCGAAGATGACGCAGCCGACGACCAATAGGGGCGCTGCATAATTTCCCGAACGTGTCTCCATCGGCTTCTCCATCAATCAAATGAAGACGATTATTCCATAAAAGATGGATGAGGCGCTAATGATAAATAATGGTGAGCCAAGATAAAGGTTTATGATGAAAGGCCGTCTGAAAGCTGTTTCAGACGGCCTTTTGATGATTTTCTGGCTTGATTTAGTATGGTTGTAGTATAAAATCGTTTTACGCCGTGTTTTCAGACGGCCTGATCAGTTTTGGTTTTGAGAAAAGGATATTGGAAATGGCAAACCCTATTCGTGCGTTTTTGGATTATGTGCCGTCGGTTGATGAGTCTTGTTTTATAGATGAGACTTCGGTTGTGATTGGCGAAGTGTCGCTGGCGGAAGATGTATCCGTTTGGCCTTATGCCGTGTTGCGTGGCGATGTGAACAGCATTTCTATCGGCAAGCGCAGCAATGTGCAGGACGGCAGCGTTTTGCACGTGTCGCATAAGAATGCGGCGAAGCCTGACGGTTCGCCTTTGATTATCGGCGATGATGTGACGATTGGGCATAAGGTCATGCTGCATGGCTGCCGAATTGGGAATCGTGTGTTGGTGGGCATGGGTTCGATTATTTTGGACGATACGGTTGTCGAAGATGATGTGATGATAGGTGCGGGCAGTTTGGTGCCGCCGCGCAAGCGTTTGGAAAGTGGTTTTTTATACGTCGGCTCGCCTGTGAGACAAGTGCGGCCGCTGACGGATGAGGAAAAGGCATTTTTGACGTATTCCTCTGCGCATTATGTCCGCCTGTCCGGTCAGCATAAAATTTCAAAATAAGGAAAACCAATACAATGAACGCAATTTATCTGGCTTCGGGCAGTCCGCGCCGTCGTGAGATTTTGGAAAATTTGGGTTTCACGGTACACCGCCTCCCAGCGGATATCGATGAAACCCCTAAAGAAAGCGAAGCCGCGCTGGAGTATGTGCGCCGTATGGCCTGCGAGAAAAATCAGGCGGCGGTGGCGCAATGGTTTGCAGCTCATGATCACGAGCCTGAGTTTGCTGTATTGACGGCGGATACGACGGTGGCGGATGGTGCGGCTATTTTGGGCAAGCCGGAATCCGAGGCGGATGCGGTCGATATGCTGGAACGTTTGTCCGGACGGACGCATCAAGTGCTGACGGCTGTATGCGTTTACTGGCAAGGTGTGCGCCATGATGTGGTACAGACGAGCGAAGTGCGCTTTAAAACGTTGACGGCTGAGGAGGTTGCAGCCTATGTTGCCAGCGGCGAGCCGATGGACAAAGCCGGTGCGTATGGGATTCAGGGCTTGGGCGGCGTATTTGTCGAGCATTTGCAGGGCAGTTTTACCGGCGTGATGGGTTTGCCGGTTTATGAGACTGCGCAACTACTGAAATCTCTGGGTTTGGAAGCGCCGCCGTTTGCTTAAAATTAGGCAAATGCCGTCTGAAAGCGTGCCGACAAAAACGCTTGTTTCAGTTACAATACTGCCTTAAAACAGCTTGCTTGAAGAAAGATATGAAAGAACATAAGGCCCGGAAACGCTTCGGGCAGAATTTTTTGCAGGATACGAGGATTATTAGCGATATTGTCAACGCAGTCAGACCGCAGCCCGATGATATCGTGATTGAAATCGGCCCGGGCTTGGCTGCCATTACCGAGCCTTTGGCGAAAAAACTCAACCGCCTGCATGTTTGCGAAATCGACCGCGACATCGTACGCCGTTTGAAAACCTTGCCGTTTGCAGATAAATTGGTGATACACGAAGGCGATGTATTGCAGTTTGATTTCAACAGCATTGAAGGCAAGAAAAAAATTGTCGGCAATCTGCCGTACAATATTTCCACGCCGCTTTTGTTCCGATTGAGTGAAGTGGCAGACGATGTGATCGATATGCACTTTATGCTGCAAAAAGAAGTAGTCGAACGCATGGTGGCGCAGCCGAAAACCAACGACTATGGCCGTCTGGGCGTCATGCTGCAATATTTCTTTGATATGGAAATGTTGATTGAAGTACCGCCCGAGTCCTTTGATCCTGCGCCGAAGGTTGACTCGGCCGTCGTTCGCATGATTCCGGTGAAACACCGCATCGGTAAAGCGGAAGATTTTGAACATTTTGCCAAACTGGTGAAACTGGCTTTCCATCAACGCCGCAAAACCATACGCAATAATTTGAAGGAACTTGCCGGCGATGATGATTTGCAGGCAGTCGGTATCAATCCGCAAGACAGGGCAGAACACATTGCCGCTGAGAAATATGTGGAATTGAGCAATTATCTGGTTCAAAAGGCCGTCTGAAAGGTTGGGGACGGAATGTTGAAAAAATATGTCTGGTGTGGGTTGGTTGTATTTATTACCGGTACGGCATTTGCATTAAGCACCGGCGGAGAAGAAAACCTGCGGCGCAAAGCAAAAGCCGGCGATGCTGAAGCGCAATATCTGCTGGCCATGCAGCTGGAAATGACAACAGACCCTGTAAACCTCAAAGAAAGCGAGTTTTATTATTGGCTGAAAAAAGCTGCAGAAAACGGCGAGGGAGCGGCACAAGACTTACTTGACGATATTGAAGCCGAATATGATAAAACAGCTTTAGAAGAAGAGCTTGCGCCCAACGGTTCACAAAAATTGATGGATGAAGTGTTCAAACTGGAAAATCAGAAGCAGAAAAATTATCCGCTGATCAAAGAAAAATTATTTAAAGCGGCAGCTTTGAGCAACTACGCAGCTTTAGCAGATACCGCATGGCTGTTTGGAAATCGGGGTAATGCGCAGAAATACGGCGTTCCCTTCCATCCCCTGAAAGCCTGCATCCTGTCGGTATATACCAACAACCGTTATGGCGACTTGAACAAAGATGCACTGGATATATTGTGTCGCGGCATTTATACCAAGGACAACAGTGAGAAAATCGAGCATTACGCCAAACAGATTAAAAACAGGCCGTCCAAAATCTGGTCAATTTTAGAGAATGTCAAATAAACATGATTAAATTCAAAAATGTACACAAACATTTTAAAGATTTGCACGTTATCAACGGCGTGAATCTGGAAGTCAAACAAGGCGAAGTGGTCGTTGTATGCGGCCCTTCGGGCAGTGGCAAATCGACGTTGATTCGTACGGTAAACCAACTCGAGCGCATTGAAAGTGGCGAGATTTGGGTGGACGGCATCAATGTTGCCGATCCGAAAACCGATTTGAACAAAGTGCGCGAAGAAGTGGGCTTTGTGTTCCAAGGGTTCAATCTGTATCCGCATTTGACTGTCTTGGAAAACATTATTCTTTCTCCGATGAAAGTGAAAAACCAAAGCCGTGAAGAGGCGGAAAAGAAAGCAATGGAGCTTTTGGAACGCGTCGGCTTGGCGCATAAAAAAGACGCGCTGCCCGGCCAGCTTTCCGGCGGTCAGCAGCAGCGTGTGGCGATTGCACGCGGTTTGGCGATGGAGCCGCGCGTGATGTTGTTTGACGAGCCGACTTCTGCGCTTGACCCTGAAATGGTCGGCGAAGTATTAAAAGTGATGAAAGACTTGGCGGAAAGCGGCATGACGATGATGTGTGTAACCCATGAAATGGGTTTTGCGCGCGAAGTCGCCGACCGTGTGATTTTTGTCGATAAAGGCCAGATTCTGGAAGATGAAACGCCTGAAGAGTTTTTTACTAATCCGAAACACGAGCGTGCCAAACAATTCCTGCAACAGGTGATGACACATTAAACTTAGGCCGTCTGAAATTTCAGACGGCATGATCGGTTTGAATGATTTTGAAAGTTGAACATTATGTATTTTGTTGACCGTACTGCTGTCGTGCTGAAGCCGACCGCCCGTTTTTTGGAATGGTTGAAGTCATCCGATGAGAATATGCCCGATTTGACCATCGAGCAACTGCGCACCAACTGTTCCGTATTCCTGGTGCCGCAATTTGACGAACCCGAATCTGTCATTTCCTATTTTGACGAACGCTACCAGCAGATTTTTGAAGCCGAATTGGCCGGCTGGGACATCGATAAAAGCAAATGGCCGCAAGATATGAGCCTGAAGGCTTTTTGGGAATTTTTCGATACCGAAATCCACGATATGGTTTTGGATATGGAAGAGGCGGAATTGAACATTACGCCTGTTTTCGACAATATGATGTAAAGCCGTGCGAAGTTTTCAGACGGCCTTAAAGCCCTCGCGTTCTTTGAAAATTCTGATTGTCTTCTTACACCTTTCGGCGTTGGCCTTATGCCTTGCAGAGTTTTACGGCTGGATGATGTGGCTGGGTTTGGCGGCGTTGGCCGGCAGTTTTGCCTATGCTTGGCACAGCGTTAATTTTCAGACTCGAAATGCGGTCAGAAAAATCATCATCGACCGCCAATACCGTGCGACGGTTTACTTGAATGGCGAGGAAGAGGGAAGAAGCGCGGTTTTGCAAGACAGCAGTATGTTGACGGTTTACGCTTTGTTTTTGCAATGGAATGTTGACGGAAAAATGGTCAAACACTGCATCTTGCCCGATATGGCCGACCGTGATGCCTACCGCCGTCTGAAAGTATGGGCGCGCTGGTGTCGGGAAAAAGAAGACAAAGTAGAACTTGCGGCAGATATGGATTAAACGGCTGTTTCAGACGGCCTTTTGAAGCGATCAATACAATGAAAACATTACAAGACTGGCTTTCTCATTTGGAGACTGCCCATAGTTCCGGCTTGATCGATATGGGCTTGGAGCGCGTGGGAGAAGTGAAAAAACGCATGAATTTGGTGCCGCAGTGTCCTGTCGTCGTGGTGGCGGGTACCAATGGCAAAGGCTCCGTATGCGCCTATTTGTCGCATATTTATAAAGAAGCCGGTTTTAAAGTCGGTACGCTGACCAGTCCGCACCTTCTGCGTTACAACGAACGAATCGCCATCAACACTCAGCCGGTTTCAGATGACTTGATTGTTTCCTCATTTGAGCGCATCGAAGCGGCGCGAGGCGAAATTTCGCTGACGTATTTTGAGTTTAATGCTTTGGCTGCCGTCGATATTTTCATGCGTGAAAATGTGGACGTAATGATTTTGGAAGTCGGTTTGGGCGGACGATTGGATGCCGTGAATGTATTCGATGGCGACTGTTCGGTCGTTACCAGCGTGGATTTGGATCATCAGGCATTTTTGGGCGATACCGTTGAGCAGGTCGGTTTTGAAAAAGCTGGCGTGTTCCGTAGCGGCAAACCTGCCGTGTGCGGTCAGAATCCCGCGCCTGAATCATTGGTCAAACATGCAGAAGAAATTGGCGCAAAACTGTTGATGGTTCAGCGAGATTTTGATTTTGCGTCAATGGAAAGCGTGCAGTGGAACTACCGCTTCCATCCGCAATCTTCAGACGGCCAAAGCCGTAACCGCAATTCCTTGCCGTTTCCTGCTTTGCGCGGCGCGTATCAGTTGTCCAATGCCGCGTGCGCACTGACTGTTTTAGAGTGTCTGAACAATCAGCTGCCCGTTGACATCGGCGCGATTAAACGCGGTTTGCTGTTGGTTGAGAATCCTGGACGTTTCCAAGTTTTGCCCGGCCGTCCGCTGGTGGTCTTGGATGTCGGCCACAATCCGCACGCAGCCCGTGCTTTGCGCCGCAGCCTGATTAACCTTGCCTTTGCCCAAAAACGTACCGCCGTATTCAGTATGTTGTCCGACAAAGATATTGACGGCGTGCTGGAAATCGTTAAAGACCAGTTTGACGAGTGGAATATCGCGCCTTTAGATGTACCGCGCGGCATGACTGTGGAGGCTTTGCAGGCCAAATTGGCAGAACACGGCATCGACAATGTAAAGGTTTTTGAAACTGTCGCCGCAGCCTACCGCGCTGCTTTGGCGAAAGCAACCGAAAATGATAGAATCGTTGTTTTCGGCTCATTCCATACTGTTGCCGATGTAATGGCTGTTTTGAAAGAACACTAACGAGGAAATTATCATGTCCGACAATAAACAAAAAGAAACTCCAAACGGATACGATTTAGACGGTTACGAACAACTCAAACGCCGCAACCGCCGCCGCTTGGTTTTGGCCTCCGGCTTGGTGGTGGCTTCAGGTATGCTGTTCGGCCTGGCGCTGACATCGGGCGACGATAAAAATTCACCGTTTAAAGAAGCCCCTGTCGGTCAGACTCAAGTCAAAACGGCGGATGAGCCCAGCAAGGCTGTTGTCCTAGAGCCGAATAAAGAGGATGTCGCGATGGCTGAAGAGGCAGCCCGCCATGCGGATGCCGAAGCGCCAAATAAACCGCAAAATGCCGGCGATGAAGAAGACAATGCGCCGGTCGAAGTACTGAAGCCGAGCCGTGAATCTGCTCCCGAAGATGTCGGCGAGCCGTTGGTTTTGATTAATGATACTTTAGATGACGGCAATATTAAAGGTTTGGAAGAGTCCGAGCGTATTCAACGCGCCGAGGCTGCCAAACGCGAAGCTGCCGAACGCCGAGCCGAAGAACGCCGCCAACGTCAGGCAGAACAACGTGCTGCGGCACGCAAGGCACAAGCCCAACAGGAAGCGGATGAAAAAGAAAACGCATTGGCCGCTAAAAAACGCGCACTTCAAGCGCGTGCTGAAAAAGCAGAGCGTGAAGCCGCTGCCGAGCGCAATAAATTAGCTCAATTGGAAAAGGCAGAGAAAGCCATTGCCGAGCGTAAATCTGCCAAAAATAGCAAAGACAGCGTAAAAGACAAGGCCGAACCTGCTAAGAAAGCAGAAGCCAAAGTTGAAAAACCAAAAAATGAAAAGGCTAAACCGGAAACAGCCAAAGCTGAAAAAGCCGATAAGGTAAAAACTGCTGAGAAGCCGTCTGAAAAAGCCAAGCCTAAAGCCGAAAAAGAAACAGCAGAAGCCAAACCTGCGAAAAAAGCCGCTATTCAGGCTGGTTATGCTGAAAAAGAACGCGCACAAAGCCTGCAACGTAAAATGAAAGCGGCAGGTATCGATTCGACCATTACTGAAGTGATGACCGATAAAGGTAAGGTGTATCGCGTGAAATCAGCCAGTTATAAAAATGCACGCGATGCCGAGCGTGATTTGAACAAATTGCGTGTACATGGCATTGCCGGTCAGGTAACCAGTGAGTAATTTGCCTGTCGCCGATTTGTTGGCTGCCGCCGTCATCGTTATCTGCATCATTATCTCGCTGACGCGGGGGATTATTGCTGAAGCAGGGGCGATGGTGGCGTGGGTCGTGTCGTTTATTGTTGCCAGAACGCTTGCCGTGCCGTTTGCCGATGTGGTCTTTAAATCGGTTGAGCCGCATGCTTTGGCGGTTGCCATGGGTTTTGCCGCTGTGTTTTTTCTGGCATGGCTGTTGCAAAAACTGGCACGGTCGCTGTTAAGCAGTTTGGTGTCTGCCGTTGGTCTGGGAAGCATCAACCGTTTGCTTGGCGGCGTATTCGGTGCAGTGAAAGGTGTGATTTTGGTAACACTGGCTGTGATGGTTTTTTCGCATACCGATTTGCCGAAGACGGAAGAGTGGCAAAGTTCCCATACGATTCCGTATTTTGAATCACTTGCCGATGCCGCAATGCCGTATCTGCCGGGAAAAGAAGATACGCATGAGGAAGCGGATGATTAATGTTAACGGTTTCAGACGGCCTGAAGGTCGTTTGAAACCGTTTTTTATTTGTCTGAAGGTAGCATTATATTGTCAACAATTTGGGCAAACTCCTCTAAATTATTTTATAATGACGCCTTACCCATTTAACCCTAAAACTCGGAGAGTCTCGATATGTGTGGTGTATTAGGTTTGGTCAGTCATGAGCCGGTCAATCAGCTGCTGTATGATGGTCTGCAGATGCTACAGCATCGTGGTCAGGATGCGGCAGGCATTGTGACTGCAGAGGGTAGCACGTTTCATATGCACAAAGGCAAAGGCATGGTGCGTGAAGTGTTCCGTACCCGAAACATGCGCGACTTGGTAGGTAATGCCGGCATCGCACATGTCCGCTATCCGACTGCCGGCAATGCAGGCAGCAGCGCAGAGGCTCAGCCTTTCTATGTCAGCTCTCCGTTTGGTATCGTTTTGGCACATAATGGCAATCTGACCAATACCGAAGAGCTGTATGAGAATGTATGCAACAAACACCTGCGCCATGTTAATACCAGCTCAGATTCCGAAGTATTACTCAATGTATTCGCGCATGAATTGCGCCGCGAAGTCTCTAAAAATACAGTTCCTTACCAACTCACCATCGACAATATTTTCAACGCTGTTTCCGAAGTACACCGTTTGGTGCGCGGCGCATACGGCGTAGTAGCCATGATTGCAGGATACGGCATGCTGGCTTTCCGAGATCCTTTCGGTATCCGTCCGTTGGTTTTGGGTTCGCAAATTGACGAATCCGGCAAAAAATCTTATGCCGTTGCCTCCGAATCCGTTGCCTTCAATGCGCTTGCCTATGATTTGGAACGCGATATTCAGCCGGGCGAAGCCGTATTTATTGGTTTTGACGGTACGATTATTTCCCGTCAATGCAGCGATAAAGCCAAATTAAGCCCTTGTCTTTTCGAATATGTTTATTTTGCCCGCCCAGACTCTGTCATCGATGGCGTTTCCGTTTATCAGTCCCGTATGGATATGGGTGTATCTTTGGCAGAAAAAATCAAACGCGAGCTGCCGGTCGATGATATCGATGTTGTTATGCCTATTCCCGATACCAGCCGACCCAGCGCGATGGAGCTTGCCGTCCATCTCGAAAAACCTTACCGCGAAGGTCTGATTAAAAACCGCTACATCGGCCGCACCTTTATTATGCCCGGCCAGGCAACACGCAAAAAATCAGTACGACAAAAACTCAGCCCGATGGAAACCGAGTTTAACGGCAAGAGCGTTTTATTGGTGGATGACTCCATTGTGCGCGGTACGACCAGCCGTGAAATCGTCGAAATGGTACGCGCTGCAGGCGCACGCAAAGTTTACATTGCTTCTGCTGCTCCCGAAGTGCGCTATCCGAATGTGTACGGCATCGATATGCCGACCCGTGAAGAACTGATTGCAAACGGTCGCAGCGCAGCAGAAATCGCAGCCGAAATTGGCGCGGACGGTATCGTCTTCCAAAACTTAGAAGACTTGGAAGCAGTAGTCAAAGCACTCAATCCAAAAATCGAATCCTTTGATTCTTCATGCTTCAACGGTGTTTATCAAACCGGCGATATCGACGAAGCATACCTAAACCGCCTCTCCGCCGAAAAATCAGGTTGCGGCGGCTTGAAAGTACATCCAAGCAAAATGGAACACAGCATCAGTATCAGCGATAGCGATGATGAAGAATAAAGTAAATTGACTTACAATAAAGGCCGTCTGAAAATTAACGTTCAGGCGGCCTTTAATTATGTTTTAAACACATCATGAGTACCGAAACCAAAAATTACATCACGCCTACCGGCTGGCAGGCATTGAAAGACGAACTTTATCATCTGGTCAACAAAGAACGCCCGGAAATCGTCCAAATCGTTAACTGGGCGGCAAGCAATGGCGACCGCAGCGAAAATGGCGACTATCTTTACGGCAAACGCCGCATGCGCGAAATTGACCGCCGTATCCGCTTCCTAACCAAACGCTTGGAAGCCGCCGTCGTCGTCGATCCAGAAGCGCGCGAAGCCACGGACCAGATTTTCTTCGGTGCAACCGTTGGCTTACTGCGCGGAGACGGTCGAGAACAAACCGTCAAAATCGTCGGCGTAGATGAAATCGATACCGCTAAAAACAAAATCTCATGGATTTCCCCTTTGGCACGCAGCCTGATTAAAGCGCGCGAAGGCGACGAAGTTGTCTTGAATACGCCGGAAGGGCAGGAGGTTATAGAGATTTTGTCGGTAGAGTATATTAAGATTGAATGATTATGTGTGAATAAAAGCTATTAAGGCCGTCTGAAAAATAGACTTCAGACGGCCTTTTATTGATTGTATCTACGCTTTTAAGATTTTCCGGCTTTATCTCCGATTTTGCTTTCTTTGCCTTGAAGCAGGTTTTGAATATTGCTTTTATGGCGGTATAACACCAATGCGGCAATGAATACGGTTGCCCATGCCCAAGAGGCGTGCGGCATCATGAAGAAGGCGAAGATGGGTGCGCAGACGGTGGCGACCAGTGCGGCGAGGGAGGAAACTTTGAAACCGAACGCCATGACCAGCCAAATCAAGGCGCAGAGCAGGGCGGTTGCGGGAGAGAGGGCGAGCAAGACGCCCAATGCGGTAGCTACACCTTTGCCGCCTTTAAAATTGAAAAATATTGGCCACATATGACCGACCAATGCGGAGATGGCAACCAGGGCTATTGTTGCATCCGACAAATCTAAAGCATTTTGCAGACAGCGCGCCAAGATGACAGCAACCAAGCCTTTTACTGCATCGCCGAGCAAAGTTAATGCGGCTGCTTTTTTCTTACCGCTGCGCAAGACGTTGGTGGCGCCGGGGTTGCCGGAGCCGTAAGTGCGCGGATCGTCCATGCCGTAATATTTTGATACGATGACGGCAAAAGACAGGGAGCCGATAAGATAGGCGGCAATAATGGCAAGTACATTGAACATTTTGGGTGCTTTACTTAAAATGGGAATGGTTATTCTATCAAAAAAACGGACAGGCAAATGGATAAAATCTTTTTGTACGGCATGAAAGCCGATACTTTAATCGGCGTATATGATTGGGAACGCGAGCGTAAACAGACTTTGATTTTGGATTTGGAAATCAGTGTTCCTGAGCGTACGGGCACGAGCGACGATATTGGCGACACCATCCATTATGGTGAAGTATGTGAAGTTGTACGCCGCAGCCTTGCTGAACAGGATTTTTTACTGCTGGAAACGTTGGCGGAACATATCGCCCAATTGATTTTAAATGATTTTGGTGCGGCCAAAGTGCGCGTCCGTATTGTGAAACCGGGCATCTTGCCTGATGTGGCGCAGGTTGGTATTGAGATTGAACGTGTTCGGGAGTAAGGCTTATCTATGCCGTCTGAAAAAGGATTTCAGACGGCCTTTAATATTCAATAAATTGGAAATGAGGTAAAAAATGGATTTGAAAGAAACTAAATTAAGCAGCGAGCCAATCTACGAAGGTTCTTTTGTTACCATCAGCCGCGATCGGGTGCGCCTGCCCAACGGCAATGAAAGCCAACGGGTTGTGATCCGCCATCCGGGTGCTGCGTGTGTGTTGGCGGAAACGGAAGACGGCAAAGTTGTTTTGGTGCGCCAGTGGCGTTATGCCGCTGATCAGGCAACGTTGGAATTGCCGGCGGGTAAATTGGATATTGCAGGCGAAGATCCTGCCGAATGCGCTTTGCGTGAGTTGGCGGAAGAAACGCCATACGTTGCCGATAGTGTTAAATTGTTGTACAGCTTTTACACGGCAGTCGGTTTTTGTGATGAGAAAATGTATCTCTACCAAGCGCAAGGCGTGCGTCTGGGCAGCGAGTTGAGCAATGATGAAGATGAAATTACTGAAACCGTCTTGATGAGCAAGGAAGAGGTGCGCGCTGCATTGGCAAACGATGAAATCAAAGATGGTAAGACTTTGATTGGTTTGCAGTATTGGTTGACTCAGAATTGATATGTTAAGATACAAACAAGGCCGTCTGAAAAAGCTTTCAGACGGCCTTGTTTTATTTTGTAGCCGGATTTTAACCTAATAAAGCCGGTGCGAACCGTGTGATCGTATCGCGCAAAACGATGAGTTTGCCGTGGAAAAAGTGGGACGAACCGGCAATGGTCACAACAGGCAGGCCTTGGGGTTCTGCCCATGTCAGGGCTTTGTTGATTTCGACGACTTCGTCTTCCGCGCCATGGATCATCAATGTTTTGGCGACATCGGGAACGTCGGATGGTTCCGGGCGGTCTTTGTAGTGATGGACGGCTGCGCCCATCAGCAACAGCAAATCAGGTGTGCGTTCTTGGGCGGCAAAGGTGGAAACGTAGCCGCCGAATGAGAAGCCGGCCAGGGCGAATTGCGGTGCGCCTGGATGTTGCGCGCGGGCGTAGTCGATAACGGCAATACAGTCTTGCGTTTCGCCGCGGCCGTAGTCGTGTTCGCCTTCGCTATTGCCTACGCCGCGCAAATTGGGCAGGTAGCAATGGAAGCCGAGTTGGCTGAGGGTTTTGGCGGCAGTTTGGATGACTTTGTTGGTGTTGGTGCCGCCTTGTAGGGGATTGGGGTGGTTGATGACGGCGACGCCGCGGGCGGATTCTTGTGTGCTTGGCAGGTAGATGGTTTCCAGCAAACCGGCCGGGCCGGGGATTTGAATGATGTCGGGTTTGAGCATGAGTGTGTCCTTGTTTGTTTTTTCAGACGGCCTGAAGCGGTTTACAGATAAAAATTCTTGCCGTTGTTTTGATTGTTGGCTTTCAAATCAGCAAGCATCCGTTTGAAGTCCAAGCCGTATTTTTCGCTTAATTTTTCGGCGCGTTTTTTCAGGTTGTCGAGATTTTGTTCTTTAGGGCTGCTTTGGAAGGCCATGACCGCTACGTTGCCGTGGCTCTCGGCCGGCAGTTCGAGCACACGGCCGTCAAAGACGTTGAGCAGGCGTTCGACAAAACGTTGGTAACGCTGGTCGCCGCTCCACCAGTTGGTCACAAATACGCCGTCGGGGGAAAGGGCATTGCGGCAGTCTTGGAAGAAGGGTTCTTCCACTAAAGCATCGATAATCTGTTCGCCGTCAAAACCATCTACCAAAATTACATCGGTATTGTGGCGGAACACTTTAATATATTCCGCGCCATCTGCCTCGATAATTTCAAAATTTTCGCCTTCGTGCGGCAATTCAAACAGGCTGCGCGCCACGGCGATGACTTGCGGATTGATGTCCACGGCGGTTTGCTTGGTATCGGGTAGGTAGCTGTCTATCCAACGGGCAAACGAGCCGCCGCCCAAGCCGATTTGGGTGATGTGTTTGGGCGGGGTTTCTGCAAACAGCAGCCAACCCATCATGGCGCGGCTGTACGACAACACCAGCTCGGACGGATGATCGACATTCATGGAGCTTTGGATGGTGTCGCTGCCCAAGTGCAGGGAACGGATATTGCCTTCTTCGGAAATGCCGACTTCGGGCAGATGGGATTTGGCAGGGCGCAGGCGGCGGTAAGGATGGCGGGGCGGCATGGGCAAAGACGGAAAGATGTAGAAGGCGTTATTTTAACAGAAACCATGATGTTTTGCGCTGGGGCGGTTTTCAGACGGCCTTTGAATGTGTTGGGTTGGAAGATAAGGCATGTATTTAATTTTCTTTAAAATCATTGGTTTTTATAATTTCATGAGTAACTTTGTTTTAAAATGCTTGCCAAGATGGGAACTTATCGGCATAATGCCGACTTCCTTGCCGGTATAGCTCAGTTGGTAGAGCACCTGACTTGTAATCAGGGGGTCCCGAGTTCGACTCTTGGTGCCGGCACCAGTTAAAGACTGATGGTGCTGCAAGGCATTTCAGTAAGCCGGTATAGCTCAGTTGGTAGAGCACCTGACTTGTAATCAGGGGGTCCCGAGTTCGACTCTTGGTGCCGGCACCAATTAAAAGCCCGATTGTGAAAGCAGTCGGGCTTTTTGCTTATGCTTTGATATTTTAAAAGCAGACCTTATAATACCGCGTTTCCATTTATAACAAAGGGCTGCCCGTCGGGCGGAACACACAAAACACCATGATTACCGTAAACACTTTGCAAAAAATGAAAGCAGAGGGCGAGAAAATCGCCATGCTGACCGCTTACGAATCCAGCTTTGCCGCACTGATGGACAATGCCGGCGTAGATGTATTGCTGGTCGGCGATTCTTTGGGCATGGCGGTGCAAGGTCGTCAGTCCACTTTGCCGGTGAGCTTGCAGGATATGTGCTACCACACTGAATGCGTGGCTCGCGGCACTCAAAATGCCATGATTGTCAGCGATTTGCCGTTTGGCGCGTATCAGCAGAGCAAAGAGCAGGCATTTGCGGCGGCGGCCGAATTGATGGAGGCCGGCGCGCATATGGTCAAACTCGAAGGTGGCGTCTGGATGGCGGAGACCACTGAATTTCTGCAAATGCGCGGCATTCCTGTTTGCGCGCACATCGGCCTGACCCCGCAATCCGTGTTTGCATTCGGCGGCTATAAAGTTCAAGGCCGCGGCGATAAGGCGGAAGCGTTGCTCAACGATGCCAAAGCGCATGATGCGGCAGGTGCGGCAATTGTATTGATGGAGTGCGTTCCTGCGGAATTGGCGAAAAAAGTGACCGAGACCGTTTCTTGCCCGACCATCGGTATTGGCGCAGGCGTGGATTGCGACGGTCAGGTTTTGGTGATGCACGATATGCTCGGCATTTTCCCCGGTAAAACCGCCAAATTCGTGAAGAACTTTATGCAGGGCAAAGACAGCGTTCAAGCTGCGGTCAAAGCCTATGTAGACGAAGTTAAAGCAAAAACGTTCCCGTCTGTCGAACATACGTTTGCCGGATAAAATAAACTCCAGGCCGTCTGAAACTTATTTCAGACGGCCTTTTTAATGAATAAAAGCGTATAATCGGCGCGTGATTTCCGTTGATGAAACGGCGGAAAAGATAAAGGATTTTTCAAACCATGCAAATCATTCATACGATTAAAGAATTGCGCGAGTGGCGCAAAACTGCCGGAAAAGTGGCATTTGTGCCGACCATGGGCAATCTGCACGAAGGCCATCTTGCGCTGGTGCGCGAAGCGAAAAAACGTGCCGATAACATTGTGGTCAGTATTTTTGTCAACCGTCTGCAATTTGGACAAGGCGAAGATTTCGACAAATATCCGCGCACCTTGCAGCAAGATGCCGACAAATTGGCAGGCGAGGGCGTTGCCGTCGTGTTCGCGCCTGATGAAAAAGAGCTGTATCCGAATGTAGAACAGCGTTTCAATGTCGAGCCTCCGCACCTGCAAAACGAATTGTGCGGCAAATTCCGCCCGGGCCATTTCCGCGGCGTTGCGACCGTTGTGACCAAGTTGTTCAACATCGTTCAACCCGATACCGCCTGTTTCGGCAAAAAAGACTATCAGCAGCTGGCGATTATCAAAGGCTTTGTCGAAGACTTAAATTTCAATATCGAAATTATCCCGGTCGATACCGGCCGCGCTTCAGACGGCCTGGCACTTTCCAGCCGCAACCAATATTTGAGCGAAGCAGAGCGCGCAGAAGCGCCACGCCTCTATCAAGAGTTGCAAAACATTGCCGCCGCCTTGAAAAACGGCAATCTGGATTACGCCCAGCTTGAGGCTGAATGTATCCGCCGTTTGAGCGATACCGGCTGGGTGGTTGATTACGTTGAAATCCGCCATGCACACAGCTTGGCAGTAGCTCATGTCGGCGATAAAGAATTGGTGGTGCTTGCCGCCGCTCGTTTGGGTACCACGCGCCTGATTGATAATTTGGAAGTGGCTTTGGCTTAAAACCAAGCTGCTGTTAAAGGCCGTCTGAAACCTGTTTTTCAGACGGCCTGTTTCAAAGGGGTTAAATCATGAAACAAAAAGCTTTAATCTTGCTCCTTCTGCTGACTGGGGCTGCTCATGCCAATGACAGTATGGGTACGGTCAGCCAAGCGGCATCAAATATCTGAAAAATCCGCATATCGATATGCAGAGCGAAGATTTGCACATCAGCGAAAAGCAAATCCGCGTACATTACAAGTTTAAAAATACTACAGCGCAAGACATTACCGAGACGGTTCTTTTTCCTTTGCCCATCGTTCCTGCGGTCACAGTTTCCGACTTTGCCGACACCAAAGGCTTGGTGAACAGCTTCCGAATTTACGCCGACGGCAAACCTGTCCGCCCGCAAGCCCACGTCCGCGCCTATTTTGAACGGCGTAACGGCTCGCTGGTGGACGTGACCGCCGATTTGAAAAAATGCGGTTTGAGCGATCAGGAACTGATGCACCCTTGGACGAAAAAGCAAGACGGTGAAAAAATCGACAGCAAAATCGGAGCCTGCCGCTCCGCCAAAGTCCAATCCATGCTGTCCAAACAGACGGATGAACTGTCCTATTGGTCGTCGCAGATTATTTACAGCTGGAAGCAAACCTTCAAAGCCGGCAGCGTCACCGAAATCAAACACCAATACACCCCGCTGGTCGGCGGCAGCTTCCTGCCTTCGCTTAAAGCCAAAGACAGCAAAGCATTCATAGATGAGTACTGCATGGATGAAAACTTCCTTAAAAACTTTAAAACTGTGGAAGGAGGTTCAAAGGTTTATCACTATTTGGGCTATGTCTTGACCACAGGTGCCAACTGGGCAAAACCCATCGGTAAATTCACGTTGACCATAGACCGCGAGCCCAATACCGTGATTTCGCTTTGTTGGGACAAATCCTTGCGCAAAGTAGGGCCGAACCGCTTCCAAGCAGTCAAAGAAAATTTCCTGCCGAAGAAAGACTTGGACATTATTTTCGTTTATGACTAATCTTATTCGGCATATATAAAAGGTCGTCTGAAAGCTTATTTAGGTTTTCAGACGGCCTTTTGTTACAATAACGCTTTTGCGTTTCTAAGGTTTTTCCATGTCCAAACCCACTGTTTCCCCGATGATGCAGCAGTATCTCGACATCAAATCGCAGCACGCCGACAAGCTGGTGTTTTACCGCATGGGCGATTTTTACGAGTTGTTTTTGGATGACGCGGTGGAAGCGGCGAAGCTGTTGGACATCACCCTGACCACGCGCGGGCAGATGGACGGCGTGCCGATTAAGATGGCGGGCGTGCCATTTCACGCGGCGGAGCAGCATCTGGCGCGGCTGGTGAAGATGGGAAAAAG
The DNA here is from genome assembly GCF_001838065.1 of Neisseria sp. HMSC078C12. Classification (NCBI taxonomy): domain Bacteria; kingdom Pseudomonadati; phylum Pseudomonadota; class Betaproteobacteria; order Neisseriales; family Neisseriaceae; genus Neisseria; species Neisseria sp. HMSC078C12. Next base: position 241,621 of record NZ_KV835611.1, on the reverse strand, counting down.
CGTGGCGGTGTGCGAGCAGGTGGGCGAAGTCGGCGCGGGCAAAGGGCCGGTGGAGCGCAAAGTCGTTCGCATTGTGACGCCCGGCACGCTGACCGACGCGGCGTTTTTGGAAGACAAGGAAACCAACCGCATCGCGGCGGTGAACGCGGATAAAAAACACATCGCCATCGCGTGGGCATCTTTGCAAAGCGGCGAATTCAAAACCAAGCTGACGACGGCGGACAAGCTCGCAGACGAGCTGGCGCGTTTGCAGGCGGCGGAAATCCTGTTGCCCGAAGGCAAAAGCCTGCCTGACGGTTTTCATGCAACTTCTGCCAACATCACGCGCCTGAACTCGTGGCAGTTTGCCGCCGATGCAGGCGCGAAATTGTTGACCGAATACTTCGGCTGCCAAGACCTGCACGGCTTCGGTTTGGACGGCAAGGAACACGAAGCCGCCGTCGGCGCGGCGGGCGCGCTGCTGAACTACATCCGCCTGACGCAAAACCTGATGCCGCAACACTTAGACGGCATTTCACTCGAAACCGACAGCCAATATATCGGCATGGACGCCGCCACGCGCCGCAATCTCGAAATCACGCAAACCCTCTCCGGCAAAAAATCGCCGACCCTGTTTTCCATACTCGACGGCTGCGCCACCCACATGGGCAGCCGCCTCTTGGCACTCTGGCTGCACCACCCCTTACGCAGCCGCGCCCACATCCGCGCCCGCCAAGAAGCCGTTGCCGCGTTGGGTTCGCAATACGAAACCCTGCAAGGCCGTCTGAAAAACATCGCGGACATCGAACGCATCGCCGCCCGCATCGCCGTCGGCAACGCCCGCCCGCGCGACCTCGCCGCCCTGCGCGACAGCCTGTTTGCCCTGTCCGAAATCGAACTGTCCGCCGAGGGCAGCAGTCTCTTAGAAACCCTCAAAGCCGTTTTCCCCGAAACCCTGCCCGTCGCCGAAACCCTCAAAGCCGCCGTGATGCCCGAACCCGCCGTCTGGCTCAAAGACGGCGGCGTCATCAACCAAGGCTATTCGGCAGAACTTGACGAACTGCGCCACATCCAAAACCACGGCGACGAATTTCTGCTCGACCTCGAAGCGCGCGAACGCGAACGCACCGGCCTCTCCACCCTCAAAGTCGAGTTCAACCGCGTCCACGGCTTCTACATCGAGTTATCCAAAGTCCAGGCCGAGCAAGCCCCCGCCAACTACCAACGCCGCCAGACCCTAAAAAACGCCGAACGCTTCATCACCCCCGAACTCAAAACTTTCGAAGACAAAGTCCTGACCGCGCAAGAACAGGCATTGGCATTGGAAAAACGCCTGTTTGAAGCCCTGTTGAAAGAAGTTCAGACGGCCTTGCCGCAGCTTCAAAAAGCCGCCAAAGCCGCCGCTGCGCTGGACGTACTTTCCACCTTTGCCGCCACCGCCGCCGAACGCGGCTTCGTTTGTCCTGAGTTCGCCGACTACCCCATTATCCATATCGAAAATGGCCGCCATCCCGTCGTCGAGCAACAAGTGCGCCACTTCACCGCCAACCACACCCGCCTCGACCACAAACACCGCCTTATGCTTTTAACCGGCCCCAATATGGGCGGTAAATCCACTTATATGCGCCAAGTTGCCCACATCGTCCTCATGGCGCACACCGGCAGCTTCGTGCCTGCCGATTCAGCCCAAATCGGACCCATCGACCAAATCTTCACCCGCATCGGCGCATCCGACGATCTCGCCTCCAACCGCTCCACCTTCATGGTCGAAATGAGCGAAACCGCCTACATCCTCCACCACGCCACCGACCAATCCCTCGTCCTCATGGACGAAGTCGGACGCGGCACCTCCACCTTCGACGGCCTCGCCCTCGCGCACGCCATCGCCGAACACCTGCTGCAAAAAAACAAATCCTTCAGCCTCTTCGCCACCCACTATTTCGAGCTGACCCGCCTGCCTGAAGCCCACGCAACGGCAGTCAATATGCATCTTTCCGCACTCGAACAAGGACAAGACATCGTCTTCCTCCACCACATCGAACCCGGCCCCGCCAGCAAAAGCTACGGCATCGCCGTCGCCAAACTCGCAGGCTTGCCCAACCGCGCCCTCAAAGCCGCCCAAAAACATCTGGACGAACTTGAAGCCCAAGCCGCCGCCAACCGTCCGCAGTTGGACATTTTCAGCGCCATGCCGTCTGAAAATAGAGTGGGTGAGGAAGAGCCGGACATTGAACCGGTTTGCCATGCCCAGACCGATGAGTTGGCCGAAGCGTTGGCGCAAATCCAGCCCGACAACCTCACGCCGCGCGAAGCCTTAGATGCCTTGTACCGTTTGAAAGAAATCTGCAACAAGGTGTCGTAAATAACTCAAAGGCCGTCTGAAACAGGAGAAACATATAATGAGTTTTGCTGACATTACCGTGGTGGGTATTACCGGCGCAGATTCTTATACCGAGGGTACGATGTACGCCGTTGCCCGCAGCTGCGCCGAATTGCCTGGAAGCCGCGGATTGCTAATCAGCCCAAGCCGTCCGCAAGGTTTGCCGGAAAATATCCTGCATCAGCCTTGCCGGCCATTCGGTTATCTGGAATACAATCTGTTTGTTTTGTACCAACTGATGTATTACATCGAAACCGATTATTGTTTGATTGTTCAAAATGACGGCTGGGTGTTGAACGGTCAAAACTGGCAGGATGCCTATCGGGAATATGACTACATCGGCGCACCTTTGCCGATTTTGTTGGAAACCGAACCCGACGGGCAGTTTTTCCTGAAGGGGACCGACCAATATTTGGCCAAACAGCATCTGATTCAGAATTCTTCGAATTTGGACGAGCCGCAGAACGGCGGTTTCAGCCTGCGCAGCAAGCGGCTTTTAACCATGCCTCGGCAACTGGGTTTAAATGTAGAAATCCGGCCGCCTTTGCCGCCGAAAGACGGAAAAATTGCCGGTATGGAATGGCTGGTGCGGCTGCACCACGAAGATATGTTTTTGACGGCGCAACACCGTTATACATTGCAGGACTTGGGTTTGAAATTTGCGCCTCCGAATATTGCAACGCAATTTTCTTCAGAAGTACCGTTTATCAATCGAATGAGGAATGTCCCTTTAGAGCGCGTCTTTGGGGCGCACTGGATGGGCAGTGTGGTCTTGACTGGCTGCAACCGTGTCCGTTTTGCCCAATTAAATGGTGATGAGTTGGAAACATTATCCCGTTTTTTTAGAAATTTGGGTTATGAATTAGAATAAATAAAGGCCGTCTGAAAGTTCAGACGGCCTTTTTTAATGGCTGTTAATGATGATGGTGGGCATGGCGTGCAGCCGCGCGTTTGGTACCGACAGGCACAATCAGCGTTGCGTAAGTATTGTCTTTCTGACATACGCTTTTATCGCCGTAATCGGTCTCGTTCACCACTTTGATTTTCCACAAACCGTCAATCAGCGTAATCACATTGACCACGCCGTTTTTATCGGTTTTGCCGGAGAAGCCTTGAGGCTCACGGTGGTCATGAGTTGATTCCAAGTCCATTTCGGCCAAAGTGTCGGAGCTGGCGGTAACAGTGGCTTTAACCAAAGGCTCGCCTTTGTACAGGACTTTGACCGGCAAAATACCGCCGGCTTTGACTGCGTTCGGATTTTTCAGCGGAACCAGTTCCAGCTCTTGGCCGATAGGGCGGGTCAATACCGCTTCATCGACTGCGCCGTTGCCCACTTGGACGAAACTCTTGCCGAACATTTGCGATTGTTCGCAATAGGTGGCACCGGCCAGCTGTTTCAAGGTTTGCTGTTTCCAGCCGTCTTGGTTTTTCGACCAGAAAGTCGGTTGGTAGGTCGCGCTGACCCAGTAGGAGCCTGCGGGCAGGGCGGCTTTGGAAACGTATTGATAGTTTTCGCCCTTATTTACCAAATCAACGGTTTTCTTTGAGCTGTCGGTCAATTGCAGCGGTTTGAAAATATGCACGCGGTCGTCGGCGATTTTTTCGACATTGGGGAAGTCGTGGCTGTAACCCAAATCCGCATGCAGGATTTTGCCGGCAGGCTGATGTGCCGGTGCGGCCACCCAAACATCGTGCGCCTGCGCCGCTGCGCCCAATCCCAGCAATCCTAAAAGCATCCACTGTTTCATCGTTTCTACACTCCATCTTTCTATTATTGAACAAAACGCCTAATGATTCGGCGAATACGAACAGTACTCTTTTTTATTAACTTTGTAAATAATATGGTTTAGATTTTATAGTTATAAATAATTATTTTTTAATTTCAGACGGCCTCGGTTTATATAACCAAAACTGATAAACCCAAAAGCAAACATTATTTCCCGTTTGCCTCCGATCCCGATAAAGTATCACCATATACTTTTAATAGGAGCCGACCATGAATATCCGTACCCTTTCTTTTGCCGCATTGACCGCCGCGCTGGCGTTGAGTGCCTGCTCTCCCAAAAACGAACAATCTGCCGACAATGCCGCTTCCGCAGGCAAGGCCGGTAATGTGAAGCTGTTGAACGTCTCTTATGATGTCGCACGAGATTTTTATAAAGAATACAATCCTTTGTTTGTCAAAGAATATGCTGCGAAAAACGGCGGCGCAACGGTTGAAATCCAACAGTCGCACGGCGGCTCCAGCAAGCAGGCTTTGGCCGTGGCCAACGGTTTGGCCGCCGATGTGGTCACCATGAACCAGACTTCCGATATCGAGCTTTTGGTGAAAAAAGGCCTGATTAAAGACGACTGGAACACGCGCCTGCCGGATAATGCCGTGCCTTATACCAGCAACGTCGTTTTCTTGGTGCGCAAAGGCAATCCGAAACACATCCAAGACTGGGGCGATTTGGCCAAAGACGGCGTGCAAATCGTTTTGGCCAACCCGAAAACCACAGGCAACGGCCGCTACGCCTTTTTGGGCGCGTACGGTTACGGCTTGAAAGTCAACAACGGCGATGAAGGCAAAACCCAAGATTTTGTGGCCGCATTGCTGAAAAATACGCCTGTATTTGAAAACGGCGGCCGTGCGGCAACGACGACCTTCAGCCAACGCAATATCGGCGATGTCTTGGTTACCTTTGAAAACGAGGCCAACTACGTCAGCAAAAAACTGACTCAAGATCAATTTGAAATCGTCTATCCGAGCTATACCATTATTTCAGAAGCACCGGTTGCCGTCGTGGACAGCGTGGTCGATAAAAAAGGCACGCGCGCTGCTGCCGAAGCTTACTTGAAAAACCTCTGGAGCGAACCGGCTCAAGAGTTGGCCGCCAATCTTTATCTGCGTCCGCGCAATGCCGAAGTGTTGGCCAAACACAAAGCCGATTTCCCCGATATTGAAACTTTCAATCCGAATGAGAAGTTCGGCGCTTGGTCGGACATCATGAAAAAATTCTTTGCCGACGGCGGATTGTTTGATCAGCTTTCCGGTAAAAAATAAGGTTTGAACATAGAGGCCGTCTGAAATTTCAGACGGCCTTTTGTTACAATAAGCCTTTTCCTTATCCACCTTTTCCCATGTCCCAACGCAAAATCATCCATATCGATATGGACGCATTCTACGCTTCGGTAGAACTGCGCGAGCAGCCGCACTTAAAAGGGCTGCCCGTCGTTGTGGCGTGGGACGGCACTCGCTCGGTCATTTGTGCCGCGTCTTACGAAGCGCGCAAATTCGGTTTGCACTCGGCCATGTCGGTAGCGACGGCAAAAAGACTGTGTCCGCAGGCGGTGTTTGTGCCGCCGCATTTTGATTTGTACCGCCAAGTGTCGGCGCAGATTCATGCCGTGTTTCGGCGTTATACCGATTTGATCGAGCCTTTGTCTTTGGACGAAGCCTATTTGGATGTTACCCGAAATTTTAAAAATATCCCGTACGCCAGCGAGGTGGCCAAACGCATTCGCGCCGAAATTTTTGAAGAAACCGGTTTAACGGCCTCCGCAGGCATCGCGCCCAATAAGTTTTTGGCCAAAATCGCGTCCGACTGGCGCAAGCCGAACGGGCAGTTTGTATTGCCGCCACCCAAAATCATGGCGTTTTTGGAGAGCTTGCCGTTGGGTAAGATTCCCGGTGTCGGCAAAGTCACGCTGAAAAAAATGAACGCCCTCGGTATGCAGACTGCCGGCGATTTGCGCCGTTTTGAGCGCGGCGAACTTTTAAACCATTTCGGCCGCTATGGCTACCGCCTTTATGATTTGGCACGCGGTATCGACGAGCGGCCGGTCAAAGCCGAACGCGAACGCCTGCAAATCTCAACCGAAATCACTTTACCCGAAGATTTGTCTTTGGAACAGGCTTCAAGCCATTTGCCGCACCTTGCCGAAGACCTTTGGCGGCAGATTGAGCGAAAAAACGTCGAAGCCAAAGGCGTTACCCTCAAACTCAAAACCCACGATTTCCGCATTATCACGCGTTCGCTGACGTATTCTTCCGTCCTTCCCGACAGTGCCTCGCTGCTTCAGGCGGCGCATACTTTGCTGCAACGCATACCGCCGCAACGCGAAGACACCTTCCGCCTGATCGGCATCGGCGTGAGCCATTTGCTGCCGAAAAACCAGCAGCAGACGCTTTGGTTATAAAGAAATAGAAAAGCATTCTTTCCGTTTGAAGATAGGGCGCAGGACAATATCGTTCCATAACCATATCGGCAGCCGTTTCACAGGCCGTCTGAAAATTATTAGGAACAACCAGCCATGTCTTTATTCCGTCCTCAATTTTGGAAAATCCCCGCAACCAATGATGCCGAACGCAGCCGCCTGCCTGAGTTGGCGGCTGCTTTGGAGCGCCGTTTGCAAAACATTGCCGCGCGCTATCCGCGAGCCGTGTTCGCATCCAGCCTTGCGGTTGAAGATATGGTTATTACCGATGCCGTGTGCCGTCTGAAACTGCCCATCCGCATCATCACGCTCAATACGGGCAAACTCAATCCCGAAACCGCCGCACTGATTGCCGAAACCAATGCGCGTTATCAAACCGAATTGGAAGTGTTTTATCCCAACCAGCAAACCGCCGATGAATTTGAAGCGGAATTCGGCACGACCGCCATGTACGACAGCGTCGAGTTGCGCCGCCGTTGTTGCCATATCCGCAAAATCGAACCGCTCAACCGCGCTTTGCACAACGCCCCCGCATGGCTGACCGGACAACGCCGCAGCCAGTCCGAAACGCGCAGCGAATTGAATTTTGAAGAGCAGGATACAGGCCGCAACATCGCCAAATTCAATCCTATTTTCGATTGGGAAGAGCAGGATGTTTGGGCATATGCGCACGAGCACCAAGTTCCGCTCAATGCGCTGTATCATCAGGGCTATCCCAGCATCGGGTGCGAACCCTGCACGCGTCCGGTCAAGCTGGGCGAAAATATCCGCGCCGGACGATGGTGGTGGGAGAGTAAAGACAGTAAGGAATGCGGTTTGCACAAATAATCAAAGGCCGTCTGAAAACGTTTCAGACGGCCTTTTTGACGGTTTAACAATTGATTTATCAAGAATTTGTTTTTCGCTCAACAAAAGTGGAAAGTAGGGCGGTATCGATGTCCCATTTCCAAATACCTTGATCCGAACCGTCCATGCCGCGCAGGAAGAGGTAGCGGATGGCGATTTTGGGCAAGGGCTTGCCGCGCAGGGCATAGTAGCGCGCGATGGCAACGGCGTAGATCAGGGCTTGCAGGTAGTAGTGATGATGCGCCACGGCTTCGTTCATCGCCTGTTGCGTGTAGGCGCTTGCATCGTTGCCCAAATGGTTGGATTTGTAGTCGATTAAAACGACATGGCCGTCTGAATCTTGGCAAACCATATCGATAAAGCCGTTCAAATAGCCTTGTAAATCATGGAAATCAAGCAGTTGCGCGGCTTGGACGCATTCGGGCGGCAGGTTTGCTTCGCTTGAGGCAAACCAACGGCGTAAGTCGTCCAGTTTGAAATCGTCCATGTACAGGGTGAACCCCATTTCGGGCAGGCGTCGGGTCGGCGGAATCTGCGACAGGCTCTCGTTGATTAAAGGCGTCAGGCGGCAAGTGTCGAGCATGGTGCTTACCGTTGGCAGCCATTTTTCTTCAAAGCTGTGGCGTTGCAAAACTTCGGCAATCATTCCGGATTGGCTCTCGGCAGAGGCGGCGAAGTCGAGTTTTTCCAACATTTCATGCAAACATACGCCGGCATTGGTGCCGCGGGGAAAATGATGGATATCGAGGCCGTCTGAAAGTGGGGACGGCAGGTTTTCAGACGGCATGGCACGGTCTGCGCTTTCTGCCGGATCGATGGCAGGTTGCAAAGGCTCGTGTTGTTCGTCGCTTGACTTAGTATGCCTGCTCAAACCGGTAAAGCTGGTGTGGCGGATAAAGTCAAAATCGCGGCGGTTGATGCTCAGTGCGCTCAAGGCTTGGTCTTGCTGGCGGCTGTATTGATAGACGGTTTCCAGCGGGGCTTCTTCCGTGAAGGTGAATTCCGTATTTTCCGGTGCGTTTTTGATAAAGCGTTGCCAGTTGGTTTTGAGCATTTCTACAACGTCTGTCGCACTTTGATAGCTTTGGCTGACGCTTTCGCGGCCGGTCTCTGGCAAACCTTCAAGCAGATAGGCAAAAGGATTGTTCGGCGTACAGTTTTTGTTGGCGGCGGCGTAGATGTTGAGCTGTTCTTCGGCGCGGGTAAGGGCGACATAAAGCAGGCGCAAATCTTCTGCCGTCTTTTCGTCGGCAAGGTGGCTTAGTTCTGCTTCCGAGGTTTGAGATTTGGCCAGCAGCTCGGTTTCGTGGTTTTCGGTATGCAGGATTTTCCAGTTTTCTTTGGAATTGTCTTTGGTATCCCACGCGAAGGGGCAGTAAACCAAAGGATATTGCAAACCTTTCGACGCGTGCATGGTAACGATTTTGACCAATTTTTCATCGCTTTCAAGACGGATGGTCTGCGCGTCTGACGGGAAATGGCCGCTGCGCGCACGGCTGATTTGCTCGTTCAGCCATTTATGCAGGGCGGCGGGGTTTCGGCTTTGGCTGTCTTCTTCGGCCAATAGCTCCAGAATTTGGTAGTAGTTGGTCAGGCTGCGCTCGTTGCCGCCTTTGAGCAGGCGTGTTTCGATGTCATGTCGGGCGGCAAACTGCTGCACGGTGGCAAAAATGCCGCCTTTCCTCCATTTTTCCATGGCTTCGGCAGACGACTCCAGCCATTTGAGCAGCTGATGTTCGTTATGGTTGAGTTCGTATATCTCTTTGGCGGTATAGCCGAACAAAACGCCGGTCAAGACAAAGCGCAGCCAGTCGGTTTGCCTTGGGTTGAGCCAAAAGCCGATCAGCGCGGACAGCGAGTCGGCCTCGGCGGAATCGAAAACGGACTGGCGCGACAGCAACACGCTTTGGATACGGCGCTGTTTCAGTTTTCCGGCAATCATCGCCGCTTCGTTGTTGGTGCGCACCAAGACGGCAATGTCGCCGGATTCCAACGCGCGGCCTTTGAAATTCAGACGGCCTTCGGCTGCTTCATTGAGCGCAAAGGCAATTTCATCGGCGCAATATTCGGCGGCTCGGCTGCGCAAAATCTCTTTGCCGGTTTGGTCGTCCGTATTGAGCCAGCGCACTTGGATGGCGGGGCGGTGTGGCGACAGCCGGCTTTCGGCGCGGCTGGCAGAGACCTCGCTGTAATCGATGTTTTCCAACACGAAGGGGTGTTTTTTTTGTTTGAACAAAGCGCTGATGCCGTTGATCAGCTTGGCGTGGCTGCGGTAGTTGACGGCGAGGGTGTAATGCCTGTCCGCATCTTGCGCGGCTTGCAGATAGGCGTAAATGTCCGCACCGCGAAAGCTGTAAATCGCCTGTTTGGGGTCGCCGACGAGAAACAGCGGGCAGCTTTGTTCGATAAAAATTTGGCGGAAAATTTCGTATTGCAACGGGTCGGTATCTTGGAATTCGTCAATCAGCGCGATTTCCCAGTTTGCCGCCGCCGCTTTTGCCAATGCGTTGCCGTGCTCATTGGTGGTCAATGCCTGATGGACGTCCAGCAGCAAATCGTCAAACACGCGCTCGCGGCGTGATTTTTTTTGTTCGGCAATGGATTGGTTGATGTAGGAAAGGAGATCGAGTTGCAGGCAGATGAAGACTGCTTCTTCCGCGCTTTTCATTGCCTGCAAATCACGACCAAGATTAGCCAGGACTTTTAGCTGAATAATTTCCGCCGCATCGGCATCGGCTTTATATTCTTTTTTCAGTTTGCTGTTGAGCGTGTCGATACTGAAGAGGCTTAATTTTTCCAGCGTTTGTTTGCTCAGGCGGGGCAGACGGTTGGATTCGGCGTTTGTTTTTAAATCGGTAAAAACATTTTCAAAGGTTTTTCTTTTGTAGGTTTGGCCGTTCAGTTTGGGAAAAATTGCCCAAAACGCTTTTTCCAAGTCTTCCAACTGGCCGCAAATTTTTTGCCATGTTTCTTGAAGGTTGGTTTGAGCTTCTTTCAAATTACCTTCAGGCCGTCTGAATTTCAGATAGGGGCGGCCGGTATAGCTTTTGATTTCGGCAAGCATTTCTTCGGGCGTGCATTTTCGGTCAAAAACCAATTGTGCCAATGTGGCATCGGTTGCCACTTTCTGCCGCCAAAAGTCTTGCGCAGGAATCAGCAGCCTCTCGCGCGAGTCGTCCGACAGCTCGACATCCAAAGGCGCGCCGCACAAAAACGCGTAATCGCGCAAGACGCGCTGACAGAAGCCGTGGATGGTGTAAATCGAGGCGTTGTCAAACTGGCTCAGCGCTGCTTTGAGGCGGAGAATCAGGCGATGGCAGCTTTCCTGTCCGTCTTGCTCACCTAAAGCCAAAGGAATCAAGCGATTGAGAAAGTCATCGGGGGATTTTTTCTCTTTTTCGTAATATTTGTTCAGGCCGTCTGAAATATGTTCCGGCTTGCCGCCCAGGGTTTGGATTTCGTTTAAAACCTGCAACACTTCGTCCAAACGCGCGCGCAAACGGGTTTTCAGTTCTGCTGTCGCCGCTTTGGTAAAGGTAACGACCAGAATTTTCTCGATGTCTTTTTTTTCTAAAACAATCAGTCGGGTAAAGAGTGCAGCAATGCCGTAGGTTTTACCCGTACCGGCGGAGGCTTCGATGAGGTTGGTGCCGTCGATGGAAAGGGTGAGCGCGTCAAAAGGAAGGGCGGAAGACATGGTTGGAACGGAATAATATTAGCGAGGCATTATCATAACAGAGATAGTGTGTGGTTTTGCATTGATGATAAAAATGCCGTCTGAAAACTTTCTGTTTTCAGACGGCATGTCTTAATGGCTATTCAATGACTTCAATAGCGCATCTTAGTAACGCAAACGGCGTTTGGCGTAGCTTGGTTGGCGAGGACGATAGGTATAACGGTTCGCCGCAGAAGCTTTAGTGTTGTCATAGTAGTGCACAACATTATTACCGTTGATGGCCGTATTGTTGACGCTCAAACCGGTTGGAGAGCCGGTAGTAATAACGACATTGTCGCTTTGGATGACGTTTGCCGTATTGGTTACGTTGGCGTCGTTTTTACCTTTGGCGTTGATGCCGCCGTTTGGTTTGCCTGAAGCGTAGCTGCCGTTGACATTGACGGTCAGATTTTTTTCGTTAACGCTGCTGATCGCGCCGGAAGTATTGACTTTGTTGCCTTCTACTTCAACGGAGTTGTTGGATACCAAGTTGGTACCGTGCAGGTTGACGTCACCGTTGTTGGCATTGATTTTAATATCGTTACCGGCTGCTACATTTGCGCCTGTGGCGGTAGAAGAAGCGTTATCGGTTTTGTTGACGCCGACAGAGCCGTTGACGTGAGGAACGGCCACACCGGTTTCAACATTGATTGTCGCACCGCCGCCGATACCGACATTAACGGCTGTACCTTGGTTGGAGGTAGTATTGGCTGACTCGGTGAAGGTTACGCCGTTGCCTGCGGTAATGTTGACGTTGTTGTTGGCAGTAATGTTGGATGCGATTTCAGCAGAGTCTTTGGCGTTGATGACAACATTGGCCGCATTCATATCGCCTTTGACGGCGGTAGATTCTTTTTTGTTTTCATCAGCGTAGTTGACGTTCAGGTTGGCATTCACATCAACGTTTGAACCGTCTTTGGTGTACGCGCCGACAGTCAAAGACGCGCCGCCTTGTTTGCTGCTGCTGTTGCTGGTGTTGTGGGCGGCAGTGTTGTGGTATGAACCTGCGTCAATGTTGATCGCACCGGTTACATCGTATTTTGTACCTTCATCAGACACTTTGTCATTTGCCAAAACGATGGCATTGCCTGCGTTGATGGTGGTGACAGTTGCAGTGGATTCATTGTGGGTCGAAGAGTTGCCTTGACCTTGCGCAGTGATTTCACCGCCGATGCCTTTGTTGGTGCTGATGCCGGCAGAAACGACCAAACCGCCGCCGTTTTGTTTCACATCGGATTTCGCACCGCTGTGTGCCGCTGCATGGGTAACGTTTTTGGCAGACTCAATCACATTGCCGGTCGCATTAATCACGGTACCTTCTTGATTAATATTGCCGTTGGCAGTGATGGTGGTGTTGCCGCCGGTGTTGATGTTGGATACATGGGATGTGTCCGTTACGGTCGTTGCATCCGTTTTGGTGCTGGTAATGCCGACAGATACGCCGACGCCTGCGGCGTTATTTTTTCCGTATGCGGTGGCAGATACGCCCAAATCGGTTACGCGGCCGGATTCGGTCACTGTGCTGCTGCCTTTGGAGGCAACAACATTGACGTCATTGGCTGCGGAAATGTTGACGGATTCTTCGCCGTTGACTTGGCTACCGCTGACGGTAACGTTTGAGTTGGAAGACAACTGGGTGTTTTTACCGGTCAAAATGCTGCCGCTCAGGCCGACAGAATGAGTGTCGGTGTGGGTATCGGTGAATTTGATACCGGCTTTGGCAGTCACGCTGCCGTTTTCTTTATTGGTTTCAGTACCGGAGTAGCCTTTGATGGAATACTCGTTGACCTGTTTGTTTTCTACCGCTTTGGCAGCATCGATGGTCAAATCGCCTGCGGAAGCCAGTTGCAGTTTTTGTGCCGCAAACAATGCAGAGCCGATCACATTGATGTCTTTGTTGGAAACAACGGTCAGGTCGGCATTGGAAACCAGGGTGGAACCGGTTACTTTTTCAATGCTGCTGTTGCTGCTGGTTTTAGAGGTCGTGATATTGAAAATCGTACCTTTACGCGCGCTTTGTGCGGAAGTGTCGGTGCTGGTGGCGTTTTTAATATCGACATTGCCTACTTTGGAGCTGACGAATGTACCGGCTTGGCCTTCAACGGTACTGCCGTAAACGTTGACGCCGTTTTTTGCACCCAAAACTACGTTTGAGTTGGCAGTAATGCTGCTGCCGTGCAGGTTTTCGGTACGGTTGTTTTGAACTTGGCTTTCACCGCCGAACAGGCCGCCCCAGTATTTTTTCTGGTCATCGAGGCTGCTGGTGTTGATGGTAGTTTGCGTACCCAAGTTGATGTTGTTGACATCGGTAACAACATTGCCGTTTGCCGCGATGCTTGCGCCGTAAGTGCTCAAATCGCCTTCGGAAATCAAACCGATATCACCGGCTGCGGAGATTTTGGTTTGATGGGCGGTAGAGTTTTTGGAAGATTTGGTAGCGATACCGGTTTTCAGGGCAGCAGTTTCGTTTTTGAAGCTGACATAAGTCGAGCTGCTGTCGGTTTCGCTGTTGCTGCTCAATACGATGCCTTGTTGGGCGGCAATGCGTGCATCGGCAGCCGAGTTCAGTTCGGTTGCGTCCAATTGGACTTTGCCGGTGGTTGCAATATTGACAGAGCCGGCATTGATTTTGGTTTGATGCAGGCTTTCGTCAGTAGAGGAGCTCAGGTTGTTGTTGTACCAAAGGCCTTTGCTTTGAGTATGGTCGGATTCTGTACGGTTGGTGGTTTTTACCGCGTTAGAATTGATGTTGCCTGTGGCAGAGGCGGTTAGCGCGCCGGCATTGATGTTGGCTGCGCTCAGGTTGAGGCTGCCGCTGTTGTTCAAAGTCAATGACTCGGATGCATTGATATTGCTGGCGGTAAAGGTTTCCGTTTTGTTGCGGTCTGAACGGAAGTGCTGAACATTTTGCGCTTCTTTGCCGCTGGAAGATTTGTTGGCGGAATGGCTGGTAACCGTGCCTTTGATGTCGGTATCGCGGGCAAACAATTCCATTTGTGCGCCGGTCAGGTTGGCGGACTGGATGCTCAGGTTGCCTTTGCTGTCGATATTCAGGTAGCGGGTACCGGTAATGGCGGCATTTTGAATGTTTTGTTTGGCGCGTTTGTCGGTCGCGTGGATGCGGATGGTACCGGCGCGCATACTGCCGAAGATATGGCCGTCAAGAACCGGCGCATTTGAAGCTGCGTCCAAGGCTTCGATTTGTGCGGTTTTGTAGTCGAAGTTGCTTTTGCCTGAAGAAACGTTGATGGCGTCGGCGGCATTGACGTTGGCTGATTTGCCGACCACAACTTGCGGCGCGAGCAGGTCAACCACGCGGTTGCCGCTCAAATTGCCGTTTACTTGTAGCTGTTTGCCATTGTCGCTGATATGGAAAGATTTCAACGCGCCGTCTGAAACGGTTGGCGTACCGACAACCAAGGATGCGCGGTTGGCATTCAGGATGCTGCCGCCGTTGTGGGTAATGCCGTTAGGGTTTGCCAAAACATAGTCTGCGGCAATACCGAAGATCTCTTGCTGACCCAAAATCAGGGAAGGGTTTTTGCTGACCACTTCGTTCAAGATCACAGATGCGGCCTGACCTTGGAAGTTTTTATTGGCAGACAGGTTTCCGGCCAGTTGGGATTTACCGGCGGACAGGGCGTTATTCAAAACGGCGCCGTGTTGGGAAACGTTGTACTTGTTGTATTGGTTGTGAGAAAGACCTTGGGCCGTCGGTGCGGCAATGTTGACGATGTCGACATTGTTTTGCTGCTGTACCGAAGTTTGGCCGATGGCTTCGATATTGGCGGCTACCGCTGCATTTCCCAGGAATGCAAAGCACACGGCGACAGTCACTTTGCCGGAAGCTGAGAGCTTAGGCTGATATAAAGTGTCGATTTTCATGGATTTTAATCCTTATTTATCGTGATGGAGAGTGAATCAGAAATCCCATATCGGGTATCGGATTTCTGTTGAGAAAACTTTTGAATGTATTAACATTGGTATGGAAATTTTTACAATCATACCACCAGTATGACCTTGCGTGCACTATTTCAAATGCAAATAAAAGCCGCTCATCTTGTTGATATTAATAGAAAATTAATAACGTTAAGATGAGCGGTTTATATATTGGATAAAAGGATATATATTTACATAATTTTAAAATGGAATGCGTAAAGAAACGGTCACATGATCCTGTTTTTCGCTGTTTGATTGGTTGGGCATGCGCGCAAAACCTTTGCCGTAGTCGGCAGAAAGCTGCCATTTGTCCGCCTTGCCCAAATTTAAACCTGCCACTAAGCCCATGGCGCGTTGCGAACCTTCGTGATGATTTTTGGCAACGCCGATGTCTGCGCCCAGATAAGGTTCGATATAGATGCCGTGAGGCGTATTGCGGCGGAAATAAACGGTATTGCTCAACAGGACTGCGCTGCTTGCGCTCAAAGAAGTCGAACGGAAACCGCGTACATTTTGATAACCGACGATGTCCATTTCTTTGGCGGCAAACAAATCATGCGGGCTATATTGGGCATCGATTTGGTGATGGTTGCGCACGATCCATTTGCCCAATGGACGGTTTTGAATCAAATTGCTTTGCAAGGATACAGAGGTATAGCGCTTGTCAAACGGCGTGTGTTCGGTATTTTTCGCAAACCCTTGTTCCACGCCGATATTGTTGAGCCAAATGCCGTTTGGCAGGATGGCCGTGTGCGACAGGCCGACTTGTGCCGAATAAATTTCCGGGCTTTGCAATTCCAGTTTGCTGTCGGCAAATCTTGCAGTCTGTTTCACATAATCGATGCCGACATAGGCGGAGGCAATGTGTTTTTGACTGCGTGAGAATACGCGGTCTGCTTTGATTCCTGCCGCTTTGGATTGGGAGCGGTAGGCGTAGCGCGTTACGCTAGGCGTTAGGATGCTTTGCGATTGCGACGCGGCGGCGTAAGTGCTGAATGTCCATGCGCCATAAGGAACTTGGTAGAACAGGCTGCCGCCGCGACTGTAATGGCTGTCGTGGTTATTTAGATTGGTGTAGCCGTTTAGATAAAGGGAGTCGCTCAATCCCAACGGGCTGCCGATATTCAGGCTGCCGCGCAGTGTTGTGGTATTGGGTTTGCTGCCTTTATTGTCGATGGTAATGCTGCCGCCCCAATGTTTTTCGGCATTGTTGTTGAGTTGGATGGAGGCGGTGCCGTCATCATGCGGATAAACATCGATGCTGACGTTGTTGCCGACAACATGGTTTGCCTGTTCGATACCTTGGTCAAGGTATTGGATGTTCAGCGGTTTGCCTTGATGATTGGGGAAGAGGGTATCGACGTTGACTGTACGGGAGCCGCCGGTAATCTCACGGATTTTGCCTTCGATGACGGCCAATTTCAAAACACGCTCGGGTGTGGTTTCAAATTTGATTTGCGTGTGCGGATAGCCTTGAGCGATATACTCAGCAACGATGTCCCGGTTCAGTTGGTTGATGCTGTTTTGATTGATGCATTTGGGGAGCTTGGCTTCAATCTTTTTGGAATCGATGAGGGTAATACCGGAAAGTTCGATACCGGTGTAATCCAAGCATTCGGTATTGTTTTCAGACGGCCCTTCTTGTGTAACTGCGTCGTTATCTTGTTTTTTCTGTAAATCCCATGCTGACTGCTCGCGTTTTTGGATTTCAACCGAATGAATCTGGTCGAGATTGTCGCGGAAGTCTTTGTCGAATTGGTTGGATACGTTTTTATCGATTTGATCAGGCGGATTTGGCGTATTGGCCGCATAGGCGTTCAGAGCGGAAAGAATCAATACGGGCAGGGGAAGGAGGCGGGATTTATACATGGTGTCGTAATTTTATAGGGATAATGATTGGGTTTATTTTATCGAAAATAGCCGTTTGGGGCGTATCGGTTTTTATCCTTGTCTGCAATCAGGGTTTTTATGAAGCAATAATGGAATCAATTTCTATGATGATACCATAAAAATATTAATGGGATTTGAATAACAAAAACCTGCCTTTGAAAAGGCAGGTTTTTTCAGACGGCCTGTGAGCCGTTAAAGATTTTGCAAACGCTCGACAGAAGGTGCGTAGTAGTAGGCGCCTGATACGGCTTTAGACAAATATTTCAGCAGTAAGTCGGTTTTGCCGTCTGCATCGCCGAACATATTGAGCAGCTGAACTTCAATATTGTGCAGCGTGTTGCAATAGGAAGTGAACATCAAACCATGTTCGCCGCTGATTTTGCCGAAGGGCAGGCTGCGGCGGACGATTTTCAAACCAACGCCGTTTTCTTTGACGTTGACACGGCCAAGATGGGAGTCGGGCAGGCGCACGTCTTTGCTGAATTCGTCATTGGCTTCTTTGCTGCGGCCAACGCTGGCTTCTTGTTCGGCAGTAGGAACGGCATCCCATTTTTTCAAATCATGCAGGTATTTTTGCAGCAAAACATAGCTGCCGCCGGCATCCGGTTTGCCTTCTGGAATGATGGCGACATTGCGCACATTGTCATCGCCCTGCGGATTTTCCGTACCATCGACAAAACCGTCCAAGCCGCGGTCTTCATACAGGCGCAGGCCGTGTTCTTCAGTGGATACGCGGATGCTGTCGCCGAATGCGCCTAAAACAGATTGAGCTAAGGCATAAGCGGCTTTTTGCTCGGTGGCTTGAATGTGGATATAGAGGTCGTGTTGGGTGGAAGGGGCGAGGCCGTTGCCCAATTCAGGGAAAGGTTTGATTTCGCCGCCTTCGTCAGTATGGCCGAACGATTGCCATGCGCGGCTGCCGAAGGCAATGGTCAAACCTAAAATATCATTTGGAAAACGGGTTTTCAGTTTGGCCAAGGATTCCAAAGAAAGGCGGCAGGCAGATTTGATGTCTTCGTTGCGGCCGTCTGAAATATCTGCTTCGATAAAAATACCGGCTTGTGCGTGATCAGGAATAATAGCTGATTGAGGGTGGCTCATGATGATTCCTTTCAAAATATTATGGGTTTTTACGCGGGGGATTATACACTGAAAGTTTCAGACGGCCTAAAATCTGCCTTTTGATTTTTTTAGGGCAGAAAGGCATGTTTGGCAAGATGTTTTTTGTGAGCGTCATTCTGTTGCAAGTGTTTACATTCGGGCTTGGGCGTTCACTGCAATGGCTGTTTGCGCCTTGGATTGGCAAAATCGGCAGACGTTGGCTGATGGGTATTTCCTATTTCATTACAAACGGCTTGTTGGTCGGTTTGCTGCTGGAATTGGGACATATGATGTTCCGCGTGGTGGCGTTTTGGATGGTGATCTTGCTGTTTGTGATGTATGCCGCGTTGGCGACATTTATCCTGTATCTTTTGCTGCGCCGTTTTATGGCGCGCCAACCGCTTTCTCGAAGCCTGAGGCTGTTTGCGCCTTTGTTTGTGATCGGTTTGCTCGGTTTGGGGATGTATAACGCCTATACGCCCGTGGTCCGCCATCAGACTGTATTCATCAATAAGAAGATGGATAAGCCGCTGCGTATCGGCGTGGCCAGCGATTTGCACTTGGGGATTTTGTTCGGCACGCGTCAATTGGACAAGCTGACGGACATTATGAAGCAGGAACAAGTCGACATGGTGTTGCTGCCGGGCGATTTGATGGACGATACCGTCGATGCGTACCTGAAAGAAAACATGAAACCGCATTTGCAGAAACTGACTGCGCCGATGGGCGTTTATGCCACTTTGGGCAATCATGATTGGTTCCGTGATCAGAAACGCATCAAACATGAATTGGAAGCGGCAGGTTTGACGGTTTTGGCCAATCAGGTTTTGGAAGTGAATGGTGTGTTGCTGGTGGGGCGGAGCGATGATTTGGATCACAAACGCCCCAGTGCGGAACAGCTTTTAGAAGGTCAAAATACCCAATTACCGGTTTTATTGATGGACCACCGTCCTACTTCAATCGAAACCCATGCCCGGCTGCCGATTGATGTGCAGGTTTCCGGCCATGTCCACAACGGCCAAGTCGCACCTGCCAACCTTATCGTCCGTACGCTTTATCGTCTTACTTACGGCTATGAGGCAATCGGCAACGGCCATTTCTTCACTACTTCGGGCTACGGCTTCTGGGGCATTCCCCTGCGTTTGGGTTCGCAATCAGAAGTGTGGGTTATCGACATCAAGTCAAGGCATTGAAATAAAAATATAAACTTCAGGCCGTCTGAATTTCAGACGGCCTTTTTTATGAAAATTGGGAAAAAATATTGAAATTGGATTATAATCGATGTTAATAAAATCAGCCACCGATATGAGTGGCATCATAATTAGGGAATTCACTATGGACATTATCAGTCTTGCACTTATCTTCGTATCAATCGCCGCTGTCTTATTGTATTTCAAACAACAGTTGAAAGACCGCAAAAAAGACTGTCGCGAATCCTTTGTCTCTTTGCGCATTGCGCTCGACTGCCGACATCAGGCCGTCCGTCATGTATTGGATGCATACAGCAAACACCTGCAAGAGCAGGGCATTGCATCGGATCAAAACGTTCAGCAGATGTGTGCCGAAGTCGAAACCGCTTTGGCGCAAACTGCCAAAACATTTTCCGAATCCAAAATCAAACATCTGTGCGAAGCCGAAACAGCATTGAATCATGCGCTGAAAAAATTACAAACCGCCGTCAACAGCCTTTTGAAACAACATCCTGATGAGAAATTGGCCGGTTTGATGGAAATGCTGGATGCCGCAGAAGCAGAAGTCGCATCGGCACGCCGCACTTACAACCGCAGAGCCGGAAGCTACAACCACCATTTAAACAAATTGCCCAACCGCCTTGTTGCCAAGCCATTAGGCTTTGACAAGCAGGCAAGTTTGGTTCGTTTTACGGAAAACCAAACGCAACGAATGAGCAGCAATATGTTGGCTTAAAAATAAGCAGTTTGCTGAATAAGCGATAAACAAAAGGCCGTCTGAAATATGAATTTCAGACGGCCTTTTGTGTGCTGTTAATGAAAAGTACTTAGGCTTTGCCAATTTATTGGGCAAAGCGGATCAGGCTATCGGCAAGTTTATCGGCTGCAGTTTCATAGCCTTGTGCAGAAAAGTGAACGCCGTCTTTGGCTGCCAAGCCTTGCGCCATCCAGTTTTTCATGCTGCATGCCCCGCCCATTGCATCCTGCCAAGACCAGAACATGATTTTTTCATCACGGGCAACGCGTTGCTGCATTTGTTGTACTTCGCTGAGTAAGACCGGACGGTTGCCGCAGCTACCGTAGGCGGTTTTCAAAGATTCCGGAGCGCCGAGGATCAGGATACCCGCGTTGGGCAGGGTGTTTTTGATTTGACGGATATAGTTGCGCCATGTCCGCTCGGTAGAGGAAATATCGAGATTGCCGGAAAAGGCTTCGTTGGTACCGTAGGCAAGAATGATTAAATCGGCTTTGGTTTGTGCCAAATCTTCCCACATGCCCGGCCGCCATTTTGACCATTGGGACAATTGCGCGCCGTTGATGCCCATGGCGGAAACGGTTACGCCGCGTCCGGGGCGTTCGATATTAATGAAACCGATTTGCCAAGGCATGCTGCTGCTGAGGGTCATCGGTAGGGAGGCGTTGGTATGCAACAGTTGCCAGCCGTTTTGTTTGGCCGGGATTTCGCGGCCGTTGACGGTCAGGGTTTGCTCGGACCAAACCGGTTTACCGAAGATGGAGATTTGTTGCATGTCCATGCTGCCGTCGGCTGCGCTTAAGGTAACGCTGCCGCCGTCGGCGCGTGCTTCAATGCCGCCGAAAGAAAAATCGCTGTGTGATTTGCGGCTGCTGATGGTGTTCCAACCGCTGCCGCTGTAACGGACGGTTGCCATGCGCTGGCCTTTGACGGTGTTGGGGTAAACCCAACCGATGCCGCCGTTGCCCCATTTTTGTTGCAAACGGCGGCGCAGGCGGTCGGTGAAATAGTCGCCGGCGGTGTGTGAGTCGCCGACTTGGATAATGCGGAATTTGCCGTCTGAAGTATTGTTGAGCTGTTGCAGTTTGTTCAGCCAGGCAGGGCGGTTGGAGCCGTAGTTGCTTAATAGGCCGTCATCGGCAGCGCAGGCGGTCATAGGGAGTGCAAGAAGCGTGAGGAGTAAGGTTTTATTCAATTTCATGGTTGTGTATCGTGTGTAAAATTAATTTTTTCCATAATTTTTTCGGCCAATAGTTTTTGGCCTTCTGCGGAAAAGTGGATGCCGTCCTTGCTGCGGTAACGGATGATTTTTCCATCTACTTTGACAGAGTCGGCATATTCTTCTGCGCCGTTGCTCAACAGTTTGTCGGTCGGCAGCCAGATGGCTTGAGGTGACACCGTACCCGACAGGATTTTGTCGAGGTAGCGCATCTGTTCGTTGAGCTTGGCTTTTTTCATGTAAGGAATGCCCAGCCAAATGACTTGGACATCATGTGCGGAGGCTGCATCAAGAATACGGCGGACGCGGTTGAGGTATTCCGCTTCCCATTCGGGGGTGGCGAACTTCAGGTATTTTTTACCCATCGGGAAATCCCATGGGTCGTTAGGGCCTAAGAATACAACCAAAACGCGGATGTCGGGTTCTTTTTGCAAAGTTTGTTCGATGGTTTTCGGCCAGTCGAAGAAATTGGGGTAGGACAAACCGGTGCTTTGTTTGCTGAGGTTGACCGATTGTACGCCATATTCTTGCTTAAGGTGTTTTTGTACGAAAGGTGCAACGCCCTGCATCAGCGAGTCGCCGGCAAAGAAGACTTTGTTGCCTTTTTTCAACACGACCTGCGTTGCCGACTGTTCAGCTTGATTGCCTGGCTCGCTGGCGGCGGTATCCGTATTGTTAGCCGCATCGGAAGCAGCAGAGCCTTTTTGATTGTCCGATGTTTCAATGTTTTCCGTATTTTCAGACGGCCTTGTTGTTTCAATGCCAGAGTCTTCCGAAACCAAAGCGTCTTCTGCTTCCAGCGAAGCTTTCAGGCCGTCTGAAAATTCGTAGGCTTTTTGTTGCCAATCCGCACCGATACGCCACCAAGCGTATTCGGATAAAGGCTCAAGCGGACTGTTTTCATGATAGGTCTGCTGCCAATAGGCATTGATGGAGTTTTGGGCAAACCACGCCAGTGCAACTGCACTGAGCAGAATCGAAACAAACAGGGAGATAAAGCGTTTCATGTTCTGCTCCTTAGAAGTTGGCGTAAATAAAGCCGGGAATGCCGGACGGGGCGAAGACGATAATCAGGGCGAGGATAAGTGTGATGGGGATAAACCACAGCCATGCAGGCAGTTTGTCCAAGCTCTTTACCGATGCTTCAAATAAGCGAAGCAAATACGGGTACAGCAAAAGCATCAGTGCAAAGGCACCCAGCAACATGAGGTCGGTCGGCAGAGGCGCGTTCCAACCTTTGTCATTGGCAAATAAGGCGCTGAACAGCATTTCCGTATCAGCAAGCGTTGTGCTGTTGAACACGACAAAAGCGAAACAAACGAAATGGAAGGTAAACAGCCAGGCGAGCGGTTTGCCGATTTTCAGACGGCCTAAGGCATTGCGGCCGACGATTTTGTCGCCGCAGTTAAGCAATACCAAGGCCGCACCGTGCAGCGCGCCCCAAATCAAAAAGCTCCAGCCGTAGCCATGCCAAATGCCGGAAAGCAACATGGCAATCATCAGATTGAGCTGGGTGCGTCCGAAGCCTTTTCTGCTGCCGCCCAAAGGGATATAGATATAGTCGCGAATCCAAGTGGACAGGCTGATGTGCCATCTGTCCCAGAAGTCGCGGATGTTAATGGCGCGAAGCGGCGCGGCAAAGTTTTTCGGCAGCTGGAAGCCGAGCAGCATGGCCAAGCCGATGACCAAATCCGAGTAGCCGGAAAAGTCGAAAAAGAGTTGGAAGGTGTAGCCATAAATCGCAGACAACACGCCCCAGCCGTCGAACTGGGCCGGGTTTTCAAAAACAGGCGATACCCAGCCTTCCGCCAATACGCCGGCAAGCCACCATTTTTTAGCAATGCCCAACACAATCAGGCCGACCGCCAACGCCGGATAAATCAGTTGGCGTGCCTGTTTGGTGCGGATTTGCGCCAATGCCCCCGCCTGTTCGCCGTCTATGCTTTTAAAAGCGGCCGCACGGATAATCGGGCCGGATGTGATGGTGGGGAAGAAGCTCAGATGCAGTAGGAGTTCGTGCCATTCAAAACGCTCTCCCTTAGGCTCGCGGTAGCAATACACCAAGTAAGCCAGCGATTGGAAAGTGTAATAAGACAAGCCCAAAGGCAAAATAATGTCGATGACGGCGCTTTGCCCCGTATATTGCTGAATAATCGGGCGGAAAAAGTCGAAATATTTGAAGAAACACAAAACAGTCAATGCCGCCGAAATACCGCAGCCCAGCCAAAATTTGCGGATATTCTCGTTTTCAGAAAACATCAGCACGCTGATCAGGTAAACCACAGACGAGTAAACCAAAATCAGCGCGGCAAAAATGGGGTCGATACGGTAAAGCCAGCCCAGCCCGGCAACCAAAAGTAAAACGTTTTGAACTTGCGGCAAACGTGCAAATGCCCAGTACAAGGGTAAAAATACGATAAAGAATACCGCAAATTCAATAGACAGCAACGGCATGACAATTCCTTGATGTGTTTAAACTTTCAAACTTTTCGATTGATTGTTATTTTTTGGCGTTAAGTTTGGCACGGATAATTTCGACTACCGCAGGTAAAATCGAAATCATGATGATTGCCGCCATGACTAAGCCCAGATTGTTTTTGACGACGGGGATATTGGCGAAGAAGTAGCCTGCATAGGAAAACAACAATACCCACAACACCGCACCGATAATGTTGTAACGGATAAACGTCCCGTAGTGCATATCGCCCATACCGGCGACAAATGGTGCAAACGTCCGCACAATCGGTACAAAGCGCGCAATGATGATGGTTTTGCCGCCGTGTTTTTCATAGAACGCATGGGTTTTTTCCAAATACGAGCGGCGGAAAATTTTGGAATCCGGATTGGCAAACAGTTTTTGTCCAAAATACTTGCCGATCATAAAATTGGCCGCATCGCCTAAAATGGCGGCTGCTAAGAGCAGTAATACCATGACGTGGATGTTCATGCCACCGATGGCCGCAATGCCACCGGCTGCAAACAGCAGCGAGTCGCCGGGCAAAAATGGCGTTACGACCAAACCGGTTTCGCAGAAAATCACAACAAACAAAATCGCGTAAATCCACGGGCCGTATTGGGCGGAAAGGTGGACAAGGTGTTGGTCGATATGGAGGATGAAATCGATAATGGTAGAAATCACTAGGGTTCCCAAATAAAAAGGCCGTCTGAAAAAGAACAGACAAATGTTTCGGCGAGAAGTTCGACATTGTAAAACCAAAGCGGAATAAAACCAATGCCGTAAGCTGTTTAGAAGTGCAGATATGTTGCAGGTATAGGCTTCAGACGGCCTTTATCCTTGATGGTGAACCGCAAAACAACGTAAAATAAAGCCGATTTCAACCTAACCGGTGCGCCTTTGTGAACCAGCTCATCTTCGATTTTGCCAGCCATGATTATCCCGGCTTCGACAAATTTCTGGGAACAGAAAATGCCGAGCTGGTGTATGTGTTGCAGCACAAACATGGGCAGTTTATCTATGTTTGGGGCGAAGAGGGCGCAGGCAAAAGCCATCTCTTGCAGGCATGGGTCGCCCAGGCGCTCGATGCCGGACGAAATGCCCTCTATATTGACGCTGCCACCACGCCGCTGACAGAAGCCGCGCTGGATGTGGAATATCTTGCCATTGACCAAATCGAAAAGCTTAATAATGAAGAACAGGCTTTACTGTTTGCCATCTTCAACCGCTTCCGCAACAGCGGCAAAGGCTTTTTGCTTTTGAGTTCCGAATATACGCCGCAACAGCTCGTTATCCGCGAAGACCTGCGCACACGTATGGCGTATTGCCTGGTTTACGAAGTCAAACCGCTGACCGACCGGGAAAAAATCGATGCGCTCGTCAGCATGGCCGCCGCCCGTCAGGTAACCATCGATCCGGAAATCTTCGAATACCTGCTGAACCATTGGCGGCGCGATATGGACAGCCTGATGCAAATGCTCGATACCCTCGACAACTATGCCGTTATGATGGGCAAGCGCATTACTTTGCCGCTTTTGCGCCAGCTTTTAAAACAACAGGAAACCCAATGAAAAACCTTGCCATTTTCGACCTCGACAATACCTTGATCAATACCGATTCGGATCACTCCTGGCCGCAATACCTGATTAAAAAAGGCATAGTCGATGCGGCCGAAACCGAGGCTCAAAATGAAAAGTTCTACCAAGACTATCAAAACGGTTGTCTTGATATCGATGCCTTCCTCAAATTCCATCTCGCGCCTTTGGCTCGTTTCAGCAAGGAAGAATTGGCTGAGTTTCATCGCGAGTTTATGGCTGAATATATTGTTCCGTATATTTCCCCGATGCAGCGTATGCTAGTGCAAAGCCATCAAATGGCGGGCGACGAAATGTTGGTTATTTCTTCGACCAATGAATTTATCATTACTCCAATCTGCCATCTTTTCGGTATTCACAACGTTATCGGCACGCAGCTTGAAACCGGCGAAGACGGCCGATATACCGGCAACTATGTCGGTACGCCCAGCCTGAAAGAAGGCAAAATTACCCGATTGAACCAATGGCTTGCCGAGCGCGGCGAGACCTTTGAAAGCTACGGCAAGGTTTATTTTTACAGCGACTCCAAAAACGATTTGCCGTTGCTGCGTATCGTGGACGAACCTGTCGCCGTCAATCCGGATGCCGAGCTGGAAAAAGAAGCCAAAGCAAAAGGTTGGCCGATTTTGAATTTCAAATAACGATCAATCAGAGGTCGTCTGAAATATTTAACCTAACCACAACCCTAATAAGGACTAAAACATGAAAACGACTAAACTCCTCGCCTCAGCCCTGTTGTTTGCCACTGTATTCGGTACTGCACAAGCAGCTGATACCGAAACTCTGGAAGCCATGAAAGCGCAAAACGGCAGTGTTAAAACCGTTTTGATGGATGTCTTCACGACTCCTGCCGGCAACGTTGACCGCGTGAATATCATTCAATCCAGCGGTAATCCTGAAATGGACGAGCGCGCAGTGAAAAGCGTTTCCAAATATCCTTATCCGAAACGCAAAACCGCATCTAAATACCAACACACCGTTACTTTTGAAACCAATGTTGAAGTAATCAACAACTGATTCGGACGCGAGGCCGTCTGAAAAACAAAAGGCGTTTTGATTGGGAAACCCCCTCTCAAAACGCCGTTTTATTCTTTAAACAAGTATAACCAAAATTGCCGTAAAACCACACGCTCCGGTGCTATACTGAAACAAATAAACCGATTCGTCACACATCATGTCTCCCCGTCCAGTTACCATTACTTCCTACAATATGCACAAAGGCATGTCTGCGCTCAACCGCAAAGTGCAGGTCAACCGCATGGCTGACGCGCTGGGTGCATTGGGTTCGGACGTTTTGTTTTTACAAGAAGTCCAAGGACAACATCTCAATAGAAGCCGCCGTACCGACTTCCCCGATGCGCCGCATTACGACATCATCGGCGACAGTCTCGATTACCATCGCAGCTACGGCAAAAATGCCGTCTATCCCAAACGACACCACGGCAACGCCATTCTCAGCCGCCTGCCGCTGAAAACGGAAAACAACCTCAACATCAGCGTCAACAAACTCGAACAGCGCGGCCTGTTGCATTGCGAGGTCGTGCCTGAAGGTTGGGAAGATCCGCTGGTGTGTCTGTGCGTCCACCTCAATTTGCGCGAGCCAGACCGCCTCAAACAATACCGCGCCATCAGCGACTATGTTGACCGCCACATCAATCCTGACAGCCCCTTGATTATTGCCGGTGATTTCAATGACTGGCGGCAAAAATCAGCACGTGAGCTGGGCAGGGCATTAGATTTGAACGAAGTATTTGTTGATAATACAGGCAAACGTCCCAAAACCTTCCCCTCGCGCCTGCCCATCCTCAGCCTTGACCGCATTTACACGCGCAACCTTGATGTCATCGATTCTGAAATTCACAACACTAAAGACTGGCAGCATTTATCAGATCATCTACCGTTGAGTGTAACGGTTAGACCGCATCGTAAAATGGAGATGAAGTCCGATAGAAAAATATAAGGTTGAAATCTTTCTTAAGCACCATTGGCAATATATTGAAAGAAAAAGTGTTTATCTCAGATATTTGAGAAGAAAATAAGGCCGTCTGAAACGTTTCAGACGGCCTGT
>NZ_KV835611.1:178507-214190 GCF_001838065.1 Neisseria sp. HMSC078C12 | reverse complement strand
AGGCCGTCTGAAACGTTTCAGACGGCCTGTTTTAAGTTTATAAAAAAGCACAAACCTTTTTAAATCAAAAGTTTGCGCTTTAAATCTGGTGGAGGCGGGGGGAATCGAACCCCCGTCCGAAAGTCCTCTACAGAGCGTTCTACATACTTAGTTGTGTCTATTTAGAATCTCGTCCCCATCATGCCGACCAACAGGCCTTCAGGGAACCAGTTACCTTAAATCTCGTTTCCTGCCAAGTAACCCGACAGAAAACCAGTCAATGTAGAATGACGTTGCGGTAGCTTGCGCTACACAGCCCATTGACCAACTGCTGCAACGGCAGGCCTTAAGCGGCCAGTGCGTAAGTTTCGTCGTTTGCGACTATTTTGATTCAGTGTTTAACGGGAAATCTGAGACCCCGGTATGCCCGCATCTGCTTTGCAACCCCCGTCGAAACCAAGATCGCCCCCAGATAGGAAGGGTTGATTATACGCATGTCGGCGGGCTTTGCCAAGTTGCTGTTTGATTAAAAAGGCCGTCTGAACAGTGGTTTGCTTTTTCAGACGGCCTCTTTGTTTAGGTTTTTTATTGACGGTAGTTTTGCAGGAAGCGTTCGAGTTTGCCCATGGCCTCTTCAATTTGATGAACGGGCGGCAAGGTAACGATACGGAAGTGGTCGGGGCGTATCCAGTTGAAGCCTGTGCCTTGGACGAACAGGACTTTTTCACGTACGAGTAAGTCGTAGATGAATTTCATGTCGTCGTGGATGCTGTACATTTCGGTATCGATTTTGGGGAACATATACAATGCGCCCATGGGTTTGACGCAGGATACGCCGGGAATCTGGTTGACCAGTTCCCATGCTTTGTTGCGTTGTTCGAGCAGGCGGCCGCCGGGGAGGAGGAATTCGTTGATGCTTTGGTATCCGCCTAAGGCCGTCTGAATGGCGTGTTGCATGGGTGTGGTGGCGCAAAGGCGCATAGACGAGAGCATGTCCAAGCCTTCGATATAGCCTTTTGCATGATGTTTCGGGCCGTTGAGTATCATCCAGCCTTGACGGAATCCGGCAACGCGGTAGGCTTTTGAGAGGCCGTTGAATGTTACGGTCAGGAGGTCGGGGGCGAGCGCGGCGATATGGTGGTGTACTGCGTCGTCGTAGAGGATTTTGTCGTAAATTTCGTCGGCAAAAATAATCAGGCCGTGTTTGCGCGCCAATTCGGCGATTTCGAGCAGGATTTCTTTGCTGTACACCGCGCCTGTCGGGTTGTTGGGATTGATGACGACGATGGCTTTGGTTTTAGGCGTAATTTTGGCTTCCATGTCGGCCAGGTTGGGGAACCAGTTGTTTTCTTCGTCGCATAGATAATGGCGGACGGTGCCGCCTGCCAGTGTTGCGGCGGCGGTCCACAAAGGATAGTCCGGTGCGGGAATCAGGATTTCGTCACCGTCGTTGAGCAGCGCCTGCATGGACATAGTAATCAATTCGGAGACGCCGTTGCCAATGTAAACGTCGTTGACGGTAACGTCGAGCAGTCCTTTGGTTTGGTAGTAGTGGACGATGGCTTTGCGTGCGGAATAAAGGCCTTTGGAGTCGCAATAGCCTTGTGAAGTCGGCAGGTTGCGGATGACGTCAACCAAAATTTCATCAGGCGCTTCAAAGCCGAACGGAGCCGGATTGCCGATATTGAGTTTGAGGATTTTGTTGCCTTCTTCTTCCAGTTGCAGGGCTTTTTTGTGAACCGGGCCGCGGATGTCGTAGCAAACGTGATCCAGTTTGGATGATTTGGGGAATTTCTCCATGATGTGTGTTCCGTAAAATTGTTAACAATGGGATAAATGTACTCTTTTTGCGGGTAAATTAAAAGGGCTTCAGACGGCCAAGGCTTACTTATTGCGCGCTTCGGCACGGCGAACCGTCACGCTTTTACCGCCTATGCCCCAGTTGTCCATATCGATTTCGTCGATGACGACGACGGTTGTCTCAGGGTTTTTGTTGAGAACGCGTGAGAGTAATTCGGTGACGCCGCGGATCAATTCGGCTTTTTGCTCCGCGCTCGGGGCTTCGTTGCCGCCGGTTACTTTGATGTTGACGTAGGGCATGGCTTCCTCCTTTGAAAATAGCGTTTATATGTTATCTTATTTTTATCGGGGCGTCTGAAATTTAATTGCAGGATTTTTCATTGCTCATGACTGCTTTTACAAAGAATTAAGTTTTTTGGAATAGATTGTTTTTACAATGCGGTTTTATTTTGGATGGATATCATCATGAACCGTTTTCTTCAGACTTTGATTGTGGCCACACCGATGGTGATTGCCGCGCCTTATGTGGCGGCGGAAACGCATCCGGCACAAAAGCAGATGCAGCAGAACATTGATGCTGTGTTGAAAATTGCACGCAATACTTCTTTGACAGAAGCTCAACGTGTGAAACAGGTTGAGCAGTATGCCAACCGTTATCTGGATTATGAACGTATTTCGGCTTTGGCTGTCGGCGCGCCATGGCGTGAATTTTCTGCCAAACAGAAAACCGATTTTATCCGTGCATTCAAAGATATGGTTATTGCGATGTACTCACACTCTGCACTGATTGGTGCCGCGGATGCGAATGTGCGCCTGTTGCCGAAGATGACGGCAAACGGCAATAAGTTTGACGTTTTCTCGGAAATTCAGACCAAAAAAGGCACCAAGTATGAAGTGGCCTACCAGCTTTACCAAAGCGGCGGTGCGTATAAGATTTACAACATCCGCGTGGACGGTACCAGCTTGGTAACGGTATACCGCAACCAATTTGGCGAGCTGATTAAGAGCAAAGGCATTGATGGTACGATTGCGACTGTCGCAGCTAAGGGCTTGAAGAAACAATAAGGCAGATTGAGAAAAAGGCCGTCTGAATATTCAGACGGCCTTTTTGTGTTACGGGCTGATTAAGCACGTTTGCGGAATTCGCCGGTACGGGTATCGATTTCGATTTTGTCGCCGTTTTCGATGTAAGACATCACTTGGATTTCAGTGCCGCCGACCAGACGTGCGGTTTTCATCACTTTGCCGGAAGTATCGCCTTTAACGGCAGGCTCGGTGTATTCAACTTCGCGAACGATGATGGTAGGCAATTCTACGGAGATTGGGTTGCCTTCGTAGAAAGTAACTTCGCATTGGTCTTCCATGCCGTCAACGATGAATTTCAACGCGTCGCCGATGTTGTCGGCTTCGATTTCGTATTGGTTGAACTCTTCGTCCATGAAGACGTACATTGGGTCGGCAAAGTAGCTGTAAGTACAGTTTTTGCGGGACAGGATCACGACGTCGAATTTGTCGTCGGCTTTGTAAATGGTTTCAGTAGCGGCACCGGTCAGCAGGTTTTTCAGTTTCATGCTGACTTTGGCGGAAGAGCGGCCGCCTTTGATGTATTCGGTTTTTTGAACGACCATAGGATCGTTGCCGACCATGAATACGTTGCCGGCGCGCAGTTCTTGTGCTGTTTTCATTGTGGTTTTCCAATCAAATCGGTTGTAATAAAACGCGCTATTTTAGCGTATTTTTTTGTGCTTTGAAATAAAGGCGGCAAGTTTTTCGACGGCACTTTTTTGGGCAAAAAGTCCGTCCCGCCATTTTGCCGTGCTTTGGCGCCATTCGTTTTGGTGTGCCGTCAGGGTTTGCCATGCCTGCAGGCGTTGGCTGTCGCTGAGTGCTTCGCCGTTGTTGAGTTCGTCGGAAAGGAGGCGGTGTGCCGTGGCGACAACATCCGGATAAACCTGATGCGCTTTGTCCCAAAACGCGTGCAGCTTGTCGAGATGGATATTTTCTTCTTGCGGGTAGATGTGCCAAAAGAAAGGTTTTCCGGCGAGCTGGGCGCGAATAAAGCTGTCTTCGCCGCGTATGACGGCGCCGTCGGCAAGGTTGAGCAGTTTGTCGAAATCTTGTTGGGCAACGAAAGGGATTTTGATTAGGGTAACGTGTTCGCTCTGATACACATCGCCGTCTTCAAGGAGGGCGTTTTGCGGCACTAGGCCGCTGTTTTTCAGGCTGGCGATGATTTGTGTACCTGCAAGCAGCAAGGTGATGGGTTGGCCGGCCTGTTGCCACATGGTCAGCCATTTTACCCAAATATCGCTTTGATAGCCGAAAAGCAGCCATTCGGGCGTGTTTTTTGCGGGAAGTTTGAGTTGTCGGCGTAAGGTTTCCGTATCAAAGCGGGCAAATTCGGCGTAATCACGTTCGCGCAGCAGGCCGCCGCTTTTTTCGCTGAAACCCATAAACCAAAAATATTTCTGTATGCCGCCGGCTTGGGGCGAGGGCATTAAGTGCAGCCTCTCGTTGCTGTCTTCCGCGCTGAGGTATTCCCAGTTGAGCCAAAGCGGTTGGTGTTGGCGGATGATGGTTTGAACGTTGTCGGGCAGTTCGCAGGCGAAGGTTTCGATGACGATGTCGGGAGTAGGGGCTGTATCGGTATCTTCGGCATGGTCGGCTTGCCAAGCGTGAATGCCGATGTCTTGATGGATGTTGGGAATCGAGGCCAAATCAGGGCAGAGTGCTTGAAGGGACGGGAAATCGTCTGTCCATAAATGCACTTGCCAGCCGAGTTCGCGTTGCAAAATACGCGCCAGCCGCCATGAAACGCCGATGTCGCCGAAGTTGTCGATGACGTTGCAGAAAATCCAGCAGGTATAAGGTGGGGGAGTGGTCATGGAAAAATATGCCCAAGGCCGTCTGAAAACATCAGAATGCGCCGAAATAGTGGAACAAATAAACAATCAGCAAAACAATCGGAATAAACATCCATATGCTTTGCCGTTTCAATTCAGGCTCTTGTTTGAGGTGGTGTTTGATGACGTCAAAGAGGACGAATTTAAATAGGAACGTGGCTTCGCAGGCAAGGATGATACCGTTGATGAGGTGTTGCGTTTTGTCTTCGGGCGGGTTGAGGGCAAACCACAAAAGGGTGGCAAGCGGAATCAGGCAGACGGCGAGCCAGCGCAAAAGAATGGGTTTGGACATGGTGTGTGTGCAAGAAATAAAAGAAACATTATACCCTGTCGTCTTTCAGGTAAGTGCAAATCAGGCTATCATTCGGTTTATTTGAAGCGAACATTTATCCCTATGCAAACCCAAGCCATCATCCGCCATATCGTTCAATGGCTCAAAGATTACGCCGAGCAGGCGCATGCCAAAGGTTTTGTCGTCGGCGTATCCGGCGGCATCGATTCTGCCGTGGTTTCTACACTTGCCGCGCAAACCGGTTTGTCGGTTTTGTTGTTGGAAATGCCGATTCGTCAGAAGTCCGACCAAGTCAACCGCGCACAAGAACACATGGGCCGTCTGAAACAGCGTTATCCCAATGTAAAAGCGCAAAGCGTTGATTTGACTCCGGCGTTCGATAAGTTTGCCGATACCGTTGACGTCAGCGAAACCGAATTTCCCAATAAACAGCTGGCACTGGCCAATGCACGCAGCCGCCTGCGCATGACGACGCTTTATTATTACGGCCAGCTGCATGGTTTGCTGGTGGCGGGGACGGGCAATAAAATTGAAGATTTCGGCGTCGGTTTCTTCACCAAATACGGCGACGGCGGTGTGGACATCAGCCCGATTGCCGATTTGACCAAGACTCAAGTGTACGCGCTGGCAGCCGAGTTGGACGTATCGGAAGACATTCAAAAAGCCGTGCCGACAGACGGCCTTTGGGATACCGAGCGTACCGATGAAGAGCAAATGGGCGCATCTTATCCCGAACTCGAATGGGCAATGAGCGTGTACGGCAGCCACAAGCCTGAAGATTTTGAGGGCAGGCAGCGCGAAGTTTTGGCAATCTATACCCGGTTGCACAAAGCCATGCAGCACAAAGTCAATCCGATTCCGGTTTGCAAGATTCCGGAAGAGCTGTTTTAAGTTTGAATATCAAAAGGCCGTCTGAAAACGCTGGATTAAGGTTTTCAGACGGCCTTTTATATTTTATTTCAATAAGAATTGGGAATATGCTTGAAAAACAGCATCACCAAATACCAAAACAGCGTAGCCACCGCCGCACCCAGCAATACCCACGCGCTGATTTTGGCGATTTCCCGAATGGTGCGCTTTTGTTGGCGGCTGAACAGACGGTTCACAATCAATGCCGCGATGGCGAAAAAGAAAAAAAATCGCAAAAGCCTGCCTATCATTCCACATCCTCCCAAAAATATTGCCTCTAAATTAGGGCAGGCCGTCTGAAGCCTCATGCACAAAACAAAAACGAAACGTTATAATACCCCTTTTGCCGCATCACTTGGAAATTACAAATGACAACAAATGCCTCAGTGGGCATTGTAACGCCCCGGAAAATTCCGTTTGACACACCGCTTGCTCTGGAAAACGGCAAAACCTTACCCCGTTTCGACCTGATGATTGAAACCTACGGCACACTCAATGCCGACAAAAGCAATGCCGTCCTTATCTGCCACGCCCTGTCAGGCAATCATCATGTTGCCGGCAAGCACAGTGCGGAGGATAAATACGCCGGTTGGTGGGACAATATGGTCGGCCCCGGCAAACCCATCGATACTGAACGCTTTTTTGTGGTCGGTTTGAACAACTTGGGCGGCTGCGACGGCAGCACCGGCCCTTTGTCCGAGAATCCTGAAACCGGCCGCGAATATGGTGCGGATTTTCCGGTTGTAACCGTCAAAGACTGGGTGAAGTCCCAAGCCATGCTTGCTGATTATCTCGGCATCCAAAAATGGGCGGCCGTTGTCGGCGGCAGCTTGGGCGGCATGCAGGCATTGCAATGGACGATTTCTTTGCCCGAACGCGTTGCCCACGCGCTCGTTATCGCTTCCGCGCCTAAACTTTCCACCCAAAACATCGCGTTTAACGATGTTGCCCGCCAGGCGATTTTGACCGATCCCGATTTCCACGAAGGTAATTACCGCAGCCATCATACCGTTCCTTCACGCGGTTTGCGTATCGCGCGCATGATGGGGCACATTACCTATCTTGCCGAAGACGGTTTGGGTAAAAAATTCGGCCGCATTTTAAAATCAGACGGCTATCAGTACGGCTACGGCGTTGAATTTGAAGTGGAATCTTATCTGCGCTATCAAGGCGATAAGTTTGTCGGCCGTTTCGATGCCAACACTTATCTGCTGATGACCAAGGCGCTCGACTACTTCGACCCGGCCGCCGATTACGGCCACAACCTCACGCGCGCCGTGGAAAATGTGCAGGCCAAATTTTTTGTTGCCAGCTTCAGCACCGACTGGCGCTTCTCGCCGCAACGTTCGCATGAATTGGTCAAGGCATTAATCGCCGCGCAAAAATCCGTGCAGTACATTGAAGTCAAATCCAATCACGGCCACGATGCCTTCTTGATGGAAGACGAAGCCTATATCCGCGCGGTTGCCGCTTATATGAACAACGTTTACAAGGACTGCCAAAAATGAATCTGCGCGACGATTTGCAACTCATTTACGATTGGATACCCGAAGGCAGCCGCGTACTCGATTTAGGCTGCGGCGACGGCGAGCTGTTGGCCGCGTTGGTGGAACATAAAAATTGCACCGGCTACGGCGTTGAAATCGATACCGACAGCGTGATTGCCGCCATATCCCGCGGTGTGAACGTCATTCAAGCCGATTTGGAAGAAGGTTTGGTGGCGTTTGGCGATCAAAGTTTTGATGTGATTGTCTTGAGCCAAACCATTCAAGCCATGCAGAACACGGAAAAAATCCTGCGCTGCCTGATGCGCGTGGCCAAACAGGCCATCGTCAGCTTCCCTAACTTCGGCTACTGGCGCAACCGCTTTCAAATCGCCGTTGGCGGCCATATGCCGGTTTCCGAGCGGATGCCGTATCATTGGTACGATACGCCCAATATCCATTGGTGTACCCTCAAAGATTTTGATTTGCTGTGTGCCAAAAACAAAATCCGCGTACTTGAGCGTGCGGTCATGACGGGCAACCGGCAGGTCAAACATCTGCCGAACTTATTGGGCAGCCTGGCGTTTTACCGCGTGGGTTGATGCGGTGATTAATAAAGGCCGTCTGAACAGGTCATCACGAAAGCATGGCTTTTGCGGATAGCTGTTCAGACGGCCTTTTATTGTTCAAGCCGGTTTAAGCCTGTTTCAATTTTTCCAACAAGGCCAAACTGCCGGCATCGACCAGACGGTAAGTTTCGTCAAAGTCGCCTGTGTACCACGGATCGGGAACGTGGTTGTAGCCTGAATCGGGGATAAGGTCGGTCAGTTTGAAGATTTTGCCGGGGTGGAAACCGAGCTGTTTTTCGGTTTCTCTGAGGTTGTTGTCGTCCATCACGATGATGTAGTCGAAATGTTCGGCATCGTTGGATTTTATTTTGCTGCTGGTAAAGCCTGACGGGTCGATGCCGTGTTGTTTGAGCACGCGGTGTGTGCCTTCGTGCATGTTTTCGCCGTCGTGCCAGCCTGATGTGCCTGCGCTGGCTGAGATGACGGCATTGCCCATGCCTGCTTCGCGGGCGCGGTGGCGCAGGACGTATTCGGCCATGGGGGAGCGGCAGATGTTGCCGAGGCAGACGAAAAGGATTTTGTGGGTTTTCATGTTTGTGAAAATGAGCGGTAAGGTTTGAAAATCAATGCAACACGCTGAACCGTTTTCAGACGGCCTTGCGTGTTGCATTTTCAATTTAGTTTACATTGCTGAAGAAAGGATTGTGGCCTTCCAGTTTCAATGCTTGGGCATAAGTCGGGATGTTTTCGTTTTCGCCCAGTGGGTTGTGCAGCAGGTAGAGGTGCTCGATACGGCATTCGGCCATCAGGTCGAGGAAGTTTTGCTGCACGATGGCGATATTGTCGGTTGAGGCCAGCTCCCAAGTGAAGGTCTGCGGAACGATTTCAAACGCGCTGTCTGTCGCGTTGAAGCTGAACTGGAGCTTGCCGTCCGCCTTGGCTGCGGCAACAACACCGACGCGCGGGCTTTGCATGCGGATGGCGCGGATGGCGTTGGTGGCAAAAACGTCCATGGCCATGCGTTGGCGGGTGTGGCTGCCGTCGGTCAGGGCGTCAAGCGGCGTATTGGGTGAGAGCGGGTTGGTAAAGAGGGTAACGCCGTCGAGGGCGAGATGCTCTTGCCAAACCTGCATCAATGGCAGGCCTGCCTGTTGCAGGTTGAGGCCCAAGGCCGTCTGAATGTCTTTATTGCCGTAGCCCAGCGCGTAAACAACATGGACGGATTGGCCTTCGGGCAGCGCCAATGGTTTGTATTCGAATTTTTGCAGGAATGCGCCTGCCGCTTCATCGTTTTGCTTGGCTTGGAACCATTCGCCCGGGGTAACGCTGCTCAAGTCGGTCGATTGGACGAGGTAGGGCAGCCATTGCGTGTTTTGCGTGAGGGCGCGCAGGTTGGGGTAGTTTTGCAGGCAGGCGAAGAGGGCTTCGGTAGGCAGTGTGAGCGGTAGGGTTTGTTCTTTTTTACAACCGGCGACCAAAACGACAGGCAGGGCAAACCATTGGGCTTCGTTATCGTTTTCTGCCTTCAGGACTTCGCCTACGCTTTGAATCAGGCTGGTGTAAGTGCCGACATCGGGCGCCATGGTCATTGCCAATGAAAGGTTGATGTAATGGTTTTGGCTGAGCATGGTGCGGATTTCGGTTTGCAGTTGGCCGGCCGAAAGTTTGCGTGATGCGGAGGAGGAGTTGTGCGCCAGTTGATAGGCATTGAGCAGAAGGTGGTTTTTGATAGGGCTTTGCGGATAAGGGCGGGTATCGGGAAGAACAAAGGTTTTCATGACGGTTTGAAGTGTTGTGTTGTAAGTGTGGCGATTATAGCAATTTAGTCGGTTGGTGTGCTTGTTAATACATGAAATTCAAATGACGGCAGGGTGTACGCTTCATTTTTATGCAGTTTCAGTGTCGGTATTTTGAGGCTGAAGAGGATGGTGCCCGATGTGTTATAATTCATGACCAAACATAATTCAGAAAGGAACAAAATCATGCGCTTGCTTCATACTATGCTGCGTGTCGGCAATCTCGAACGCTCTTTGGATTTTTATCAAAACGTATTGAACATGCAATTGCTGCGCCGCCGCGATTATCCTGAAGGCCGTTTTACTTTGGCTTTTGTCGGTTATGGCGATGAAGCGGACCATACTGTTTTGGAACTGACCCACAATTGGGATACCGAGTCTTACGATTTGGGCGATGCTTACGGCCATATCGCGATTGAAGTCGATGATGCTTACGCCGCGTGCGAACGTGTCAAAGAAAAGGGCGGTAAAGTGGTGCGCGAAGCCGGCCCGATGAAACACGGCACGACTGTGATTGCGTTTGTCGAAGATCCGGACGGCTACAAAATTGAATTTATTCAAAAGAAAAGCGGTAGCGATTCGGTACAATATTCATCTTAAGGCATAAGATAATGAAAAAGGCCGTCTGAATATTCAGACGGCCTTTTTTTTGTTCAGCCCAACTGTTTTTGCTTTTCGCTCAACAGGGCGTGTACTTGAAGCGCGGTAGCGTAGCGGTCTTCTCCCGCTTCAATCGGATCAAGGAAATGCAGCTCGACCGTGCTAGAAGGCTGGCTGATGACCATGCAGATAGATTGCCAGAGGCTGATGTCGCCGTAGTAGGCGGTGTGCGGATTGGGGCTGGTGCCGTCCGGATTCGGATAGCGGCAGAGTGCCGGAATAATCGGTACGCCTGCATCGTAGGCCGTCTGAAAAAAGCTGGGTTTGAACGGCAGGATTTCACGGCCTTCGGTACTGGTGCCTTCGGGGAAAATGGTGATGGTATCGCCGTTTTTCAGCGCTTCGGTCACGCCGGCGATTTTGGCGGAATTGCCTTTGATGCCGCGGTTACGCGAGACGTAAACCGTTTGCGCCTGTGTAGCGAGATAACCGACCACCGGCCATTTTGCCACATCATCTTTTGCTACAAAACGGCCGGGGAAAGCGCCGTTGACCGCCATAATGTCCAACCATGAAATATGGTTGCTGATAAGCATCTGGCCGCGGCCTTCTTGCGGCGGCGTGCCGAAAGTTTGCAGTTTCATGCCGCAGGAAGCAAGCACGCGCAGCGACCATAATTGAATCGCGCGCAGTTTGCGTTTGCTGCTGTAAAAGGGAAACAGAAAAAACATTTCGGCCATGCCGTACAAAAGGCAGCCGGCAATGCAAAGGAGGCGGAAGATAAAACGTATTTTGGCGGTCATTGTGTGTGTTTTTATAAAAGATGAGGCAGGCCGTCTGGAGTTTCAGACGGCCTTTTATTATGACTCGGTTTTAGGGGCAAAACGCTGCAAGTAGCGGTCGGAAAGGTGGCTGATGTCCATCATGATGAGCACATCCGCGCAGTTGAACGCTTCATCGACGCAAGGCTCGCCGCAAAACCACGCGCCTGCTTTGAGATAGCCTTTGATCAGTGCGGGCACGGGTGGGTTTTCAGATGGCGTGATGCTGTCCCATTTGAGTGGGTTAAGCGGTTTGACACGCCATTGTTCCGGAGCGAGGTATTTGCCTTTCAAGGCATGATACAGACCGGCCGCATCGCTGCCGCCGTCACGCATTTCGATACTGCCGCAACCAATCATAAAGCGCAGGTTTTCGTCTTTCATGAATTTGACCAAGCCGGTCCACAACAGCATGACCAAGCCGCCGTTGCGGTAGTCCGGGTGGGTGCAGGCACGGCCGAGTTCAACGGTTTGCGGCAGGATGTCTTTCAAAGGCTCAAGGTCGAATTCATGCTCGCTGTACCAGCCGCCGACTTTTTTTGCGGTTTCTTCGGTAATCAGGCGGTAGCAGCCGATAACTTCGCCGGTTGCATCGTCAAACGCGAGCAGGTGGTGGCAATGCTCATCATAAGGATCGACATCGCGGCCGTCATTGCTTTCGATTTCCGCACCCAATTCTTGGGCAAAAACCTGATAGCGCAATCTTTGGGCGGCTTCGATTTCAGCTTGGGTTTCTGCAAGGCGTACGCTCAGGCCGATTTTGGGGCCCGTTTGATTGAAACGGCTGGGGGACATGATGTTTCCTGTTTGAAGAAAATGGCTGATTATAGCGGATATACGGACAGATTTATATTGGTTTGCTTTGCGGTAGGGCAAATTATGTCGGGTTGTTGGAAAAAGGCTTCAGGCCGTCTGAATTTGGCATGCCAAGCGGTAGAAGCGTAAAATCAATGTTTTTGCCGCCTTTTTTGTTATGGAAACCTCTTTCCTGCTTGCCGGAAAAATTACCGAGCTGACGTTGATTGTTTTGATGGGCGTGGCTTTGGTGAAGGCCGGGCTGTTGAAATCGGAAAACAGCTACACACTCTCCGTCATTGCGCTTTACCTAATCAGCCCGTCTGTCATGATTCATGCTTTTCAGATGGACAATGCGCCGCAGATTATCGAAGGGCTGAAGCTTTCCATCATACTGGCGGTGTTTTTTCATGTGGTGTTGATTGTTTTGGGCAGGTTGTTTAAACACTTGTTCAAACTCGATGCGCTCGAACACGCGGCGACGGTGTACAGCAATTCGGGCAACCTGATTATTCCTTTGGTGATGTCGGTCTTTGGGCCGGAATGGGTGATTTACACCACCGGTTTTATCTTGGTGCAGACGTTTTTGTTTTGGACGCATCTGCGCCTGTTGATTTGCGGTCGCGGCAATGTGGCTTGGAAAACCATTTTCACCAATATCAACATCTTATCCATGTTGGTCGGGCTGCTGATGTTTGCCTTTCAAATCAAGCTGCCGCACATTGTCGATAATACTTTGGCGACGGTGGGCAGTATGAT
The DNA here is from genome assembly GCF_001838065.1 of Neisseria sp. HMSC078C12. Lineage (NCBI taxonomy): Bacteria > Pseudomonadati > Pseudomonadota > Betaproteobacteria > Neisseriales > Neisseriaceae > Neisseria > Neisseria sp. HMSC078C12. The sequence continues at coordinate 201,483 of NZ_KV835611.1, read as the reverse complement.
TGGCCCGGTTGCCATGTTGGTGGCGGGCATGCTTTTGGCCTCTTTGCCGTTGCGTTCGATTGTGTGGACACCGAGGCTTTATCTCGTTGCTTTTTTAAGGCTGATTTTGATTCCGGTATTATTGCTTTTTGCCGTTAAAGCCTGCGGTTTTGCCCATCATGATGCGCATGCGGATACGGTTGTGTTAATCAGCTTTTTGGCAACGACTTCGCCTGCCGCTTCGACAGTTACCCAAATGGCGGTTGTTTACGGCAAAAATGCCCAAAAAGCCAGTGTGATTTATGGGTTGACGACCTTGCTTTGTGTGGTAACCATGCCGGTAATGATTGCCTTATATCGTTGGATTATTTAAGAAAAGGGCAGGCCGTCTGAAGTTTTGACTTTATGTTTCAGACGGCCTGTTTGGTATTTTAATTTTGAAAATAACTTTTATTATCAATTAATTAAGCAATTAAAAAACTATACAAAGCCGCAAGCAGCGTGTATCCTTATGCCTAACATTCATCCAATATCAATCTTTAAAGGAACACAGCCATGACCGACTTTACCGTTTGGGAAACCGCACCTTTCAATTCCACCATCGACCATATCCTGCAGCGTTACCACAATGTCCACCGCGCCCAGTTTGAAGAGTTGGTTCCGCTGGCGCAAAAAGTGGTGCAGGTTCATGCCGATACTTTCCCTGCCGAAGTTCCTGATTTGTTGGCCTATATGCAAAACGAGCTGTTGATGCACATGATGAAAGAGGAGCGCATGTTGTTCCCGATGATTAATCAGGGTGTGGGTCGCGGCGCGGCCATGCCCATCAGCGTGATGATGCATGAACACGAAGACCACGATCAGGCCATCGCGCGCTTGGAAGAATTGACCAATAATTTTGAGCTTCCCGAAGGCGCTTGCGGCAGCTGGACCCGTTTGTACGCATTGGCCAAAGAGATGGTGGACGATTTGAAAGACCACATCCACTTGGAAAATGAGATTTTGTTCCCCCGCGTTTTGGCTTCTTAAGAATTGATGTTAATCAAGGCCGTCTGAATGTTCAGACGGCCTGTTCTTTAATCCCTTGCTAAGTTAGTACAATAGTTCTAAAATTTTAATAAAGAAAGAAACAAAAATAAGCAGTAAAGGCACACATCCGTTTTTTTGTTTACTTGAGAAGGAGTTTATGAATGAAACATTCTAAAGTTTTACTATCGGGTATTCTGTTTGCTGCCGTGACTGCATGCGCCCAAACGACGGACGGTAGCTGGAGCGCCCTGCAGGATACGAAAACAGGTGTGCAGTCGCGACCTTATTATGAATTTGGCAATGTGGTTCAGAAGATTTCTTTTAAGAAAACCGGCAATCCGGAAAATGGTCTGAAAAAGCCTGTCTTGACGGTGTATCGCCAAGGCAAGCTGTTGGGCGAAGCATATAATTTGGAAGCCTCTCATGGCAGCCCCTTGTTGCCAACCCTGTTTCTGGTAAACGGCAAGTCATTAAATGTAAATGACGGCAACGATAAAAAACAATTGGCTTCTGCGAAGAGAATCGATTTTTACGATTTCGGCCACGGCCGTATCGGCCATGCAGTCTTTACCGCGCCTAACGGCATCTGTCAGGATATGAAACACGGCAAAGGCGTTTCCTACAAGCTGGTTACCAACTATGTTAATTTTCCGGATTATCCTTCGCCTGAAAATATCTTGATTATCACTGCGCAAGGCAAATATGAGCAAGACGGGTTTATATTGGATGCCACTGAGTCAAGAGTGACCAGTGCCAATAAAGAGTTTGCCAAAAAATATGGCGAAGCCCTGAAATCCAAGAATGGCCCTGAGACCAGGCATGTGAATATGGCCAATGCAGCCAGTGCGGAAAAAGGCAGACTGTTGGCTGATTATATCTGTCAGTAATCATATTAAAGGCCGTCTGAAATTCAGACGGCCTTTTTAAATCATGAATGCATCTCTTGTTCGAACGACAGCAGAATCTGTTTTACTTCATCCGCTTCTTTGACGGCACGGATACGGCCGAACAATATCTGCGCCTGTTCAAACTCTTTTTTCATCATGCCAAGCCATTGTTTCAAACGGGCAACCGGATATTTGTTGTTGGCCTCTTTGGCAAGGCATAAGTCGAAGAATTGGACTATCCATGAGGAGACTTCGGCAAAGTCGGTGTCTTTCACTGTTTCGCCGTTTTCATATTGCTTGATTTGCCGTGCCAAGTCTGGACGGATAACCGCGCCGCGCCCGAGCATCACGCTGTTGCAGCCGCTGACGGTTTTAATGTCGAGATAGTCTTGAAGGCTGAACACATCGCCGTTGGCAGTAACGGGAATACTGACTGCATCGCGGATTTTGCGCACCCATTCCCAATGTGCCGGCGGCTCGTAGCCTTCGACTTTGGTGCGTGCATGGACGGTTAACGCGCATGCGCCGCCGTTTTCAATCGCGGAGGCGCATTCCAATGCCAGACTTTTGTCTTCATAACCGAGCCGCATCTTGGCAGTTAGCGGAATGTGTTGTGGCAGGCGTTGGCGCAGGGTGCGGACGATGTGGTAAATCAAGTCGGGCTCTTTGAGCAAGACCGCGCCGCCTTTATGTTTGTTGACCGTCGGCGCGGGGCAGCCGAAGTTGAGGTCGATTTTGTCCGCACCGAAGCGCACGGCTTCCAAAGCATTGACGGCCATGTTTTCCGCATCGCTGCCCAAAAGCTGGACAGTACAGGGCGTGCCGGCCGGCGTGCGGTTGGCATGGGCGATTTCGGGAACATATTTAAGCCAAGTGGCGCGTGAGTGGACCGTGTGCGTAATGCGGACAAATTCGCTGACACATTCGTCAAATCCGCCGATGCGCGTCAATAGGTCGCGCATTACATCGTCCACCAGCCCCTGCATGGGGGCAAGAATAAGCTGCATGAGTCAGGCCGTCTGAAAAAAGGAAGACATATTGTAGCGGTATATCGGTTAAAATACAGCTTCCTTTTTCAGACGGCCTTTTTATGATGCACACAATTCCGGCAACCGCCGCCATGTTGGTAAAAAATTCAGAACGTTATCTTTCAGAAGTTTTGAGTGCGCTGAAAGACTTTGACGAAGTCCTGTTGTTGGACAACGGCTCGACCGACCGTACTTTTGAAATTGCCAAGGGCTTTCCCAATGTCAGCTATTACAAACATGACTTTATCGGGTTTGGCCCGATGAAAAATCTGGCGGCCAGACTGGCGCAAAACGATTGGATTTTCAGCATAGACAGCGATGAAGTGGCGGATGAGGCTTTAATCGAAGCCATTCGTGCGGCCGTTTTGGAAAATGAGAAGGAACATATCTTTTCGCTTTCCCGTCTGAACCATTACCACGGCCGCCTGATTAAAGGCTGCGGCTGGTATCCGGATATTATTCCGCGCCTTTATCATCGCAGATTTACCCGTTTTTCCGACCGTCAGGTGCATGAGTCTTTGGTGTTGCCGCAGGAAGCCAAGGTTAAACAACTCGATGGCCGTCTGAAACATTATTCTTTTGAAAACGCCGAAGGGTTGATTCAAAAAATGCAGCAGTATAGCTCGCTGTATGCGGAAGAAAACCGCTTCAAGAAAGACAGTTCGCCGTTTAAGGCTTTGCTGCATGGCGGCGTATCGTTTGTGAAAAATTACCTGCTCAAACGCGGTTTTGCCTATGGGGCGGACGGGCTGACGATTTCGGTGTCCAACGCGCAAGGTTCGTATTACAAATATGTCAAACTTTACGAGCGCAACCGCACGATAACCGTCTCCCTCATCATCACTACCTATAATCGTCCCGATGCTCTGGAGCTGGTGTTGAAATCGGCTTTATCGCAAACCCGTCTGCCGGATGAGATTATTGTCGCGGATGACGGCTCAAGGCAGGAAACCGCCGAAGTGGTTGATTTTATCCGCCGCAGGGCAAGTATTCCGGTCAAACATTCATGGCAGCCGGATAGGGGCTTTCGTGCTGCCGAATCGCGCAACCGTGCGCTGGCGCAGGCGAAAAGCGATTATATTGTGTTGATTGACGGCGATATGATCTTGGATCCGTCTTTTATCGCCGATCATTTGAAGATTGCCCGCAAAGGCCGTCTGATACAGGGTTCCCGCGTGATTTTGACTGAGGATAAAACGCAGGATATTTTAGACGAAGGCGATTTGCCTGCTTTGTCTATGTTCAGCTCGGGAATAGAAAAACGGCTTTCCGCCCTGCGCTGTCGTTGTTTGGCCAAACTGGCAGGCCGAAAAGGCAACCGCAAACACAAAGGCATCAAAACTTGCAATATGGGCTTTTTCCGCAGCGATGCGCTGGCCGTTAACGGGTTTGACAATAGTTTTGTCGGTTGGGGCAGGGAAGACAGCGAATTTGTCGCCCGTTGCTATCATAATGGGATGAAACGCCATAATTTGAAATTTGCCGGCATTGCGTACCACCTCTGGCACAATGAGGCAGAACGCGATTCCTTGCCGCAAAACGATGCCTTGTTGGAGGCAACCTTGTCGGAACGCAAAATCCGCTGTGTCCATGGCGTATCGGATTTTATAAAAGATGAAGAAGTAGCTGGAAAATAGCTTTATCATTTCATCTGAATCATAGAGGCCGTCTGAAAATCTTCAGACGGCCTTTTTTGTGCTTTTGATGAGTCTATTGGTTAAATGAGAATATTATTTATTTGATGTAGATCAGTATGTATAATTAGGTAAAGTATGGTTAGGGAAGAGGGTTTACTCTATAATCCAATCGTTTGTAATTTTATTTCGGCGAAGGCCGGATTTTGGGAGTTGTGATGTCAACTATGTTTTTTATCCAGTTTGCCGTTGTGCTGCTGTGTATCCTGATTGGCGCGCAGGTTGGCGGTATTGGTTTGGGCGTGCTCGGCGGTATCGGCTTGGCCGTATTGTCTTTTGGTTTCCATCTTCAGCCGACCAGCCCGCCGATTGATGTGATGCTGATGATTATGGCGGTAGTGTCTGCCGCGGCGGCCATGCAGGCCAGCGGCGGTTTGGACTATATGATTAAGATTGCCACGCGTGTGTTGCACCGCAATCCGAAATACATCACCTTTATCGCGCCGGCGGTAACATACATCTTTACCGTGTTGGCAGGTACGGGCCATGTGGCTTACTCGGTCTTGCCCGTGATTGCCGAAGTCAGCCGCCGCAATGGCATCCGTCCTTCCCGTCCGTTGACAATGGCGGTTATCGCTTCCCAATTTGCGATTGTTGCCAGCCCGATTGCCGCCGCCGTTGTTGCCTGCGTCTCCATGCTTGAGCCGCAGCACATCACGATGGCGGATGTGTTGAAAGTCACCGTTCCGTCCACGATTTTGGGTATCGGTTTGGCTTGCGTGTTCGTAAACAAACTGGGTAAAGAGTTGAAAGACGATCCGCATTATCAGGCTTTGTTGAAAGACCCGAACTATGTGAAAGAATACATCGATGTGGAGGAGCAAAAAACCGATGTCGTCATTTCGCCGAAAGCCAAATTGTCGGTCGGTATTTTCTTGACTGCGGCATTGCTGGTGGTTGTGATGGGTGCGCTGCCTGAGTTGCGTCCGGCTTTTGAACACGATGGCGCGATCAAGCCTATGGGCATGGCGCATACGATTGAAATCGTGATGCTGTCTGCTTCTGCGCTGATTATTTTGGCGTGTAAGCCCAATGGCGATGCGATTACCCGAGGTTCGGTATTCCACGCCGGTATGCGTGCCGTGATTGCGGTGTTTGGCGTGGCTTGGTTGGGCGATACCTTGATGAACGGCCACTTAACAGAAGTGGAATCGACCGTCAGTCATTTGGTTGAATCTGCACCATGGACCTTTGCCTTTGCCTTGTTTATCTTGTCGGTATTGGTCAACAGCCAAGGCGCGACAGTGGCAACGCTGTTCCCAATCGCTATCAAACTGGGTATTCCTGCGCCCATCATTATTGGCACATTTGTCGCGGTAAACGGCTATTTCTTCATTCCAAACTACGGTCCGATTATTGCCGCTATCGACTTCGATACAACCGGCTCAACCAAAATCGGCAAATTTATCTTCAACCACAGCTTCATGATTCCGGGCTTGTTGAGCATGGCATTTAGTCTGGCGTTCGGTTTGTTGTTGGTTCAACTGTATTATTGATGGACTGAACGATGAAGGCCGTCTGAAATTTAATTTCAGACGGCCTTTTTGATATTGTTATTTGAGAGCTTAATTGCAGTATTTATTGACGTCGTTTTGGTATTGCTTAATCAGGCTGTCGCGATTGGCCAAGCGTGCGCTTTCGGCGACTTGGCGGTTGATTTTGGCGATTTTGCAGTTTTCCAGCTTGTTTTGGCGGTTTTGCTCTTCGATTTTTTTATTGCGCTCTTCGATTTGTTTGTTTTGTTCCGCAACCTGTTCGTTGGGTTGCTCGGCAACCGGCTCAGATGCCGCCGAAGCAGGCGCAACGGCAGGTTTGACGTTGTGCGTGCGGATGTTGACCACGCCGGAACGCTTCAGTTGCAGGCGGTTTGGCGTATCGGAATAGCTGTTGCCCGATGAGCCTTTCCAAGTGTAAACCTCGGCCGCGTCGGTCAGGGCGGTGGAAGAGAGAAGGGCTGCTATCAGACAGGTTTTGAGTACGGAAGATTTCATGGGTTTCCCTTATGTAAATGATGTTCTCATGCGGCTTATTTTACTTGAAACTGCAATGCGTTGGCATATTTTTGTACGCTAGATCAAATCATGTAAAAAAATAACGTTAAAACATGTATTGCCAATGTTAGCATCAAGCCGGTGTGATATAATGCCGTGCATCTTGCACAAACTGAAAGACCGAGCATCATGCGTATTGTAGAAAAAGCCTATACTTTCGACGACGTTTTGTTGGTTCCAGCGCACTCAAACGTGCTGCCTCGAGATGTCAAACTTCAAACCAAACTCACCCGCGATATCACGCTCAACCTCCCCCTACTTTCTGCTGCAATGGATACCGTTACCGAAGCGCGTCTGGCCATTTCTATGGCTCAAGAAGGCGGCATCGGCATTATCCATAAAAACATGACGCCGGAGTTGCAAGCGCGTGCCGTTTCCAAAGTGAAGCGCCATGAGAGCGGCGTGGTGAAAGATCCCGTTACCGTTGCGCCGACCGCATTGATCCGCGACGTATTGGAAATGCGCGCACAACGCAAACGCAAAATGTCCGGTCTGCCTGTTGTTGAAAACGGCAAAGTGGTCGGTATCGTGACCAACCGCGACCTGCGTTTTGAAAACCGTGTCGATCTGCCTGTTTCTGCCATCATGACCCCCCGTGAGCGTTTGGTTACCGTTCCTGAAGGTACCAGCATCGATGAAGCACGCGAGATCATGCATGCGCACAAAGTAGAGCGCGTTTTGGTATTGAACGACCAAGACGAACTCAAAGGTCTGATTACCGTTAAAGATATTCTGAAAACAACCGAATTCCCTAATGCCAGCAAAGATGCCGAAGGCCGTCTGCGCGTCGGTGCTGCAGTGGGTACCGGCGGTGATACCGAAGAGCGCGTCAAAGCATTGGTGGAAGCAGGCGTGGACGTGATTGTAGTCGATACTGCCCACGGCCATAGCCAAGGCGTTATCGATCGCGTGCGCTGGGTAAAAGAAACCTATCCGCACATTCAAGTCATCGGCGGCAACATTGCTACTGCTAAAGCCGCTTTGGATTTGGTGGCTGCCGGTGCGGATGCCGTTAAAGTCGGTATCGGCCCTGGCTCGATTTGTACGACCCGTATCGTGGCCGGCGTGGGCGTGCCTCAACTGACTGCGATTCACAATGTTTCCGAAGCCCTGAAAGGTACAGGCGTTCCCCTGATTGCCGACGGCGGTATCCGCTTCTCCGGCGATATTGCCAAAGCACTTGCTGCCGGCGCATACAGCGTCATGCTCGGCGGTATGTTTGCCGGTACGGAAGAAGCACCGGGCGAAATCGAACTTTACCAAGGCCGCTCTTACAAGTCTTACCGCGGCATGGGTTCGTTGGGTGCGATGAGCCAAGGCTCTGCCGACCGCTACTTCCAAGACAAAACCGACAGCACAGACAAATATGTTCCTGAAGGCATTGAAGGTCGCGTGCCTTACAAAGGCCCGATTGTGAACATCATCCACCAACTGACCGGCGGTCTGCGCTCCAGCATGGGTTATCTGGGTTGCGCCAATATTGCTGAAATGCATGAGAAAGCAGAATTTGTGGAAATCACTTCTGCCGGTATGAGCGAATCCCACGTTCACGACGTACAAATCACCAAAGAAGCGCCTAACTACCATCGTTAAACCACTATAAAAAGGTCGTCTGAAAATATTTCAGACGGCCTTTCTGTTTTTATAAGGTTTTAAAAATGAAGCAAATATTGCTTGCCGCTGTTATGTTTGGTATTTGGGGCGTGGTATTTGCAGAGTTTGCAGAATAATTGGGAAGACAAACTAAAACCAGAGTGCATCTGTTGAAATGACATGTATCAAATAGTACGTTCTGCTCAGGGCAATTAAACCAAGTTTCAGACGGCCTTTTAAAAATCGTATTACAATAAGCCAAAATTAAAAACACATTCCATTATGTCCAAAAAAATCCTGATTATTACCCCAAGCTGGATTGGCGACTGCGTCATGACCCAACCGCTTTATCGCCGTTTGCATGAGTTGTATCCCGGCTGCACCATTGATGCTTTTGCCCCCAAATGGTCGATGGCTGTATTTGAGCGTATGCCTGAAATCAACCGTGTGATGGAAAATCCGTTTGGACATGGTGCGTTGGAATTGAAAAAACGCTGGCGTATCGGGCGTGAATTGGGAAAAGAAGGCTATGATCAAGTGATTGTTTTGCCCGGTTCGCTCAAATCCGCCATTATTGCCTTGGCTACGGGTATTAAACAGCGTACGGGCTACGTCGGCGAGTCGCGCTATTTTTTGCTGAACGATATCCGCAAGTTGGATAAGACTGCGTTGCCTCTGATGGTCGACCGCTATACTGCGCTGGCGTATCCGACCCAAGCGGATTTTAACGGGCATTCCGATAATCCCTGTTTCACGATTGATCCCGCAAGCCGTCAAGCTGCTTTGGCAAAATATAGTCTAAAGACGGATAAACCGATTTTGGCATTTTGTCCCGGTGCGGAATATGGCCCGGCCAAGCGTTGGCCTGCGCGTCATTTTGCCGAACTGGGTCGCCGCTATTTGGCTAAGGGTTGGCAGGTTTGGCTGTTTGGTTCGCAAAAAGATTTTGATATTGCAGATGAAATCAACCGGTTTTCAGACGGCCTGTGTACCAATCTTTGCGGCAAAACCAATCTTTCGGAGGCGATTGATTTGTTGTCTTGCGCCGATACGGTCGTGTGCAACGACAGCGGTCTGATGCACCTTGCGGCCGCGCTTGATCGGAAATTGGTTGCGGTTTACGGCTCATCCAGCCCTGACCATACGCCGCCTCTAAGCCAAAAGGCAAAAATCGTCAGCTTGAATTTGGATTGCTCGCCTTGTTTCAAGCGTGAATGTCCGTTGGGGCATACGGATTGTTTGAACAAACTGACGCCGGATATAGTGCAAAAAGCGGCGGAAGAGCTGGCTCGTTCGGCGTAATCCAATAAATAAAGATCAGATGGAAAGCGGCAAAGGGCAGATTTGAGTCTGCCTTTTTGATTTTGTTTCTTTTATTTTTTAACCAAAGGCCGTCTGAAAATCATATTTCAGACGGCCTTTTTTGGTTTGAAATCAATACATCCGATTATTTTTGATGCAGATTGTAAACGTATTCGACTTCTTCGCGGCTGCCCATGAATACGGCAACACGTTGGTGCAGGCCGGTAGGTTGGATGTCGAGCATGGCTTCGATGGCGTTATTTGATGCGCCGCCGGCTTGTTCCATAATCAGGCTCATCGGGTTGGCTTCGTACATCAGGCGCAGTTTGCCCGGTTTGGATGGGTCGCGTTTGTCTTGCGGATACATGAATACGCCACCGCGCATCAGGATGCGGTGGATTTCGGCAACCATGCTGGCTACCCAGCGCATATTGTAGTTTTTGCCGCGTACGCCGGTTTCGCCTGCCAGCAATTCGTCAATGTATTGTTGAACAGGGGCGAACCAATGTCTTTGGTTGGACATATTGATGGCGAATTCTTTAGTGGATTCTGGAACGCGCGGATTTTCTTTGGTCAGCAGGAATTGGTTGGCATCGTCCAGAGTGAAGACGAATACGCCGTGACCGACAGTCAGTACCAGTTGGGTTTGCGGACCGTATAAAACATAACCTGCGGCCACTTGGTCGCGGCCTTTTTGCAGGAAGGATTCGGTAGTCAATGCGCCTTCGGGTTTGGCCAAGACGGAGAAGATGGTGCCGACGGAGATGTTGACGTCGATATTGGAAGAGCCGTCCAACGGGTCAAACAATACCAAATAGCCGCCGTTTTCGTGTGTGGCGACATAGGTGTCTTCTTCTTCGCTGGCAAGGCCTGCGATGTTGGCATTGGCTTTTAAAACATCAATCATGATGTTGTTGGCGATGACGTCCAGTTTCTTTTGGTCTTCGCCTTGGATGTTGCCGGTACCTGCCATGCCTAAAACGCCGGAAAGCGCGCCGAGGCGGACTTTGGCGTTAATGTCCAAGCAGGCGGCGGCTACGGATTCCAGTACGCCGGCCAGCTCTTGCGGCAGTTTGTGTTCGGGCAGGTGTTGGGCTAAGAATTGGTTCAATGTCTTCATGGTTTCACTCTTTTCCTAAGTTTGAATCGAATATTTTTTAATTTCAGGCCGTCTGAAAACGGCGTGTTCATTTGGTTTTGCTCTCGGCCATGCCTAAAACTTCTTTAGTGCAGGCGATGCTGGTGTCTTTGATGCGTTTTTTCAGCTCGTCGCTCATAGAGTCGCTGCCGCCCAAAAGTGAGGTCGCTTCTTCGGGGCTGATTTTATCAACTGTTTTTTCACCGATACAGTGGCAGATTTTTTCAGTGGTCGCGGAATCAAACGGGCTTTTTCCTGCGGCTTTTTCTACGCAGGTTTCGGTTGCCGAGCGGACAAATTCGGTGCGGAAACTTTGGGTAAATTCTTCTTTAAATTCGTTTTTTACTGATTCGCTGCACGCGCAAAGCAGGAGTGTGCAGGCTAGGGGTGTGCGTATATTCATGAGTGGACGGCCGTTAATTGTTATGTTGTGAATTGTAGTGGAAAAAGGCTTAAGTATAAAGGGTTAAGGCCGTCTGAACGGGTATGACGGCAAAATCGAAGTGCTTGGTATGCGTTCAGACGGCAGCGTTTATTTCGTTTTGCTTTCCAATACATAATGCGCGCCGGCATCTTGCGCCAAAATTTTGGAAAGCTCGGGCAGATTGTTTTGTAATTGTTCGGCAAGCATATAAGGCGGATTGATGACGAACATGCCGCTGCCGTGCATGCCGAAGCCGTCGCTGCGCGGCGTATGGACATGAAGCTCGGCGTGCAGATAATTGTCGGGAGCGATTTTTTTGAGTTCGTCAGGCAGTTTGCGGCTTTCTTCGCGGCTCAAGCAGGGATACCAAATCATGTAGCAGCCGGTTTCAAAGCGTTTTAACGCATCTTTCAGGACTTGGACGACGCGGCGGTAGTCTTGTTTTTCTTCGTAGGGCGGATCAATCAAGACGGCGGCGCGGCGGGGCGGAGGAGGCAAGAGTGAAATCAGGCCCTGATAGCCGTCCGCTTGGCTGACTTGCACTTTGCGCGTCGGACGGACTTCGCGCATATTGTTTTGCAAATGGACAAAATCAGTAGGGTGCAGCTCAAAGAGGCGCATTTTGTCGCTGTCGCGCGTGAGCGCCTGTGCCAGCCAAGGCGAACCGCAGTAAAGGTTGTCTTGCGGCAGGATTTGCTTCAGACGGCCTATAAATTCGGCCAATTCGGCAGGCAGCTTGTCAGCTTGTTCCAAGAGCGCAATGCCTTGTTTGTATTCGCCGACTTTTTGCGCTTCATCGCCGCTCAAATCATACAAACCGGCACCGCTGTGCGTATCGATATACCAATAAGGCTTGTCTTTGCGGTTGAAATATTCGAGGACGAGGAAGAGGGTAAAGTGCTTGAGCATATCGGCATGGTTGCCGGCATGGAAGGCGTGGCGGTAGCTGAGCATGATCGGGCGGCGGAAATAAAAATCCGATTATACCCCAAACCATCGCCACCACCGCTTTCAGACGGCCTTTGTGCCTGGAAAATGCTACAATATCCGCCTTATCGTACCATCGGAAAGAAGACATCATGTTTACAGGCATCGTACAAGGCATGGGCAAAATTACAGACATCGCCCAACCTTCGCCCGACTTTCGTACCCACACTGTCGAACTGCCCCCCGAAATCGCCGACAATCTGCAAACCGGCGCTTCTGTCGCCAACAATGGCTGCTGCCTGACCATTACCCGAATCGACGGTAATAAAGTTAGCTTTGATTTGATGGACGAAACCTTACGCAAAACCAATCTCGGCAGCTTGAAAGTCGGCGACAGTGTCAATTTGGAACGCGCGGCGCGGTTTGGCGACGAAATCGGCGGCCATGTGATGAGCGGCCATGTGATGGCGGTTACCCGAATTTCCCGTATCGAATCCAGCGAGTTCAACCGCACCGTTTGGTTTGAGCTGCCGGAAAACCTAAAGCCCTACATTCTGACCAAAGGCTTTGTCGGTTTGGACGGTTGCAGCCTGACCATAGGCGAAGTTAGCGACAGCGAATTTTGCGTACACCTGATTCCGGAGACTTTGGAGCGCACCCTGTTTGGCAGCCGCAAAGAAGGCGACCTCATCAATATTGAAATCGATCCGCAAACCCAAGCCGTTGTCGATACCGTGATGCGTGTATTGGCACAAAAGGCCGTCTGAAAGAAGAAAGTAAAAATGAAATTATCCGAATTTTTAAAAAAAGCCTATTCCGTTTTAAACCGTTTGGATTTAATCCTACCTGACGAGCCGGGAAAAACCGATTGGCAGGCACTTGCCTACCGTTGGCACAGCGTGGGCAAAAAAGGCATTTTAGAAAGCCTGCCGCGTCCGCATACGTTTCCTTTGAGCCGATTGGCGGCAGTCGGTTCGCAAACCGACAGGCTGAAACGCAATACCGAGCAATTTTTGGCAGGCCGTCCGGCCAATAATGTCTTGATGACCGGCGCACGCGGTACGGGTAAATCTTCCTTGGTTAAAGCGTTGTTGCACGAATACGCCGAGCGCGGCCTGCGACTGATTGAAGTGGATAAAAGCGATTTGGTCAGCCTGCCGGCTTTGTTGACGCTGTTATCCGGCCGTCCTGAGAAATTTATCGTCTTCTGCGATGATTTGTCGTTTGAAACCGGCGATGAAACCTATAAAGCCTTGAAAACCGCTTTGGATGGCGGACTGTCGCAACGTTGCTCTAATGTTTTGGTTTATGCCACTTCCAACCGCCGCCATTTAATTCCCGAATACATGGATGAAAATGGTGGTACTACGGGCATTCGCGGCGAAATCCATCAGAAGGAAGCCGTCGAGGAGAAAATTTCCCTTTCCGACCGCTTCGGCTTATGGCTGAGTTTTTATCCTTTTGACCAAAACGATTATTTGACCGCCGTAGCCAACTGGTTGGACGATTTCAATGTGCCTTTTGACGATACCGCGCGCCAAGCCGCGTTGCAATGGGCGCAAATGCGCGGCAGCCGTTCAGGCCGCTCGGCATGGCAGTTTGCCTGCGACTGGGCAGGACGCTTGCCGGAAGAAAGAGTGCTAGATTAAGGCTGAAAAGTAAAGGCCGTCTGAATATGGTTTCAGACGGCCTTTTGTATTTTTATTTATCCATCAGCGCAAGCATGAAGACAACCACTGCTGGCGTTGGCGCGGATTGAGCAGATGATAGAGGCGGTATTGGATTTCCATTTCATCCACTGCATAGTCCATGCTGGAGAGGTAGCGGCTTTCAACATAGTCGCGGGCGGCGTTTGAGTCGAATGAGTCGCCGGATAGGATTTTGATGATGGTTTGACGGCGGTTGCGGTCGGAGCGTACGGTTTTGCGGTAGGCTTTATCGTTGATTTGTTTGAAGTCGGTACGCAGGCGGCGCAGGGCGGCGTGTTGGTCGGCGGATAAATTAAGCTGTCGAATGTCGCAATTTGGGTGGAAGTCGTCCAAAGTGGCCAGAAATGGACCGGCATGGGCAGGCAGGCTGGAACAGAGTAGGGCGAGTGCTAAGAAAGTAAAAGTCGGATAGCGGGAAAGTGCGACAGACACGGTGTTTTCCTAATGTTTCATCAGGTTTGGAAATATAACCGATTAGCGTGTGAAAGGCAGTATCAAAGCAGTTAACTTTTGTTAATGATGTTAGATTTTTCTGCATATGTATGTATTCAAATAATTTATTTTCAAAGCCTTACAATTTGATTTTAAGTTTCATTAATGTATGTGAAATGTAAATTCATAAAAATGACGGTAGAGACGTTGTCGGCGACATACAACATAGGGTTAAAAATGCGATAATGACAAAGGAACACACTTTAGGAGAATAAACATGACCGACTACCGTATCGCCCCCAGTATTTTGTCCGCTGATTTTGCCCGTTTGGGTGAAGAGGTTGCCGAAGTTATCCGCGCCGGTGCGGATTTGATTCATTTTGACGTGATGGACAATCATTATGTGCCAAATCTGACTTTCGGCCCTATGGTTTGCGCGGCTTTGAAACCATATGCAACCGTGCCGGTCGATGTACATTTGATGGTTGAGCCGGTGGATGATTTGATTCATGCGTTTGCCAAAGCCGGTGCCAATATCATTACTTTTCATCCGGAAGCCAGCCGCCACATCGACCGCAGCTTGGGTTTGATTAAAGAATACGGCTGTCAGGCAGGCTTGGTATTGAATCCTGCTACGCCGGTCAATATTTTGGAAAACGTTTTGGACAAACTGGATATGGTTTTGCTGATGTCGGTCAACCCGGGCTTTGGCGGGCAAAGCTTTATTCCGAATACGCTGGTGAAAATCCGCAAAGTGCGCGAGATGTTGGACGAGTATGAACGGCAAAGCGGCCGCCATGTCGCATTGGAAGTCGATGGCGGCGTGAAGACAGATAATATTGCTGAAATTGCGGCGGCAGGTGCAGATACGTTTGTGGCCGGTTCGGCGATTTTTGGCAAGCCGGATTACAAAGCCGTTATCGATGAAATGCGTCAACAGTTGGCGCAAGTCAGATAAACAAGCCAGGATATTCTTAGTTTTTGAAACTTTGGAATAACAATATTGAATATTAAAGGCCGTCTGAAATAATTTTCAGACGGCCTTTTGTTTTAGCCTAAACCCTTACAGCGGCCATTTCAATGCAGGATTGCTTTCAATGACTGCTTTGAATTGGTTTTGAATACGCTCAATCGCTTCTTGCGTATCCGCTTCAAAACGCAACACCAAAATCGGCGTGGTATTGGAAGCACGCATCAGGCCGAAGCCGTCGGGGAATTCAACGCGCAAGCCGTCGATGGTGATGATTTCGGTCGCACCTTCAAACTTGGCATTGGCAGCCAGCTCTTCAATCACTTTGTGGCCGTTGCTGCCTTCGGGCAGGTCGATGTTGAGTTCCGGAGTGGAGATGCTTTGCGGCAGCTTGTTCAATACTTCGGACGGATTGTCGAAGGCAGACAGGATTTCTAAGAGGCGTGCGCCGGCATACATACCGTCGTCGAAGCCGAACCAGCGTTCTTTAAAGAAGATGTGTCCGCTCATTTCGCCGGCAACCAGTGCGCCGGTTTTTTTCATGGTGGATTTGATGAAGCTGTGGCCGGTTTTTTCCATCACAGGATCGCCGCCGTGTTCTTTAATCCAAGGCGCGAGCAGGCGGGTGGATTTGACGTCGAAAATCACTTTGGCTTTAGGATTGCGGCTCAATACGTCTTGCGCGAAAAGCATCAGTTGGCGGTCCGGATAGATGATGTTGCCGTCTTTGGTAACCACGCCCAAGCGGTCGGCATCGCCGTCAAATGCCAAGCCGATTTCGGCATCGCCGTTTTTGAGCTCGACGATGAGGTCTTGCAGGTTTTTCGGTTTGGACGGATCAGGGTGGTGATTAGGGAAATTGCCGTCCACTTCGCAGAAAAGTTCAGTCACTTCATTGCCCAAACCTTTGTAGAGTTTGCCTGCAAATGCGCCGCCGACACCGTTGCCCGCGTCAATCACGATTTTCATCGGGCGTTTGAGCTTGATGTGGCCGACGATGTTGTTGTGGTATTCGCCGGAGATGTCTTTTTCGGTTACGCTACCTTGTTTGTCGGCGGCAACAAAACCGTCTTTTTCAATAATGGCTAAAAGTTCTTGAATGGCTTCGCCTGCGAGCGTGTCGCCACCGAGCATCATTTTGAAACCGTTGTAATCGGGCGGATTGTGGCTGCCGGTAATCATCACGCCGCTGCCGCCGCATTCGTTGATGGCCGCGAAGTAGAGCATAGGGGTGGCAACCATGCCGACATTGAGGACGTCGATGCCGCTGTCTGTGAAACCGCGTTGAATCTGCGCCATCAGGCCGGGGCCGCTCAAGCGTCCGTCGCGGCCGAGTGCAATGCGGGTAATGCCTTTTTCGGAGGCTTTGGTGGCAATGGCTTTGCCGATTAAGTAGGCTGCTTCGTCAGTCAGGGTTTTGCCGACGATGCCTCGGATGTCGTAGGCTTTGAAAATGTCGCGGGCGATATTTGCCATGTGGATTTCCTTTAAATTTAAGGGGAAATAATGAGGCTTATTCTAACACGGCTAAAAGGCCGTCTGAAAAAATCAGACGGCCTTTTGTTGTTACATCAAAGAACAGTGTTGTTTGGACGAATCAATTGTTGAAAGTGTTGCACTGGTTGATGTCGCCGCTTTCCAAACCGCGCTTGAGCCAAGTCATGCGCGCTTCTGAAGAGCCGTGGGTAAAGCTGTCGGGAACGACATAGCCCTGCGCCTGTTTTTGCAAGCGGTCGTCGCCGACGGATTCGGCGGCCAGCATGGCTTTTTGAATATCTTCGGCTTTGAAGATATTGTTGTTGACGGCGTAGTGTCCCCAAATGCCGGCGAAACAGTCGGCCTGCAATTCGAGTTTGACGGAAAGGGCATTGGCCTCTTTTTTGCCGACTTGCTGTTGCATTTTGTGGACTTTAGGCAGAATGCCGAGCAGGTTTTGAACGTGATGGCCGACTTCATGGGCAATAACGTAGGCAAACGCGGCATCACTAGCCGATTCGAGCTTGGTGCGCATGTCTTCGTAGAAGCTCAAGTCCAAATAAACTTTTTGGTCGCCAGGACAGTAAAACGGGCCCATGGCAGATTGACCCGTACCGCAGGCAGTGGACGTACCGCCTTCATACAACACCATGGTTGTCGGCGTGTAGTGTTGGCCGTGTTGTTGGAAATATTTGCTCCATGCTTTTTCCGTCTCGGCAAGGACGACACGGGACATTTCGTTCAATTCGGCTTCTTGTTGGCTGTCGAGTCGGGTAGCTTGCTGGGTAGGAATGCCCATTGAAGATGAGCCGCCAACCAAACCGCTCAAATCCACGCCGTAATATGCGCCGACCAAAACCACAATAATGCCGAGTATGCCCGGCGTTTTGCCGCCACCGCCGCCGCCACGGCTTCCGCGGCGATCTTCGACGTTTTGGCTTTGTTCACGACCTTTCCAATCCATAATGCGTATCCTGTGTAGTTTTCATGCGGCGGATTATACTATGGAATGTCAAATGTGTTTGATCGAATTGCGAATATTGCTTGAGGCCGTCTGAAAATGCGACATCGGGAAAGTGAAAACGGCAGTATCTTTCAGACGGCCTTGGGGTTTGTTAGAATGAACAAACCTACTATTGGGAGATATAAGATGAAAGTCAGCAGTAAAGCTATTGTCAACGGCGAATTTGAAGACAAATACGGCAAGCGCGGCAGCCAGTTCAGCCCGAACGGTATGCCTACTTATTCGATTCCTTTTGAGATCGAAGATGCGCCGGAGGGAACAAAATCGTTTGCCGTGGTATTGGAAGACAAAGATGCCATTTCAGCATCGGGTTTCGTATGGACGCATTGGTTGATTTCGGATTTGAAACGTACTTCCGTGGAAGAAAATGAAAGCATTTCTGCAACAGATTTTACGCAGGGTGCGAATACTTGGGCGAGCGCGTTGGGTAAATTTGAAATCGAAGAGGCTTCGTTTTATGGCGGTATGGCGCCACCGAACAACCGCCATCGTTACGAGCTGATTGTGTACGCGCTGGATACCGTTTTGGATTTGCCGCGCGGTTTCCGCTTTAATGAGCTGCATTTTGCCATGCAGGGTCATGTGTTGGATTCGGCATGCGTGGTCGGTACTTATGATGTGTGAAGGTATCGTCATTAATGATTGAAAAACAGCCTGTCCGTTTTAAATTCGGACAGGCTGTTTTTATGGGAAATCAAATCAATTAAACCACTTCGGCTTTGGTGATGATGACAGGCTCGGTCGGTACATCGTCGTGGTAGCCGTGGCGTTTGGTAGAAACGCCTTCGATGGCATCGACCACATCAAAACCGTCAACAACTTTACCGAAAACGGCATAGCCCCAGTCTTGGACGACGGTTTTGCCATACAGCTCTTTAGAACGGAAGTTCAGGAAAGCGTTGTCGGCAGTGTTGATGAAAAATTGCGCGCTGGCAGAGTGCGGATCGGAAGTACGCGCCATGGCGATGGTGTATTTTTCGTTGGGCAAACCGTTGGACGCTTCGTTTTGAATCGGATCGCGGGTTTCTTTTTCGTTCATGTTTTCATCCATGCCGCCGCCTTGAATCATGAAGCCTTTGATGACGCGGTGGAAGATTACGCCGTCGTAGAAGCCGTCTTTAACGTATTGCTCGAAGTTTTTAGCAGTAACGGGGGCTTTGTCGAAGTCAAGTTCGATTTTGATGTCGCCTTTGTTGGTGTGCAGGATAATCATGGGTTTCCTTTCGTTAGAATCCGGTTTTGAATCATTCGTTAAATTGTGTCTGAACGACAAACTTCAAGGCCGTCTGAAAAATATTCTTTCAGACGGCCTGGACTATGTTTACGGGTTTACGGCATCAGGACGAAATAAGCCCACAGCGCAACCAATACGATACAGAGGACGTTCAGCAATAAGCCGACGTTCATCATTTCGCGTTGTTTAATCAAGCCCGTACCGAACACAATCGCGTTAGGCGGCGTAGCAACCGGCAGCATGAACGCGCAAGATGCGCCGATGCCGATAACGAATACCAAGACTTGTTCGGGCAGCCCCATTTGTGTGGCGATGCTGGCGAAAATAGGCACGAGCAGCGCGGCGGAAGCCGTGTTACTGGTGAACTCGGTCAGGAAGATGATGAAGGCGGCAACCACGAAAATCACCAGCAATGCAGGAGAATGGGAGAAGGTGGAGGCAACCTGTTGACCCAATGCTTCGGACGCGCCGGA
Source organism: Neisseria sp. HMSC078C12 (assembly GCF_001838065.1). Taxonomy (NCBI): domain Bacteria; kingdom Pseudomonadati; phylum Pseudomonadota; class Betaproteobacteria; order Neisseriales; family Neisseriaceae; genus Neisseria; species Neisseria sp. HMSC078C12. Next base: position 182,113 of record NZ_KV835611.1, on the reverse strand, counting down.
AGATTGCAGCAACGCGCTCAAGCTGATACCGCCGCCGAAGAGCATCAATACACCCCAGTCGGTATTGCGCGCAACTTCTTTCCATTGTGCCACGCCGAATACGACGACGGCAACGGCGGCAATCAGGGCAATGACGGTGTCGGGGTTGGAAATACCGAATGCTGCTTTGATTTTGGAGCTGAATACCCAAGCAATGGCGGCAGCCAAGAAAATCAACAATGCGATCACGCGGTGCAGCGTCCAAGGGATAGATTCCTCTTTAACTTCCACGCGTTCGTTCAAATTAGGTTTGAGGATGACGTACATGGAGAACAGCATTAACGGCAGAATCAACAGCATCATCGGCAGGCCGAGCTTCATCCAGCCGACAAAGTCCAAGTTCAGCGCTTTGGCGGCAATCATGTTTGGCGGAGAACCGACCACGGTACCCAAACCGCCGATACTGGCGCAGTAGGCGATGCCGAGCAGGACGAAAACGTAGGTTTTGCGCTCTTTTTCTTGATCGAGGTGGCTCATCATACCCATGGCCAAAGGCAGCATCATGGCGGCGGTTGCAGTATTGCTGATCCACATGGACAGGAAGGCGGTAACGGCAAACAGCATCAACACGGCCACTTTCATATTGCCGCGCGACAGGCGCAACAGGCTGACGGCGATTTTACGGTCGAGGCGCTGCATGTGCAGTGCGGTGGCAAGCGCGAAGCCGCCGAAGAAGATGTAAATCGTCGGATCGGCAAAGCCCGCCATCGCCTTTTTGATGTCCATGTCGGGGAAGCCGAGTACGACGGCGAGAATCGGCACCATCAATGCGGTTACCGTGATGTGGACGGCTTCGGTAAACCAAAGCGCGGCAACGAAAATCAACAACGCAATGCCTTTGTTGGCGTCGGGGCTGTAAGGCAGGATGCTGTAAATGCCTAAACAGACGACGGCGGAAATGATGGTGGTCAGCAGGCCTTTAAAGTCGGTAATCGGCTTTTGTGCACTGAGCAGCTCGACGTTTTCCGGATGCTGGGTTTTGTCCTTTGCGTGCAGATCCATAGAATGTTCCTCTGAAATTTACTGGTTTTTCTTTTACGCTTGTGCCGGCCGTTTTCAGACGGCCTGACAGCGACAGTATATTTGTAATTTAATGTAGTGTAAATAAATTGTAAATTATTTTTTAAAATAAAATAAAAAACGGACAAGCAGCAGGAAGGCTGTTTGTCCGTTCGATTAGGAAAGTGATTGGATTTTAAACGTTTTGTGTCGGGTTGTCTTGTGCTTTAACCAGCAGGCTGCACACGGCCAAAGCGGCCGCAGCCAAGAGCGCGCCTGCAATGCCGATATTGGAAAGGCCGAACCAAGTGGTCACGTAATGCCCCAAAAGCGCACCGCCGCCGATACCGACATTGTACAAACCTGAATAAATCGAGTTGGCCACATCTGTCGCATCAGAAGCAAACGACAATACTTTTGAGACCATGCCCAAGCTGACGATGACGATGGCCACACCCCAAATAAACACCAGCGCATATACCGCATACGGGAAAGAGGCAAGCGGCAGAAGCAGTAGGGCGGAAAGCAGGATGACCGCCACTGCGCCGAGCATAAACAAACGTTGCGCTTTGGCAAACCATTTGCCGAACAGATAAGACGCGGCAAATCCTGCCAAACCGTACAGGCTCAAAACGATGGTAACTTGTTCAGCCTTAAATCCGCCAACTTGCAACACAAAAGGCTCGATATAGCTGTATGCCGTGAAATGGGCTGTAATAATCAACACCGTCATGGCATAAAGCAGCATCAGGTTGCGGCGTTTGAACAAACTCGGCAGGCTGCTTAAAGAACCGGTATTCTGGCTGGGTAAAGCAGGCAGGTTTTTGGCCAACACCAGCATTACGCCGGCGGCGCAGACACCAATCAGCAGGAAGCTGAGCTGCCAGCCGAAGTATTGCCCGACCACGCGCCCCAGCGGAATGCCCAACACCATCGCCAAAACCGTACCCGTACTAAGCAAGCCCAAAGCCTGATTGGTTTTGCCGGTGGGCGCAAGCCGTACCGCCAAAGAAGCCGTAATCGACCAAAAGACCGCGTGTGTCAGCGCAATCCCGATACGGCTGACCAAGAGGATGTTGAAGTTCCAAGAAAAGAACGACAGCGCGTGAAACAGCGCAAACAGTGCAAACAGCATCAGCAATAATTTGCGCCGTTCGATGTTTTTCGTCATCAGCATCAGCGGCAGCGATAGGAGCGCAACAATCCACGCATACACCGTAATCATCATGCCCACTTCCGTTGCCGCTTTGCCAAAGCTTTGACCGATGTCGCTCAAAAGCGCAATCGGAATGTATTCGGTGGTATTGAAAATAAACGCACCCACCGCCAGCGCGCATACGCTAACCCATTGTTTGAATGTTGAAGTCATTATTATGTCCGTTTGATGAAGCAAAGGTCGTTATTGTACGCCTATCTGCATTTTTCAGACGGCTTTAATGAAGAATTTGCAAGCTGTTTGCGTAAGGAGTAAAGTATTTGGCAACCATATTTGTTTGAATGAAAGGAAATACAAATGCAAACTGTTACCCTCAATATCGACGGCATGACCTGCGGCGGCTGCGTGAAAAGCGTAACCCGTCTTTTGGAAGGCGTAGAAGGCGTGGAAAAAGCAGAAGTCAGCTTGGAAAACAAAAATGCCGTGATTACTTTCGATGAAAGCAAGACAGATGCCGACGTGCTGATTGATGCCGTAGAAGACGGCGGCTACGATGTGGCTTTGTAACCGATAAGCGTATTTTGAAAAGGCCGTCTGAAACGCTTCAGACGGCCTCTGTCTCTTGATAACTTACTTTTTGCCATTATTTGGATTACACCGCCACACGGGTAAACAAAAGTTTTCGCGCATATCTGAAGCCAAGCGGCGGCAAGTGGCTGCCGTATTACGACGAGGCCTGTACCAAACCGTTAGCGGCCGACTAAGGCTACCTGAAACTTTTCAGGTAGCCTGTTTCTATTCTGCCCAAGCTGCCTAACGCTCCTCCAGCCCGGCCAAAATCGCACAATCCGGGCAGTCGTCTCCCGTGCAGGCATCGTGCCAACGTTGCAGCTCGGCCACCATGCCCTGCAAGCGTTCGATTTTGGCTTCCAGCTCGGCGATGTGCCGCGCGGTGAGCGTTTTCACTTCGCGGCTGGTACGCTGCGGGTTGTGTTGCAGGCTCAAAAGCTGCCCGATCTGCGGCAGCGAAAAGCCCACTTCCCGCGCATGGCGGATAAAGCGCAACCGGACAAGGTCGGCCTGTCCGTAGCGGCGGTAGCCCGCTTCGCTGCGCGCGGCCGGGGCGATTAGGCCGTGCTTTTCGTAGTCGCGGATTTGTTTGGCGGAAAGGCCGCTCTCGGCCGCGGCCTGGCTGATGTTCATCATGATGCTTGACCTTTACTTCGGGTAAAGCTTTATAGTGGCGGCACTTAGCGGGAAAGCAAGAGCAGACCCATCATTTTAGGTTACCTGAAAGCTTTGGCTGCAACGGGCTTTAAAACCTCAGCCTCATTCCAACAGAAAGGAAACCCTATGCAAACCATCACATTAAACATCGAAGGCATGACCTGCGGCGGCTGCGTGAAAAGCGT